>JADFPU010000240.1 GCA_022562175.1 Pseudomonadota bacterium | reverse complement strand
ATGACAACGGACAAACACAAATTAGCCTGGCGGCCATAGCAAGTGGGAACCACCCGATCCCATCCCGAACTCGGAAGTGAAACTGCTTAGCGCCGATGATAGTGTGGGGTCTCCCCATGTGAAAGTAGGTCACTGCCAGGCTTTAATACTAAGCCCCTGATGTGAAAACATCAGGGGCTTTTTTTTTGGTTCTTCGGCAGAATCTGTGGGGTGACTACGACTTACTCCCTCTCCCATTGGGACAGGGCTGGGGTGAGGGAGCAGTCAATCCGCTGACCCACAGATTCTGCCGAACAGCCTTCTTTTTTAGTTGCTGTTGATAACTTCATAAAAAAATTAATACAGACAGGATACACATATATGATTACTATAATGCTGTGAAAAACATGTCTTGAAATAGCGACAGATTGAGTGGTTTTAACACGAATTTATTGCTCGCCATGACAGTAAAACCAGCAAAGGTTAAATTAAAATAGAATAAATTTAAGTCTGCAATGTTCTCTTAACGTATTGAATTAACTATATATTTATGAGCAATTAGGAAGCTTTAAGGAAGTAGGTTTCAAGCCGGTTCTAACTATTCCTGTACATTGGCATTCCACTTGCAATTCCCCTAAAGATAATTGCTTCACCAGGGATAAGTGATGATGAAAATCAGGTTCAGGAACGAACCGAAAATAACCTCGAACCAAAATACTAAGGAACTAAGGGGAAAGCTAATGTATAAAGTCTTCGGCCACTATATACCCAAGACATTGTTACTTCTAGTAATTGTAGAAAGCCTGATATTACTGACTTCCATATATGCTGTATCTATTTTAGCAATTGGCACCAGTTCCCCCAGTACTAACCACCTATTTTTCCCGGATGCAGCAATGTTTTGTGGCGTGATGTTGGCTGTCATGGCCACGATGGGACTGTATCGCAGGGATTTACGTGAGCAGCTTCAATCTATTTTATTACGTGTATCGCTGAGCTTTATCATAAGCCTGACGATTTTCTATGTATTTTACATTTTTTATCCGGAGACTTTTTTCCATCGTAACGTATTATTAATCGGCGCTCTTTGTGCATTTTTGGGTGTTCTGGTCTGTCGATTATGTTGGTATCAGCAGTCAGATAAATACCTGAAGAAAAAGGTGATGGTTGTTGGCGTGGGTGAAAGGGCCCAGCAACTGGAAGGTTTAAGGAGAAAGACTGATCGGTTTGGTGTCGATATAGTAGGATTTGTTGATATGTCTGGTAGTGACACACAGGCAATCAGCGAAAACAGAATCGTCAAGCGTGTCAACGGTGAAAGATTCAATTTCGCAGAATTTTTTAAGCAGAACAATGTGACAGAAATTATCATTGCACTGGATGAACGCCGACAGAATATCCCGGTTGATGACATCCTTGATTGCAAAATGCATGGCATACATGTTGTGGATGTGAATACCTTTCTTGAGCGCCAATTAGGCAAGATCAATCTGGACACGCTGCGGCCGAGCAGTTTTATCTATTCTGATGGTTTTTCACAAAATCAATTAAAGTCATTCAGCAAGCGTACTCTGGATATCGTTGTCAGTTTAGTTATGTTAACCCTGGCACTACCGCTCATGTTATTGACAGCACTAGCCATTTGTCTTGAATCAGGATGTCGCGGGACAGTTTTTTATAAACAAGAGCGTATGGGCTTAAACAACAAAACCTTTAATATCTTCAAATTTCGAAGCATGCAAGAAAATGCCGAGAATGACGGTGTCGCAAGATGGGCGATCAAGCATGACAGTCGTGTAACCAGAGTCGGCAGTTTTATTCGTAAGACACGCATTGACGAATTGCCGCAATTAATCAATGTATTAAAGGGCGATATGAGCTTCGTCGGGCCACGTCCAGAGCGGCCTCAGTTTGTCAATGATTTGTCTAATATTATCCCGTTTTACACATTACGCTCACATATAAAACCAGGCATCACCGGTTGGGCTCAAATCTGTTTCCCTTACGGCGCAAGTATAGAAGACGCCAAGGAGAAGCTTCAGTACGATTTATATTACCTCAAGCATCATAATATTTTCCTCGACATTCTGGTGCTTCTACAGACTGCAGCCGTCATCGTCTCGTTTAAAGGCGCCAGATAAAACCTGTTGAAGAGATCCGAGAACTTCCCCTTATCCTGATTTTACAGTAATGAGTCAATGGGTATTATGGGGGAGTTCTCAACCATACGACGCAGGTTTTCCACCCTTACTCCGCTACATAAATTGCTAAAAGCTTCAAGTGGACAAACTCTTTGGGGGCGGAGGTTTATTTCTGATTTAGCAGCCGCTTTTCCCACTCCAGAGCGTCTCTGACAATATTTTCCAGATTATTATATTTCGGTGTCCATTCCATCAACGATCGAAGCAGGCTGTTATCTGCAATAAGTTGGGCAGGATCACCGGCACGGCGTTCCCCCTGTGAAATGTTTAGCGATTCTCCAATGATCTTCTGCAGGGTATCCAGGACTTCTTTGACTGAATAGCCTTTTCCGTAACCGCAGTTTAGTACCCGGCTCTCATTATTATTTGATTGTAGATACTGCAATGCACTGACATGCACATCAGCCAGGTCGCTGACATGGATATAATCCCTGACACAGGTGCCATCGGCTGTGTCGTAGTCATTTCCGAATATTGTCATGCCTTCACGCTTGCCTACGGCTAGTTCGCATGCGACCTTAATCAAATGTGTTGCTTGCTTTATTATCTGTCCTGATCTGCCTTGCGGATCTGCTCCGGAAACATTGAAGTATCTGAGGGCGATATAATTTAGGGATGTACATAGAGAGACATCCTTCAAGACCTGCTCTGTCATAGCCTTTGAATGACCGTATGGATTGATCGGAGCAAGTTGATCCGATTCCACTACTGGTACTTTTGCAGGGTTGCCATATACGGCTGCAGTAGACGAGAAGATAAAGTGTTTAATATTTTCATTGACACATGTCTCAATCAAGTTTCGTGAGACCATAGTATTGTTACTGTAATATTTGAGTGGATTGGAAACGGATTCTTCGACAATGATAGAACCGGCAAAATGTATTACAGCATCAATTTTGTGCTCTTTGACAATTTTGCTCACAAGCGTTTGATCCCCGGCATTTCCCCTGATAAAGGCACAGTCAGAAGGCATCACATCCGGATTTCCTGTTGAAAGATCATCGAGTACGACGACTGTATATCCTGAATCAGATAAAGCCAGTGTCGTATGGCTACCTATATAGCCTGCACCACCCGTAACCAGCACTGTTTCAGTTGACATGATAATACCTACCTGAAGTTATGGGTTAATAGACCAGCTGTATAGTGTAAAGGTAATTTTATTTTAATCCGTGCCTGTCAATTAAACCATACAAAGTAGGCCGGGTGACTCCCAGGACTTTTGCCGCTTTAGCTATTTTTCCATTACAGTTTTTCAATACTTTCTCTACTATCTCTCGCTCAGCTTTGTCCCGGGCTGTCTTCAAATCCAGGCTGACTACATTATCGTCGTTATTTTCAGATGCAAATCCCAGATCTGTCGCCTTAATCTGGTTTGACTCGGCCAATACGACAGCCCGCTTGACCATATTCTCCAATTCCCGAGCATTTCCCGGCCAATCATGCTGCTCTATCATGAATAATGCCTTGTCACTGAACCTTTTGG
>JADFPU010000239.1 GCA_022562175.1 Pseudomonadota bacterium | reverse complement strand
GAGATGACAATAATCCCAATACTCCTCCAATGTCTCACCCTTGTGGGCAAATACAGGAATATTCTGATCAGCTATCGCCGCTGCCGCATGATCCTGGGTCGAAAAGATATTACAAGATGCCCAGCGCACTTCTGCGCCCAGCGCTATCAGGGTTTCAATCAAGACCGCTGTCTGAATGGTCATATGCAGTGACCCTGCGATACGCGCACCTTTCAATGGCTGCTGCCCTGCATATTCATTGCGTATGGACATCAGGCCCGGCATCTCGGTCTCGGCAATGCGGATTTCCTTATGGCCCCACCCGGCCAGCGACATATCAGCAACGTGATAGTCCGACATTACAGCTTCGCTTACTACGCTCATAATTGTTTTTCCTCCAACAATTCAAGCGAACGTCGTTTTAAACATGTGCCGTGTCTCCAAGCCTGGCGGCTATCAGCCGTCGCAACGCTCCTCAGAGAAACGGTTTTAAGTCATAAAAAATCAGATTTGTTACGCGACATTACTTAAACCAGCGGCATATCGTAATGCCTCGGCTTTATCGGTACGCTCCCAGGGCAAATCAATATCGTTACGTCCAAAATGGCCGTAAGCAGCAGTTTTGCGATAGATAGGTCGTAACAGATCCAGCATCGCGATAATGCCCCTGGGCTTGAGGTCGAAGACCTCGCGGATCGCTCTGATCAACTCAGCTTCATCCTTGCTGCCGGTGCCAAAGGTATCAACACTGATCGAAGTCGGTTCGGCAACGCCAATCGCATATGAGACCTGTACCTCGCAACGCGAGGCCAGCCCTGCTGCAACAACATTCTTGGCGACATAACGTGCGGCATAGGCGGCTGAGCGATCTACCTTGGATGGGTCTTTGCCGGAAAAGGCGCCGCCACCATGCCGTGCCATGCCGCCATAGGTATCGACAATAATCTTGCGGCCGGTTAAACCGCAGTCGCCCATCGGCCCTCCCACGACAAACCTGCCGGTTGGGTTGATATGATATTTTGTCTTGCTACTGAGCCACTCGGACGGTAATACCGGTTTGATAACCTGTTCCATGATCGCCTCACGCAGCTCGGCATTTTCAATGTCCGGACTGTGCTGCGAAGAGAGTACCACCGCATCGACCGCGACCGGTTTGCCATCTTCATAGCAAAATGTCACCTGGCTCTTGGCATCCGGTCTCAACCAGGGCAATGTGCCGTTTTTCCTGACTTCGGCCTGACGCCTGACCAGACGGTGTGCATAATCAATCGGCGCCGGCATCAGGGTGTCGGTCTCATTACAGGCATAACCAAACATCAGACCCTGATCCCCTGCGCCCTGCTCGAGATCATCACCTTCGTCCTCATTGACGCCCATGGCGATATCGGCCGATTGTTTATCCAGCGAGATCAATACCGCACAGGTTTCAAAATCAAACCCCATGTCTGAACTGCTATAGCCGATCTCTTGCACCGTGTTGCGCACGATGCTGGATATATCGACAACGGCATCAGTGGTAATCTCACCCGCCACCACGACCATGCCTGTGGTTATCATTGTCTCGCAGGCGACCCGGCAAACGGGATCTTGAGCCAGCAGGGCATCAAGTATCGCATCCGAGATCTGATCCGCCATCTTGTCAGGATGTCCTTCGGAAACCGATTCAGAAGTAAATAAGTAATTATTTTGCATAGGTATTAGCCACTATATTCATAAAACAATACATTCAAGAAATGGATGAAATATGATGATTCGATAAGACGGCTGCCAACGCCCACTTATCTCGTCCATCCCCAGAACAATCTAAGCGAGCGCCGTTTAATTACTGCCACTTACCCAAGCCTGGCGGGGAGACCCGTTGCAACGCTCCTCAGGTATGTATGATTAGCCCTGTAAATATAGCAGAACTGATCTGCATATTATGCAATTCTGGCTGTTGCTTGACAAATTTTATCTACGCCTTAATGTTGACCATTATTGGCCCAACACTTGTGCGCCTCTTTTTAATAACATTCAACTCACTAAAAAGCCTGACTTTAATTATGGTGCGAACCGAGACACCGATGTGCGATTTTGGCCAACCGGCCATTGATTTTGACCTGGCCGGCACAGATGGCAGGAACTGGACCTTGCAGGATTGTCGTGGCGACAACGGCACGCTGATTATGTTCATCTGCAACCATTGCCCGTTCGTCAAGGCGATACATGAACGGCTGGTGCGTGATACCAGAGAATTATTGGAGCTTGGCGTGAGCAGTGTCGCTATCATGCCCAATGAGCCGGCAGATTATCCGGAAGACTCGTTTGATAATATGATTGCGGTGGCAAAACAGTTCAACTTCCCGTTCCCCTATCTGTTTGATGAAGGCCAGCAAACCGCCCGCGACTACGGCGCCGTTTGTACCCCGGATTTTTTCGGCTACAACGCAGACATGACATTACAGTACCGCGGCAGACTCGATGCCGGCCGTCTTGAGGCTCCACCAGACGGGGCCAGCAGAGACTTGTTTGATGCCATGCGCCAAATCGCCAACAGCGGCAAGGGTCCGCAAAAACAGATAGCAAGCATGGGCTGTTCGATCAAGTGGAGGGGATAGGAATTAATCAGGCATCAGGAAAAATAATATCCCGGACTTGTTGCTTATCATGCGCTTTTATTTTTAATTGTTAATTAATTTGCCGTCTGAATTCAAAACCTTCTCAATACTCATTCGTTTACCATAGATGAATTTCACTCCCAACTATATGCTGAGTTTTACCTCAATTCATGCTATTTTAGCGCTCCTGGCATCCCTCCCGGATTAACCGGCCTCGTAGCAAGACAAACTGAAAACTTAGGAGATCTGCATGCTCTCAAGGCGTGATTTAGCCAACGCCATCCGTGTACTTAGCATGGATGCTGTACAACAAGCCAACTCCGGCCACCCGGGTGCGCCGATGGGCATGGCCGATATTGCAGAAGTCCTGTGGAATGACTTCATGCAACACAACCCTGCCAACCCGGATTGGCCAAACAGGGATCGATTCGTGATGTCCAATGGCCACGGTTCTATGTTGCTTTATTCCGTCTTGCATCTTTGCGGTTATGAACTCTCTATTGATGAGTTAAAGAATTTTCGGCAACTACACTCCAAGACACCCGGACATCCTGAATACGGTTGCACGCCGGGAATAGAAACAACCACTGGCCCGCTTGGACAGGGGCTTGCTAATGCCGTTGGTATGGCTATCGCCGAGCGCACACTGGCGGCACAGTTTAACCAGGAAAAGTTTCATATTGTTGACCATTACACTTATGTTTCTGTCGGCGATGGCTGTCTGATGGAGGGCATCTCCCATGAGGCCGCCTCGCTGGCGGGTACATTGGGGCTAGGCAAGCTCATTGCTATTTATGACAGCAACCAAATCTCGATTGATGGTGATGTGTCCGGTTGGTTTACTGAAGATATTCCAAAACGCTTCGAGGCCTATCAGTGGCATGTGCTGAAAGATGTGCAGGGTCATGATGCCGCGCAGATCAAACAGGCCATTGCCAAGGCCAGGTCTGTTACCGACAAACCGAGTCTGATCTGTTGCAACACCATCATCGGTTGGGGATCGCCTAACAAGCAGGGCAAGGAATCCTGTCAAACTGAGCTCTCCCATCATTATTATACCTAGCCTGAACGTGCCTTGCTAAACAGTCCTGACAATAA
>JADFPU010000238.1 GCA_022562175.1 Pseudomonadota bacterium | reverse complement strand
CATGGGTCCGTTTGCGACAATGTGCTAACAACCGGCAATGTCAACAGTAATCGTTGGTGAGCCACCACCCCCTGCCGCTTCATTATAGGTCACTCGACATGTATCCTCGTCCGGCGCGCCGATCAGATCCAGGGTGCCATCAGTATTATCCTCAAAACCTGAGAAATCCTGCAGCGCTTCAACGATACCTGCAGAATCTGCTGTAGGATAAAGATTCAGCATGGTAATAGCCTGACCGTCCATGCTAATACTTTCACTGGAGCTTGAACCTGTTACCAGTGCAACGGAATGGGCCAGTGCGGACGCCGCGCGGACGCTGCCGGCAAGGCCGTTGATAGCCGAGGTACGGGCACTGGTCTCCAGCCCTGCGAAGCGCGGGATGGCAAACGACGCCAGGATGCCTAAAATGGTGATAACCACCACCAGTTCAATCAAGGTAAAACCTTTTTGTGGATGTTTCATTTTTTACATTCCTCATTAAAATGGGCCGCAGCCCCGAGTTGTCCAGCGCTGTTTATCTTGTGCCGCAGCACAGACTGATTGAACGTCTCCCCATGGTTCAATCCAGCAACTGATGGTCACCTGATCCCTCAGGTGTTTATCCAGAGCAGACTCGCGCCCACCCGGAATTCTGAGACCTGGCTTTACATCATGGTCCACAGGTTCATACAGATATACGCGCTCCCCACCATGATGATGAAACCCAGCAAGCGGGGCCGTTTTGAAAATATCTTGTCCGGCGCGCCCAGTTGCACATCCAGGCCTTTTATCGACTCATCTATGGCAAACCAGTGATTGGCTATTGCCTCAATATTTTTCAAGGCACTGGGGCGTAGCAGCATAAATATGCCGATCACAAAAATAACAACACTGAAAATGAGGTTTGAAAACACCAGCGAACTGATTAACCAGTCATTGACAACCGCGCTGGAAAAGAACGTTAGGGTCTGCTTGCTGGCATCGAAGGCAAATGCAAACGTGTAAAAAATATACATGGCCCCGAATACAAATAATAAGCCGAGACTGACATGGTGACGGTAAAAGAACCGCTCGCTGTTTTTTGGCGCATCAAGTTTATTAAAGAAAGCCTCCGTTGAAACCCAACGGTTAAGCTTGTTGCCTGTCCGTATGAAGAGATCCGGAGAAATCAGAATAAAAAGGCCAATCAATAACATCAAGGCGCCTGTCCAGAATGACACGCTTATCATAAACTCATACAAATTCAAGTTGATGTTCATCGTTATATCACACTATTGTATCTGCCACTCATACGGCTCAAGGATGTTCAAGACTACACCCTGCGCCAAATCGACGCCTTCATCATAGCGCCCGTTTGCATTCTTATCATTATAGTTCAGTTTGAATTTTATCCGGATCCTTGCGGGACCGGGCAATACAGTCTTGAAATCGCTTGTATTTATCACTAGATAAACCAGCAAGTTATTATCCATGTCATAGGCCCAACTGCCGGCTTCAAGCCCAGCTATTTCACCCGAGCTCACTGCGCCGATATAACCGGCAAAAGGCGTTTCCATCACCTGGATCGGATTAGAATTCGCTAATGTGGCAATCGCTGCATAGTCGCCTTTAACCAGTTGCACGGCAACATATGCCATCACTCCAGCCCGTAAATTGCGTATCATGACATCCACATTCGTTGCCTCTGCTACCACCATCAGAGTAAGTATCTTATGTATAAAAATTGTTACCAATATGCCAATCACCACCACCGTACCCGCCAACTCCAGCCTTGACAGAGGCCGGTCCAGCCGCGTCTGCTCAAATGCCATGATGACGACTAACGGCGGACGTTTGCCAGGTCCCACATCGGCAGGAAAACACCCAGCGCCAGGACAAGCACCAGCCCGCCGATCATGACTATCATCACCGGCTCAATTGTTGCGCTGAGATTTTTCACATCATAATCAACTTCACGCTCATAAAAGCCGGCCACTTCCTCCATCATTTCGTCTACCCGGCCGGTTTCCTCGCCGACCGACAACATTTGTAACACCAGCGGCGTAAACATATTGGTTGCTGCAGCGGTACGGGTCAGACTCTCGCCCCGCTCAATACCGTTGCGCATGTTGAGGATATGACCGCCGACATAATCGTTGTCGACAGCCATGGCAACCACGGTAAGTGCCTGCACCAGCGGCACACCCGCACTCAGCGACATGGAGAATGCCCTGGAAAATCGTCCCAGTGTCGCCCGTAACAGGATATCGCCAATCAATGGCAGGCGCAGTTTGTATTTGCCCCAGACATAACGTCCCTGCTCCGTGCCGACATAGGTCGTCACCGACACGAACAGGACAATCAGGGCAACCAGCATGAAGGGCCAGTAATCGACAAAGAAATTCGAGGTGCCGAGCAATATCCTGGTAAAAATCGGCAACTGCGCATTCGCCCGTTCAAACACCGTGGCGAATGACGGGATAACAAATATATTAATAATAGTTAATGCAACTGCCATCGCCACCATGACCATGGCCGGATAACGCAATGCAGATTTCACGCGTTCTCTGGTATCTTTTTCCAGTTCCAGATAATGTGAGATGCGGGAAAAGGATTCATCCAACATACCCGTGCCTTCACCTACGCGTATCATACTTATATATAAGGGCGTAAATATCTTCGGATGGCGAGCCATGCCCGCCGATAATTCCCGGCCTGATTCAAGATCGGCCCTGATCTCCCTGAAGGCATTAGCCAGTATATGGTTCTTTGTAGCATCAATGATGCCTGTCATGGCCCGGATAATCGGAATGCCGGCGCGCATTAATGAATACATTTGCCGGCTGAACATTATCAGTTCCGTTAATGAAGGACGGCGTGTATTAAGTTTTATCCAGATATCTGTTAAGACATTGGCCTGACTGGTCTTTTCCAGAATATCAATCGGCACGATATTGCTGTTTGATAATTGCGCCGCGACCGAATCAATCGACGGGGCTTCGACCACCCCCGAGATCAAATCGCCCCGACTGTTTCGGCCTTTGTATTGAAATTGCGGCATGATTAATCCTGTTAGTCTGACATGGTTCGTCTAATCAAGTGATCTGCGCGGTAATATTGCCTAAGCCGGTCTGTAATTCCTCAGGCAATTCAATATCCAGATCCGCCGAGATTTTCAGCACTTCATGAATAGTGGTAATGCCGTTCATCGCTGTTTGCAGTGCCGCCTGTTCCAGTGTAAAAAAACCTGCCTTTTCCCTGGCCACTTTTGCAAACTCAACGGTATCGCCACGGCCCAGTACATTACTCATCTGATTGTCTATTTCCAGCAACTCATAAACACCCACACGGCCCTGGTAACCTGTAAAATTACAGCGGCCACAACCTGCCCCCTGTTTGTAACTGCCCTTGCTTGCGGGTTCGCCACTTATCTGTTGCACGTACTCGGTGACTTGCGGTGGCAGATCGGTATCCCGACTACATCCTTCACAGACCCGGCGTACCAGGCGTTGCGCGATAATGGCATTTAATGCAGTAGCCAGCAGATAACTCTTGATGCTCATGTCCATCAAGCGATTTACCGTGCCAATTGCACTATTGGTATGCAGGGTAGATAGCACCATATGGCCAGTCATTGCGGCACGCACCGCAATCTCCGCAGTTTCTTCGTCACGTATCTCACCTATCAGGATAATATCCGGATCCTGGCGCAGGGCTGAACGCAACACCCTGGCAAACGTCAGCCCT
>JADFPU010000051.1 GCA_022562175.1 Pseudomonadota bacterium | reverse complement strand
GAAATTCAAATGGATCATTAAACTCGCCAGGTCTTGCAAAATATAATTTTGAATCCAAAAGAAGCTTCTGAATTCTATCCAGATTTTGAAGGCCTAGGAATCTATAAATTTTCTCAGGCACTTGATGATTCATAGCGTATAACAGTTGATTATACGGAATCCATGTTTGCAGGTATTATACGGAATCCGTATAGCATGGAAAACATGGAAAGTCAGACTGACTGGGATATTATTTATATCAGGCCTCCATTAATCTTGATGACCTCTCCTGTCATATAGGAAGCATTGTCAGAGGCTAAAAAAACTGCCGCCTCTGCAACATCTTCCGGTGTGCCAAAACGGGCCAGCGGAATTTCGTTAATACGTGCTTGATAATAGTCTTTCGGCATAACATCCTCCGCAAAGGTTGTTTCTATCCAGCCGGGGGCCAAAATATTAATGCGAACCTCAGGCCCATAGGTCTTGGCCAGGGATCGGCTATAACCGAGTATCCCTGCTTTCACGGCAGCGAACATTTGCGGATTTCTGCCTTCAAGCCCGTGCATAGCAAGATCCCAGGACATATTGATCACAGCTCCCCGGCCCTGTTGCTGCATCAGCGGTACCACAGCCCAGCAACAATTAATGGTGCCTTGTAAATCTATCGCAATCAGGCGTGCTAGTTTTTCGCTATCATCTAATTGCGCCCCCTGCCCTGTTAAAATATCGGCGCCGGCATTATTGACCCAGATATTAATATTCCCAAACAGCTCCCCTGCTTCATTTATCAGCCGTTCAATATCCTGTTGCTCGGATACATCGGCCTGGATAGCCTGCGCCTTACCGCCAGCAGCGGTAATTTCTTCAACTACCTGCGCTGCATTGTTTTTTGATTGGCAATAATTAACGATGACTTTTGCCCCTTCACGCGCATAGGCGAGTGCAATGGCCTTGCCGATACCTCTACTGGCGCCGGTGATCACTGCTGTTTTATCTTTAAGTTGTGGCATAACCTTGCCCGTCACCCTGGGAGTCTGCCCGAGGCGTGGGGTTGTTAATCCGGACCAATGCGGTATAGCGATCCGTTCTGTTCATCGGTCAATAGATACAGTAATCCATCCGGTCCCTGCACAACATCGCGGATACGGCCATAGTTGCCATCTAGCATGCGCTCTTCATGAATGATCTTGTCTCCAGCGACCTCAAGACGAACGAGTAAACCGAACTTGAGTGAGCCCACAAACAGATCACCTTGCCACTCCGGGAAGACATCCCCGGAATAAAATGTCATGCCCGACGGTGCAATGGAAGGCACCCATTTATGTATCGGTTGTGCCATGCCGTCCTTATGTGTGCCTTCTCCAATCTTTGTGCCGATCACATAGTTGAAGCCATAGGTGATGACTGGCCATCCGTAATTGACACCGGCACGCATAATATTGACTTCATCGCCTCCTTGCGGGCCATGCTCATGGGTCCAGATAAGGTTGGAACCGGCTTGTAATGCCATCCCCTGCATATTGCGATTGCCATAGCTATAGATTTCCGGCTTCATGCCCATCGTGTCAACAAACGGGTTATCGTTCGGCACCGTGCCATCATCGTTGATGCGGATTAATGTGCCTGCATGATCATTCAAATCCTGTGCCCTGTCCCTGTCGCCCCGATCACCTAATGAAATAAACAAGCTGCCATCGGGCGCAAACAATAGTCTTGATCCAAAATGGTTGCCTCCTCTGGATTTCGGTAACGCCCTGAACAGGGTTTCCACATTCGTCAGTTGCATCCCCGTCAACCTGCCACGTATCACTTCTGTGCCATAGCCGCCCTTGCCTTTGCCGGCGTAGGCAAGATAGACCCATTTGTTTTTTTCAAATTGCGGATGCAAGGCGATCCCGAGCAAACCACCTTGGCCGTGTTGTTTGATTCGGGGCAAGCCTGATACCGCTGCATCAAGTAATTTATTATTTTTAATCAGACGTAAGCGTCCGTCACGTTCGGTCACGAGTATGTTGCCATTTGGCAGGAAGGCCATTCCCCATGGGTGCTGCAGACCTGAGACAAGCAGCTCGACGCGGATATTATGTTTTTCAGTATTGATTATTTCAGTTGATAAGGCACTTACCTGAAACGTAAGCAAGTATATCAACAAGAATTTAGTTTGAAGCGTCATATTGCAGATATGTAGCGGTTTGAACGACACTTGAACATTTAGATTTTGTCATTATATCTCCCCCTCTCGACTTTGGCTGGAAAAAGCTTCCGCTGGAAAATATGTTCCATACATTTTCAACCACTTATGTCCATATAAGTGTCCATGCTCACGCCCCTTACCTACGTCCTGTAGGTAACTTGTTCCAGACGTTTTCAACCACTTACGTCCTGTAAGTGTTCCTGCGTCGTTCTACCGACAACACACCCCACCAAGGGGGTACCGAGGTCCATGTTGTCGACCCAAGCCTCTCCCCAAGGGAGAGGGAATTAACGGGACAGCAGTGAAACAATGAATCTAATGCGTCAAGCCCGACCAATTTATCAGCCAGTCTCAACTGCCTATAACACCGCCAAATCACCTTTTTTTTCCAACCATGCCTTGCGGTCAGCTGAGCGCTTTTTCGCCAGCAACATATCGAGCATCTTGTCTGCCTGACTGCTATTCTCCGGCAGCGTAAGCTGCACCAGTCGTCTGGTTTCCGGGGCCATAGTGGTCTCACGTAACTGCATGGGGTTCATCTCACCGAGCCCCTTGAACCGTTGTACATTGACCGTACCTTGTTTCTTCTCTGCCGTGATCTGATCGAGAATGCCCTGTTTCTCCGCATCATCGAGCGCATAGTAAATATTCTTGCCCACATCGATCCGATAAAGTGGTGGCATGGCGACATAAATATGGCCATGTTCAACCAGTGCCCGAAAGTGTTTGAGGAATAATCCACATAACAGGGTAGCGATATGCAAGCCATCTGAATCGGCGTCAGCGAGTATACATATCTTTCCATAGCGCAGCTCTTCAATATTTGTAGCACCGGGGTCTACACCAATGGCCACAGAGATATCGTGCACTTCCTTTGATGACAGCACCTGGGCTGAATCTACCTCCCAGGTATTGAGGATCTTGCCGCGTAGCGGCATCACCGCCTGTATCGCTCTATCACGTGCCTGTTTGGCAGAACCGCCAGCTGAATCACCTTCCACCAGAAATAATTCACTGACACTCTTGTCCTGTATCGTGCAATCGGCCAGTTTGCCCGGTAAGGCCGGCCCGCCTGTCACCTTCTTGCGGACTATAGCTTTACTGGCCTTAAGCCGACTTTGCGCATGATTGATGGCCAGCTCTGCGATCCGCTCTCCCGTTTCCACATGCTGATGCAACCATTGACTGAGCATATCATGCACCACACCCGAGACAAACGTTGCACAGGCACGTGAATTCAATCGTTCCTTGGTTTGTCCGGTAAACTGGGGATCATCCATCTTCACAGACAAGATGTAACTGCAACGTTCCCAGACATCTTCTGCTGTCAGCTTGACGCCTCTTGGCAATAGAGCACGCGAGTCACAAAATTCGCGGATCGCCTCCAGCAAACCCTGGCGCAGACCATTGACATGTGTGCCTCCCTGCACAGTGGGCACGAGGTTGACATAACTTTCTGTGACCAGTTCACCCTGTTCCGGCAACCAGTGTACCGCCCAGTCAACAGCTTCGTGATCGCCTTCCATCGACCCCATAAAAGGCTCCGCTGGCAATAATGCCTGTCCCTGTAAAAAATCAGCCAGGTAGGTTCTCAGACCATCTTCATAATACCAGTCGATCTTCTCCTTGCTGGCTTCGTCTACAAATTTTACATATAGTCCCGGACACAGCACGGCCTTGGCACGCAGAGCATGTTTCAACCTGGGGATCGAAACCTTGGTGCTATCGAAATATTTAGCATCCGGCCAGAATTTTATGGTCGTGCCGGTATTACGCTTGCCAACATCGCCCACCACTTCAAGATTTGATTTTTTCTCGCCACCGGCAAAGGCCATATTGTATTCTTTGCCATCACGCTTGACCCATACCTCAAGGTGTTTGGATAAGGCATTGACGACCGATATACCGACGCCATGCAGACCGCCGGAGAATTTGTAATTCTTGTTAGAGAATTTGCCACCTGCATGCAGGCGCGTGAAGATAACTTCCACGCCCGAGACCTTTTCCCCCGGGTGTTTATCGGTGGGCATGCCCCGACCATCATCACTGACAGTGATCGATCCATCCTTGCCTAATATGACCTCAATCTTCGAGGCTTGTCCGATTAGCGCCTCATCAACACTGTTGTCAACAGCCTCCTGAATAAGATGGTTGGGTCGGCTGGTATCGGTAAACATCGCCGGACGTTTACGAACGGGTTCGAGACCGGTCAGGACCTCAATATCGGCGGCAGCGTAGCGGTTACTCAAGCGATCATTACCTCTAGATTAATAAATGCTAAAAAAGCTTAAGGATACAGCAGCAAAGGGCGAGGGGCTAGAAATTAGGGGCTGCTGGCGCCAGCCTGTTGTATGGATGACTCTGGCTTGATATGGCTGATATTACAAGCTAATCGCCACTGTGCCGGGCAAGTGTTAAGACATGCGGCGTTGCTGTACTCAAGTTTAACCATCTCTCGCCGATTAATAATTATTATCATTCAGCCAGAGATAGTCAATGAAAATATTCGAGCAATTGCTTGAAGATTATGTAGTGGATAAAGACATAACGCCGCAAGCCTTGCATGACAAAATTGGCGCAGGACTGGTATATTGGGCGGATTTAGACTTACAAAGTCTGGAAATAGATGTGGAACCCACGAACAACGACCGCATCAACATGACTGCTGCCATGCAAAATCTTTTGACTGTTCTCAGTCAACTCATATTGGAAGATTCTCTAACAGGATTGTTTAACCGGCGCTATTTCAAACGGGCCCTGAAAAGCGAGATGGAGCGTAATGTCCGTGAGCATCGCCCTGTGGGCCTCGCTGTTATCGATATCGATCATTTCAAGCGCATCAATGATACATGGGGGCACAATGTCGGCGATGAGGTACTCAAAGCGGTCACCATGATTATGAATAGAAATGTTCGGCAATCCGATACTCTGATAAGAATCGGTGGAGAAGAATTCGCAGTGGTCATGCCGAATATCCGCTATCAGGCGGCCGGGGACGCGATGGAACGATTACGTGCCGACATTGCGAATTCGATCATACCGGTTGATAGTGATGAATTGCGTACCAGTGTGAGCATTGGCATTGCGGTTCGTGAACCAAATCAAATTATCCATGCGGATGAACTCTATAAACAGGCTGACCAGGCACTGTACCAGGCCAAGGAAACCGGCAGAAACAAAGTGGTTTTGTATGGGCCACCAGCAAGCACCGGACTTTCCTCATCTGAACGGGAGGCGCTCTTGTAATGAAAAGTGTCGCTATTACCAGTGGCAAAGGTGGTGTAGGCAAAACCAATGTTGCCGTTAATCTTGGAATCAGCCTGGCGGATCTTGGCAAGCGTGTCTTGTTATTTGATGCAGATCTTGGTCTTGCGAATGTAGATATCCTGTTCGGCTTTGTCGCCCAGCACAATGTTGCGGATGTGCTGGATGGGAAGTTGCATCTTCGCGATATCATGGTCGAGGCGTCTAACGGCATGCAGGTATTGCCTGCGACATCGGGCTTCCTGCAACTTGAGCATCCATCTCAATCGGAACTTGCCAAGCTTGCCGGACAAATGGACGAATTGTCTCAGGATTTTGACGTGCTGTTGCTCGATACCGGTGCGGGCCTGCGCGATACTGTACTTTTTTTCTGTAGTGCTGCCGAAGAGGTGTTGGTCATCACCACGCCGGAGCCTACTGCCATTACCGATGCCTATGCAATGATCAAGGTCTTAACGGCCGACTACCAGGTTGAAGCGATCAAGCTTCTCATTAATGAAGCGGTTAACGATAAAGAGGCACGGCAAGTATTCGATAAACTTGCGAATGTCTCTAAAGCGCATATTGATTTTAAACCTGATTATGCCGGATGGATAGCCAAGGATGCTCTATTAGAAACAGCCGTTCGCAGACGCAAGCCCGTTGTACAGAGTTACCCTTCTGCACCGGCGAGCCAGAGTTTTCAGCGATTGGCGAAGGATTTCGATGCAATTTTCACAAGTCAATCGCGGCATTTAATATCAGGTTTTTGGGAGGAGGTTTTACAACGCAGGAAGGTCAGTAGTAACTTGTCATAGGTTAGTCTTTAAGGACTGAAACCATTATTAAGGCCAGCATTTTAAACACAGACGTATACAAGGATGTATACGGTTGAAAACGTCTGGAACACGTTTTACAGGCACAGAGTACACGGAGATAAAGAACAAATTTCATCCTAACTCTGTGTACTCTGTGCCTCTGTGTTGAGATTTCAGATTATCTGACAACTCTAGACAATGAATATTCCCTTAAGATCCTACCTATGAGTAACTTGTAATCCGTTGCCAGTTACTAATCACAAATTAGTCCAAATCTGCCAGCAAAGATTCTCTGATATTGCCAGGCACCAGCTCCAGCGTGTGCTGATAGTTACTGTGTTCAACGCCAGCCTGCATGGACGCGCCTTGTTTGAGCGCTGCTGCCATGTCGTCAGTCAGTTCAAATCGCAGAAAGTGGACGGCGGAGGTCTTCTCTTCTGTAGTCCGTTCAAGGTCTTCATCGGCGATGGGGCTAATGTGCTCAAAACCATTGATGCAGAGCCAGACTTTATCTTCGATGCCCATCAATCTGGCCAGATGTTTGGCACGCTCCTCCGCATCACTGTATTCGATCATCATGGTTGCTTTCCAGTTTCGACCATCCGGGATAAGTGGATTATAGGTCTTTAGTTCTTCGTCAATGCCTGCGCTTTCGAAAATCTTTTCTATCCGTAACATCTCTTGTATCTGATATTGAATAGTCAGGCGATCTTCAAAATATAATGCCACATTTGGACCGATCGCCAGCCGCCGGTTTTTTTTATGTTGCATCACCCTGGCACGAAAGTCCGTTCTGATGTCTGCGTATTTTTCTAGAGAAAGCAGATCTTCTCGATTAATTTTTTGCATTGATATGTTTAGTTGTTAGAGGCCATACGCATAACGTAATAATGAAAAGGGAGACTCAGCTCTGGAATCATCCTGCATGCCGTTGCTGATTTGATCAGCCGCCATCGGGCAATCGCTGATGTAATGATCAACCTCGCCCTGTTTCACCTTGTTGATGACCGGACGGCAAATCTTCATGGAGATATCATGGCTTTCACGCTTCACAGCATAGGTGCCATTGTGTCCCGAACAACGTTCAATGACAGTAATACTTGTATCGGGCACAAGCTGTAATACATCACGTGTCTTCAGACCGATATTCTGTACTCGCTGATGGCAGGGTGCATGATAGGCAATCTTGCCGAGTGAGTGCTTGAAATCCGTATTTAACTTAGCTGCTTTATGTCTGAGCATGAGGTATTCAAATGGATCAAAGAAGGCCTGTTTCACTTTTTGAACGTGCTCATCATCGCAGAACAATAATGGCAGTTCCTGTTTAAACATCAGCACACAAGAGGGGATCGGCGCAATAATATCCCAGCCCTCATCGACCAACTTTAGCAATTGCGGGATGTTGACTTGTTTGGCATGTTCCACCGCATCCAGATCACCCAGTTCCAGTTTTGGCATACCACAGCAGACCTCTTTTTCAACCAGCCTGATCGGGATGCCATTGTGTTCTAATATAGCCACCAGATCTTCACCGATTTTCGGGCTGTTACGGTTACAATAGCAGGTTACAAATAATGCGACCTTGCCGGTAGTCTTCTCTGTAGGCTGCGCTTGTATATTTGACTTGTGCTGTTTAAGACGCTTGCGCAATGATTTGCTATGGAACTCAGGCAGGATTGCATCAGGATGAATGGCCAGGGTCTTATCCAGGATTTTCCGCGCAAGAGCATTTTTGTTGGCGGCATTAACAAGTCCGGACACAACGGGGATACCGGCTAATGACCCCACTGTATCCGTGGCGCTCAGGATCCGGTCCCGTAACTTGCTTTTGCCGTTGCTGTGTTTAATCGCCTTGGCTTGCAACATCAGGTGAGGGAAATCAACATTCCATTCATGCGGCGGCACATAAGGACATTTTGTCATGTAACAGAGATCACACAGATAACAATGATCCACGACCTTGGCATAATCCTCCCTGGCAACCCCGTCAACCTCCATGGTGTCTGATTTATCTACCAGATCAAACAGGGTTGGAAACGCATTACACAGTCTGACACAGCGCCGGCATCCATGACAGATATCGAAGACACGATGCAGTTCCTTGAACAAGGATTCTTCATTGTAATAGTCGGCATCTTTCCATTTAACCGGATGACGTGTCGGCGCTTCGAGGCTACCTTCACGATACTTGTTATCAGTCATTAGTCTTGAGTCTTGAGTCGATAATCCGGGGACTTGAGTCTTACGTAGGGCATTGCAAAGCTACTGTCAGGAGCCCGTCCTTTTGACTCCTGACTTATAACTTGTTGTGAAATTTTCAGCTATCCAGGTTATCCAGTGCCTTCTGGAATCGGTTGGCGTGTGAACGCTCGGCCTTGGCCAGTGTCTCAAACCAGTCTGCTATCTCATCGAAACCTTCTTCACGGGCAGACTTGGCCATGCCCGGATACATGTCGGTATATTCATGTGTCTCGCCGGCGATAGCGGCCTTGAGATTCAGCTCAGTGCTACCAATCGGTTTGCCGGTAGCCGGGTCGCCGACTTCTTCCAGGTATTCCAGGTGACCATGGGCATGTCCGGTTTCACCTTCAGCGGTGGAGCGGAACACAGCTGATACGTCATTATAACCCTCGACATCCGCCTTTTGCGCAAAGTAGAGATAGCGTCGATTCGCTTGTGATTCACCGGCAAATGCGTCTTTTAAATTCTCTTCAGTTTTAGAACCTTTTAACGACATCATTTATCTCCTATCTTACTAATATTTATAGATTATATTTTATAATTAGAATAAGTCTAATTCGTCCGGAACTTTACTCTAGTGGCATGCTGCTGTCAACTTATCCCACAGCGTGAAACATGCATGCATAAACATTTAAACGCTGCTGTCAGCCAGCAGATAAAATGCTTGCCCAGCGCTATTTCAGGTACCGGCCACTTATTGATAAATTATACAATCTAATTTTTCGAGATGCATGGAATACCTGTAGATCTGTTATGATAATCATCTTGCCAACAAAAATTTTCATCAACAAACACATTAATTGATAAGATTCCATCCAGTAAGCTATGGGGGGTAATGCCGTGTCGAAGAAAAAGACTGATTTTGATTTTGAAAAGGCACTTGTAGAGCTGGAGCAATTGGTAGAAAAGATGGAACAAGGCGAGCTCGGTCTGGAGGAGTCTCTCAAGCATTTTGAACGGGGTATCGCTCTGACACGTGCCTGCCAGAAGGCACTCACTGAGGCGGAGCAGAAGGTGCAGATTTTACTCGACAACAACGGCGAGCAGCAACTCAGCCCCTTTAACACGGAAAACGAATAAAAAAATAAACCACCATGCCATTTTTAGAGTCGCTACGGGGCTACCAATCCAGAGTAGAAACAGCGCTCGCACACTGGCTACCGGCAGCTGATATCCAACCCGACCATTTACACCAGGCCATGCGCTATGCCGTGCTCGGTGATGGGAAACGCATTCGTCCGGTGCTTGTCTATGCCAGCGGCGAAGCTTTTGGCGTCGATCTTGCTGTCCTCGACGGCCCTGCCTGTGCTGTAGAGATGATCCACGCCTACTCATTGATCCACGATGACCTGCCAGTGATGGATGATGATGATCTGCGCCGAGGCAGACCTACCTGCCACAAGGCCTATGATGAAGCGACCGCCATCCTTGCCGGCGATGCCCTGCAGGCACTGGCCTTTCATGTGCTGGCACACGATTCAACTATCCAGGTTGATGCCGGACAACGCCTCAGGATGATCGATACACTGGCCCTTGCCAGCGGTTCACGCGGCATGGCCGGGGGCCAGGCAATAGACCTGGCGTCAGTTGGCAAGCAACTGACAATCACTGAGTTGGAGAATATGCATATCCATAAAACCGGCGCCCTGATCCGTTCCTCTGTCGAGCTCGGCGCATTATCACTGCAGGATATTGGGCAACATTGCTTTAAAAAGGTATCTCACTATGCAAAGTGCATTGGACTCGCCTTCCAGATTCAGGATGATATCCTGGATATTGAGGGCAATACCGAAATTATCGGCAAACCACAGGGTTCAGACCTTGCCCGAAACAAGCCGACATACCCCAATCTGCTTGGTTTGGCTGGCGCCAAACAGGCTGCAAGCGATATGCACGCTGAGGCACTTGCCAGTCTTGAAAACTTCGATAGCAAAGCAGATATACTGCGGGAAATAGCAGATTACATTGTTAAACGGGAGAAATAACGGCTGTGTCGGCAAAAAAATTGTCCGACAATAGCGATCTAGCGTGATGCCATCGTAAAAACCGAGTAAAATACTAGGTTAAAGTATTATAAACCATAGGGTTAATTAACTGGGCAGAAAGCAGGTTGATGAACTGGCTGACCACTAACCGACATTTAAGGTAAAAGACAATATGAATCAAGCCGCACCTGTTGCACATAAAGATATTCCTGATGTCCAAAATAGTCTGGACACACGGGAGATACCGATAGACAAAGTCGGCATCAAGGACATCCGCCACCCCATCGTTGTCCGTGACCGTTCCGGCCGTGAACAACACACGATTGCCATGTTTAACATGTATGTCAGCCTGCCACATAATTTCAAAGGCACACACATGTCCCGCTTTGTCGAAACCCTGAATGATCATGAATATGAAATCTCGGTTGAATCATTTAAATCCATGATTGAAGAGATGACCCGGATACTGGACGCGAAAATCGGTCATGTTGAAATGACTTTTCCATATTTCATCAATAAAGCCGCACCGGTGTCGGGTGTGCGAAGCCTGATGGACTATGAAGTATCCTTTATTGGCGATATAAAAGATGGCAAGTCCCGGGTAACGGTCAAGGTTGTTGTGCCGGTTACCAGCCTGTGCCCCTGTTCCAAGGATATTTCCGATCGTGGCGCCCATAACCAACGCTCACATGTCACCTTGCAGGTGCGCACGCAGAAATTCATCTGGATTGAGGAGTTGATCGATATCGTCGAACAGGTTGCATCCTGTGAGCTTTATGGCTTATTGAAACGTCCCGATGAAAAATATGTCACCGAACGCGCATATGACAATCCCAAGTTTGTTGAAGACATGGTCAGAGACGTTGCTATACAGTTGAAATCCGATGAGCGGATTGAGGCCTATACCATTGAGTCTGAAAATTTTGAATCGATTCATAACCACTCTGCCTATGCCATGCTCTCTTTCGATAAGGATACTCAAACGAATTAGCTGATCTGCCTCGGGCAGGCTCCTAACAATATCGTTCCATTCTGCTGCCCAATATGTGGGCAATATCAGCCATCACGCTGACAATAATTGGTGCAGTGTCGTCAAAAACCGGCCAAATAGCATCACCAATCTAGACAGTGATTTTCATAAGTCACTATATTACTTAATAATTTATTTTATGGCATGGGTAATGCATGATAAATTGCCTATAGTACATTTCCTCCCCCCCCTTAGTACGTATGGGTGCCCCTGGTAGGCACCCATTTTTTTTATCTCCCCGGAGCGGCGCCACGCGTAATGGTGATGTATGGATTGACCGCGGCTGAACCATCAGTGTCAGTGAGACTCTATTATTTAAACAACCGGCCAGCGTTGACAAATATATGTATAGATTTACGACTTTGCTGATTAGTGTACTGGTTCTCATGCCGTTGAACTCGGCCGCAGATATGATCCCCATGCGTCAGTTTATTCTGCTCAGCAACGATATGACCGAAGCTGAGGTTCTGTATCGGGTGGGCCGCTACGATTACGAATCGGTGTATAGCGATGGCCATCATGGCTTAATCAGAAAAGTCTGGTACTACATACCAAATCGGCATAGCTCCGACGCCTGGATCACGGAGATCGTATTTAACAAGCTGGGGCGAATAAAGGCGATAGAGAGATACCGGGCCAGACGTTAAAATAGTGTTCAGTGTTCAAAAAATTGTAGTGAATTTGATTACCTTATGACAAAGCCTGTTCGATATAACATCCACGAATAACGCTTAACGCTTCACGCTTGACGAGACACTGCTTTTGCATGCTGCCAGAGTGCCTCCATTTCATCGAGCGAGGCGTCAGCCAGGGATTTATTTTTAGCCGCTAGCGCCTGTTCTATGAATTTAAATCTTTCTGTAAATTTTCTGTTTGTCTTTCTCAGGGCCAGTTCAGCGTCTATTTCCGTATGGCGCGCAAAATTCACACAGGCAAACAATAAATCGCCTAATTCATCCATTACCTTGGCTTTGTCAGCACCGTTCTCTATTTCCTGGCGCAGCTCATTTATTTCCTCTTCAATCTTGCACAAGACCGGCTCAATGCCGTCCCAGTCAAAACCAACCGTAGCTGCCCGACTTTGCAGTTTATGGGCGCAAATCATGGCAGGTAATTTTGAACTGATGCCATCGAGCAGACTGACATTGACATCACTTATGTTTGCACGCTGTTTGCTCTCGCGCTGCTTGATCTGTTCCCAGGCAATGCACTGCTCATCGATTGGTTTCATCTCTTGCTCCCGTTAATTAATCGCTGTAATAACTTGATCTTTAGTCACATTTCTAATAAAACATAGCTGCATTGTGATACGCTCTAATAGAGTATGTTTTTATGGATATCCTGACAGAAGATTATCCAATTAATGCGATTAAATCATGACAACCTTAATCTTGAGACTTGATGTGGCCGGTTCACCGGTCACCTGGATACCCTGGCAAGATGCTGTCTGCCTGTACAGTCGCGATATGATTGCCTGGACTGCCGGTGACCAACAATTTACATATCACGGCGGCATCTGCAGGAAAACAGGAAAACGCTCTACGATCGATGTCAGTTCAATTGTCGCCACCAAGCGATCTGCCCGGCACAGACATGTTATACGCACCATCCCGCCCCTTACAAACCGCGAATTATTTCTGCGAGATGCTCATTTGTGTATGTATTGTGGGCATCAGCACCACGAATCAAAGTTAACACGAGATCATGTCACCCCCCTGTCGAAGGGTGGTAAAGATCGCTGGTCAAACGTTGTCACTGCCTGCAGGCATTGCAAGACCCGCAAGGGTAACCGCAAGCCGGAACAAGCCAGCATGCCACTGCTGGCAATTCCTTATGTCCCTAACTGGGCTGAGTATCTTGCCTTATCAAACAGAAAGATTCTGGCCGATCAAATGCAGTTCCTCAAGTCACAGTTCTCGGGCCGACCGATGCCCTTCCACAGTCAATAATTCCTGCCGCAGTTTATTGGCACACCCCCCAGGCTAGCTTGAATGCCAGGGGTGTCTGTCAATCTCTGGCCTGGCAAGCCTGAACCTGACATTCCGCAAGCAGAATTTACGCAAACAACTCCGGATAAATTGCAGGATATCAACATGATATGTCCGCCACTGGTTTGCCAATACGCGGCTCTGGCTGCTGATTGAAGAAGGATCAGCTTGATGTAAGGTAATAAGCAGAACACGAACATTAATCTAATATTTGCATGAGGATATAAACATGAAAATTATTATTATTTTGTTAATGTTGTTAACAGTCACCAATAGCCACGCTGAGGATGGTAAAGGTAACTTTGCTATCTGGGGAGTGGGTAACAATTCATGCTACAGCTATTACAGTGCACGCGAAAATAACAATTATGACGATTACAAGAATTTTTTAATGGGCTTTTTAACGGCCTATAATGCTCTGGCGCCGGATACCTTTCGTATCTCTGGAAATATGGATATTGATGCGATCATTGACTGGATTGACGCGCATTGCGAGACAAACAAGCTGCACGCATTTCAGCAGGGAATTTCAGCCTATATAATCGCGCACGCAGATAAGCGTCTGAAAAAATCTCTGCGAAGATCACAACTGAAATAATCAATAACAATCATGTGAACCATACAAATGCTTGGTGCAATAGCTGGCGATATTATCGGCTCTGTATTCGAGGCGAAGCCGATCAAGACCAAGGAATTTGAGCTGTTTTCAGAGCAGAGCACATTTACTGACGATACTGTACTGACTATAGCTGTTGCTGAGGTACTACTCACATCAGGAAGCTATGCAGACACTTACCGTAAATACTATCGCTCGTTTCAGGATCGTGGTTATGGTTATGGATTTCACCGCTGGGCCTGCTCAAACGAGGCCGGACCGTATTACAGCTTTGGCAACGGTTCTGCCATGCGCGTTAGTCCTGTAGGCTGGGCATACAATTCACTCGCGGCAGTGCTTGCCGAAGCGGAGCGCAGTGCCGTGGTTT
>JADFPU010000237.1 GCA_022562175.1 Pseudomonadota bacterium | reverse complement strand
TGCTAACGGAGGACATTAGTGGTGAAGATAATAAAGAGATGAAAGAGATACTCGACGACGTGCTCTCTGCGGCCCAGGATGGTGAAGAACTAATCAAACGACTGCTATTATTATTACGTAGAGATAAACCTCAAACATACCGGCTCGATGCCAATGCAGCCATAGTTGATATGAAGCGTGTTCTCGGCCGTATGCTGGGTGAGGACATTGATGTAAACATCAACCTGGATAAAGATGTCAAGGCGGTCTTTGCCGATCAAACCCAGTTGGAGAGCGCCCTCTTGAATCTGGCGACAAATGCCCGGGATGCCATGCCGAATGGAGGCGCATTCACCATTGAGACCGCACGAAAGAGCTTTAATACCGAAACAGTTAACGAATTTCCGGGACTCAAACCCGGCAACTATGTTGCTATTACCGTCAGAGATACGGGAGTCGGGATGCAGCCGGATGTGGTTGCACGTGCCTGCGAACCGTTTTATACAACGAAGGATATGGGAAAAGGCACAGGACTCGGATTGAGCATGGTGCACAATTTTGCAAAACAGTCAGGCGGTGACGTCCAAATCGAGAGCGTACCCGGCACGGGTACGGCCGTTACGATATTTCTCCCTGAATCAACAGAAGCGAACAATGAAGACGAGACGAAGGAAATTTATGAGGGCGTACCACGAGGTAACGAGACGATATTGGTTGTAGAAGATAAAGAGAAAGTCCGCCGATTTGCCGTCCGTGGTCTGCAAAGCCTGGGCTACCGGGTACTGCAAGCCGATAATGCAAATACGGCAATGGAGATCCTCGCAACGGAGCATTCCATCGCTCTCTTGTTCAGCGACATTGTTATGCCCGGCAACAAAAATGGTCATGAGCTGGCGCAATGGGCATTACAGCAACGGCCCGAGCTGAAAGTGGTACTCACTACCGGCCTGCATACGGAGATGTTTGACGGGCAATCGATCCATGATGACGAGCTGCCATTGTTGAAAAAACCCTATTCCATGGAACAACTCGCACAGTACATCCGGAAACAACTGGGAATAAACCAAACCTGAAACACAGGAACCTCTGATTAAGCCAGAGGTTCCTGTGGTATAAGGAGATACCGCATCCAGTACGCCACCAAGGTTATATTGATGGCTAAAAAATACTCCGTTATTCCAGCCACCGAGCCGAGTAGTGCCACACGGATGTGGCGTTTACGCATCGAAGGACGGAAATCAGGAAGATGCCGTTAGCCTCGTAAGCCAACTCAACCACCTTTTACATATCTTTACATAAGTTCACATCAAGTTTACCTGCCGTACATCAACAGCTTACATGGCTCTGTTATAAATCATTTATGACAATTATTCATGTTGCGACGATCAACTGCTTTGATAAGGAGACCTGAAGGGAAAACATAAAATGAATAAGATTCGTATCTTGATAATGGAGCACGAGAAAAGAGTTTGCCGTGTGCTCTGCCGCATAATCGAGCGGTTGGGTTTCGAATCCCTGTCAGTCAATGAACCCGCTGATTTTGAATCTACTTGCGTTGAATTCAAACCGGATGTCGTTCTGTTGAGTCTGGAAACAATAGATGTCGATCATATCAAGTTACTTCATTCCCTCATAGAACAGCATTCACGTGCAACCATTATCCTGTTGAGCAACATGCATGAAGATGAGACCGCCGCCCTGGAAAGACTTGGTCAATCGTCAGGGTTGAATATGGGTGGCATCCTCCGTAAGCCAATCGATGTCGATGCCGTCAAGTCAAAACTGAAGGAACTGGTTCCACAAAATCACACACGACCTTTAAAAAAAAGTCCTCAGATCAGTAGATTATTCCGTGAACGGTTAGCCAGCTTATACGCATTGAACCAAGCAAATTAATCAAACTATCTGAACATGAAAAGTTGTAGAATATTAAACTTGTTTATTTTAATTTAGGAGAAAATTCAAATGAGTAACTCAATTAAATCGTTCTTAACACGCATTCCTATATTGCTTGTTTTGACCTTTACGTTTTCACTATCACCAGCGGCTGATGATGTGGATCTTATAAAATCCCGTGTGGAAAACCTGGAGAGGGAACTGGCTTCAATGCGAAGTCTGCTGGAGCAACAGGCACAGCAATCCGTTACCAGGGAAGAAGTACAGGAACTGAAGGAAGAAGTGCGGGTGACCCGTGCCAATCAGGCTGAATGGAAGACCTACGATTCCAAGGTCCATCTCGCGGGATACGCAGCAGTCGGCTATACGAATAAAGGCGAAATGAACAACGACGCCTTTCAGCAAGTCCAGTTCAACCCTATCTTCCATTATAGTTACAAAGACCTGTTCTTGCTGGAAGCCGAAATGGAAATAGAAATCGATGGAGACGAGACCGAACTCGCGATGGAATACTTAACGATCGACTGGTTTATCAACGACTATGTGGCGCTGCTTGCCGGAAAGTTCCTCAGTCCACTCGGTCAGTTTCAACAAAACCTGCATCCGACATGGATAAACAAACTCCCCTCAATGCCGGTGGGATTTGGTCATGGAGGCGCGCAACCCACGGCGGAAGTCGGTGCTCAGCTAAGAGGCGGATTTGAATTACCGCTGTTTGGTGATCGCTCTCTTTTAAATTATTCCGTCTATGTCGGTAACGGTCCGCAACTGGAGTTGGAGGATCATGGTGCTGGTCATGACGACGAAGAAGAAGAAAATGGTCATGACGACGAAGAAGAAGATGGTCATGATGTAGAGGTAGAAGAACGTGAAATAGAGGGGATCGCTACAGAAGGGTTCACTGCAGATATCGATGACGAAAAGGTATTCGGTGGCAGGCTGGGTTTCCTCCCCATCCCCAATCTGGAGATCGGTTTCTCCGGCGCATTCGGCGAGGTTGGTCTGGAAGATGAAGCGACGCGTGACTATAACGTCTTGAGCTTCGACCTGTTTTATCGCTTAAAGAACCTCGATCTCCGTGCCGAGTATGTCAAACAAAAAGTCGGTGACCTGGCAAGCAGCATTGCTCCCGAGGGGCAATGGTGGGAAGCCTGGTACACCCAGGCCTCATATAAACTCCTGCCCACGAAGTTCGAATTGGTAGCCAGATACGGCGAACTGAATTCAACCCATGCCAGTCAGGAACAGAAGCAATGGGCGATAGGGATTAATTACCTGATCGCCAATCAAGGCATGGTGAAACTGGCCTATCAGTTCAATGATGGCGTGACGGGTAGTCCCAGGGATGAAGACCGGTTCTTACTGCAACTAACATACGGATTCTAAAGGAGACAGCCATGAATAAGAATATTATTACACTTCCAACTAAATGCCTCAGGGGCTTATTAGCAGTAGTTTTATGCCTGATCACAACTGTCACAGCGGTGACGGCGAAGGAATCCGGTGATATAAACCGGGGCGCCAAGGCCTGGGCGAATACCTGTGCACGCTGTCATAATATCCGTAGTGCCAGTGAATTCAGAGATGACATATGGCAGCCTATCGTCAATCATATGCGCATCAGGGCAGGTATCCCGGGATCGATGGCCAGAGATATTCTCGCTTACCTGCAGGCGAGCAACTATGCAGCACCAGCACCAGGAACTTCGGTTGCTGTCACAGGTTTGAGTGGACAGGAAATCTATTCAGGCACCTGTATAGTCTGTCATGGCGCCGACGGCAAAGGCGCCCTGCCGGGCGTACCGAAGCTGAGCGATAGACTCTCACAGTCTTC
>JADFPU010000236.1 GCA_022562175.1 Pseudomonadota bacterium | reverse complement strand
CAGATCTACACACAGGTTTAACAGATGAGACTCTCCGACACCGACAACGACAGAAATGACGCCATAGGCGGCAATGATGCCATCACGCTCGAGCACCCAACAACAATAGCCTACCCGCAGACAGTCACGGAAAATATTCGTTGTCCAGGGAAAAGCATATGCGCTCAGCTCAATCGATAATATCTCCGGCAAGTCATCTTCGTGCATAGGCCGAAAGTTCAGCATAGCTTGTTTTATGACAGCACTCATCGTTCGTTACTCGCAGATCGTAGCGCGTCGTTCGTGACTTCCTTATAGATTCGCATTGCCAGTTGCAAATCCTGCCAGGACTTTGCTTTTTCCCGAGGTGATCGCAACAAGTATGCCGGATGGTATGTCACCACAATCGGCACTCGAGGCGCCGGGTATTCATATTGCTGACCGCGCATGCGGCCAATGGGGGTGTCTACCTTTAACAAATTTTGTGCTGCGACACGTCCCAGCGCCAGAATAATTTTGGGTTTAATCAAGTCTATCTGCTGCTGCAGGTAAGTCCCGCAGGCTGCGACTTCCTCCGGCCTCGGATCACGATTATCCGGCGGTCGGCATTTCAGGATATTGGCGATAAATACCTGCTGCCGTTGCAGACCCAGAGCTTCAAGCATGGCATTTAATAATTGGCCCGCCCGCCCGACAAAAGGTTCGCCTTGCCGGTCCTCTTCCTTGCCGGGGGCTTCACCAATGATCATCCAGTCTGCATTGACATCGCCGACGCCAAATACCGTCTGCGTCCGTCCCTGGTGCAATGCACATTGTGTACAACGAGCAACCTGGTTACGCAACGTTCGCCAAACAGGGTCTTGCGTCTGATCGGATGGCGTTGTCTTCATTACAGCATTGTCTAACGATACTGAATCCTGCGAGACAACTGCTTCTATACCCTTTTCCAGCCAGACATCTATGCCCATCAATTGCAGATAGTGTTGTTGCTGGCTGCTTAAACTCATCTCACACCTGTGGGTGGGCACGCTCGACATGGGACAAGGCCTTATTAATGGCGTTGATATAGGCCTTGGCCGAAGCGACGACGATATCGGTATCTGCACCACGACCATTGATCACTCGTCCATCCTTATCAATACGCACGGTGACCTCACCCTGGGAATCGGTACCGCCGGTAATACTGTTCACCGAATAAAGTTGCAACTGGCTGCCGCTTTTAACAACAGTCTCAATCGCCTTGAAGACGGCGTCTACCGGCCCGTCACCTTCAGCATGCCCCGGCTTTTCTTGCCCATCCATCAGCAGCGTAACATCGGCAACCGGGGTCTCACCTGTCTCGCTGAGCACCTTCATGTAGATCAGTTTAACTTGCTCCACCTCGGGGTCATGCAGACTATCGGCCACCAGTGCCTGTAGATCTTCATCAAAGATTTCATGCTTTTTGTCCGCCAATTCCTTGAAGCGTTTGAAGGTCTCGTTCAACGCCTCATCGCTGTCGAATTTTATACCGATTTCCTTCAAACGGGCACGCAAGGCATTGCGACCTGAATGCTTGCCCAATACCAGCCGGTTTGTCTTTAAACCTACATCCTGCGCCCGCATGATCTCATAGGTATCGCGGCTCTTGATGATACCATCCTGATGAATGCCCGCTTCATGGGCAAAGGCATTGGCGCCGACCACGGCCTTGTTCGGTTGCACCGGGAAGCCGGTAATATTGGAGACCAGGCGCGAGCAGTTCATAATCTCGGTGGCATCTAATTCCGTATCGCAAGGAAACACGTCCTGACGGGTACGTACTGCCATGACGATTTCCTCTAATGCTGCATTGCCCGCGCGTTCTCCCAGACCATTTATTGTACACTCGACCTGACGCGCACCATTCAAGACGGCAGACAGGGAGTTCGCAACCGCCATGCCAAGGTCGTTATGACAATGTACGGAAAATATGGCTTTATCCGCATTCGGTACCTTCTCCATCAACTGCCTGATGGTATCGCCAAATTGACCCGGCACACTGTAACCAACCGTATCGGGAATATTGACAGTTGTCGCGCCGGCGTCGATCACCGCTTCAATCACCCGACAGAGAAAATCCAGTTCTGAACGGCCGGCATCCTCCGGTGAAAACTCGACATCATCCGTATAATTCCTGGCTCGCCTGACAGCTTTAACTGCGTGTTCGACGACCTCATCCGGCTGCATGCGCAATTTCTTCTGCATATGAATGGGAGAAGTAGCGATAAAAGTATGAATGCGTGACGACACAGCAGGTTTCAACGCCTCTGCTGCCCGGTCAATATCCGCATCATTGGTCCGGGCCAGCGCACATACCGTACTCGTTGTGACTACCCTGGCCACGGCCTGTACTGATTCAAAGTCACCGGGGCTGGCAACAGGGAAGCCTGCCTCAATGACGTCCACCCGCATTTTTTCCAGAGACTGTGCGATCTTTACCTTTTCATCGCGGGTCATCGATGCGCCAGGACTCTGCTCGCCATCGCGCATAGTGGTATCAAATATGATCAATTTATCTTTCATTGTCCTGCATCCTAGTTTACTTAACTCGAGTTAACAAATCCGCCATAAACGGATTATGCGTGAAGAATGTGATGACTGAAATGTGGAAAAAAGTGTTGTCTGCCCTAGCAGGGCAGCAGGCACAGCAGAGCGCCCGCCGGATGCGGACGATTATAGGCAGAGCGAAGTGTTCGTTGCGCAATATGTTGCATGGCGCATAACTATAGCTTTAATCATGGGATTTGCAAGGTACTTTAAGAACTAAGGGAATCATTGCCGTACATTCACTTCAACGCTGCACGCTTCACGAGATACGCATCACGGTCCCTCATCCGACAATTTTCTGTTGGCCCTGTGTTTGCGCAATAAAACCAGGGTCATAATGGGTCCGGACAAGGCGTAGCCTATTGCCAACAGAAAAAGTATCAGAGGCGGTTCACTGGCGATTAAGACAAATATCAAGACAACGATCAGTATCGATACAAAAGGCACCTTACCCTTGAGATCAATTTTCTTGAAGCTGTGGTAACGGATATTACTGACCATCAGCACACCCGCCAGGACAGTGACGGGAAAAGTAAACAGTAAAATAGTAGTACCATCGTGCAGTCCGTAGGAGTCGCCCAGCCACACCATCCCCGCAATGGTTGCTGCCGCTGCCGGACACGGCAATCCCTGGAAAAACCCCTTATCCTCACTGGCCGCCTGGGCATTAAACCGTGCCAGACGCAGGGCCGTGGCAGCAACATAGATAAAGGCCGCCAACCAACCGAGTTTACCCAGACCAAACAGTGACCAGTGATAAATCACCAGCGCCGGGGCCAGACCAAAAGAGGACATATCGGAGAGGCTGTCATACTGCACACCGAAATCGCTTTGCGTATTGGTCATCCGGGCAATCCGCCCATCCATGCCATCGAGTATCATCGCGACAAAGATAGCCATCGCCGCAGCCTCATAACGTGAATCGATAGCAGCAACCACCGCATAAAACCCGGCAAACAAGGCTGCTGTGGTAAACAAGTTGGGCAATAAGTATATACCGCGACGTCGATTCTGCATGCTTTGACTCAGCTTATTTTCATTAAGGTAAGAATACAGCAGGTGGGGATCAGGGGCCAGATCTTAGCCAGTGTCCGTCCATAAACATTATAATATTTCTCGCCAAGACGCAAAGACACCATGCAAGAAATCGCAATATGCTTTTATCCCAATATTT
>JADFPU010000050.1 GCA_022562175.1 Pseudomonadota bacterium | reverse complement strand
CACGATGCCCGGAACCAGACAATCGTTAGCAGACCGCATCGGTGGTAATTCCAGCGACCGACTGCTCCTGCTCCACGCGGACGACGTGGGGATGTGCCACTCCGCCAACGTGGCCACCATGCAGGCGATGACAGAAGGGTGGTGATGCCAAACGAAAAGTTGACCCTGGTAGTGCCTGATGAACTGGCTGGCAGAAGACTCGATCAAGCCCTGAGTAAATTGTGTCCACAACATTCGCGCTCGCGCTTGCAGAGATGGGTGAAGGCCGGTAATGTCAAGGTAGACGATAGAATTATCCGGCAACGGGACCCGGTGAAGGCCGGCGCGACGATAGAAATTGTACCCATCTACGAAACTCAGACTCACTGGTCAGTTGAAGCTATCCCGCTGGACATTATCTATGAAGATGAATCGATTATTGTGCTGAATAAGCCAGCTGGTCTGGTTGTCCACCCCGGCGCCGGTAATCCTGACCATACACTGCTCAACGCCCTGCTGTATCACGATCAAACACTGCAACAAGTTCCTCGAGCGGGCATCGTTCAACGCCTGGATAAGGACACATCCGGGATAATGGTCGTTGCAAGAACACCCTCTGCGCATACTTTTCTGGTCGATCAATTGAAGCAACGCCTGGTCAGGCGAGAATATCAGGCTATTGTCAACGGTGTCATGACAGCGGGCGGGCGCGTTGCAGCGGCGATTGGCCGCCATCCCGTTCATCGCAAGCGGATGGCAGTTATGGAACGAGGCAAGCCAGCCACCAGCCACTACCGGATCTTGAAAAAATACCCCGCCCACACACATATCCAACTGACACTGGAGTCAGGTCGTACCCACCAGATCCGTGTACACATGGCGTATATTCGCTTCCCTGTGGTCGGGGATCCCGTCTATGGCGGTCGCAACCTGTTGCCGAAAAACGTGTCACAGGCATTCCGCCAAACTATTCAATCCTTCCCGCGCCAGGCCCTGCACGCCTGTGTGCTCGGTTTACAACATCCTGTCTCCGCTGATGACATGATCTGGACAGTGCCACTTCCAAAGGACATACAAGATCTACTCAATGCTATTGAATCTGATGCCCGCAACAAATGAATTAAACCACTGGCTTCCAAGCCAACTGGCCGGCGCCGGACAACGTCCTTGCCGGCACTACAACGCGACCGGCGGGCTATAGCCAGGCACTGTTTGACAGGTTGAATCTGGCCATGCATGTCACAGATGATGCCGCAACGGTCCCGCAAAACCACAATTTTTTGCGGGAATCTTTAGACCTGCCTGCTGATCCACTCTGGCTCAAACAGGTCCACGGCAACGAGGTCATCAATGCCTATAGCAAAGAATCAAGGGTTTTCTTCTCCTCCAGAAGAGAGGCTAGAACAGGCCGTATAGCCAGTTTGATCTGGATGAGATACGGCAACATCGACTAAGCTTGACGGTAGTAGTACCTGGGCCAATCAAACCCAACAAGATGGAAACATAACCAGGGGACAGCATCATGGCAAAAAAAGACCATAAAAAATCACTTTCCTTCAGCGAAAGCGTTAACCATATGGTTGACAGGGCCTTTGCAGTGCTTGATATGGATCCCGGCATAGCCAATGCGATCAAGGCCTGTGACGCCATTATCCAGGTGAATTTTAACGTTAATATCCGGGGCAAGATTGAGGTTTTTACCGGCTGGCGTGCTACCCATAGCAACCATCGACTACCCGCCAAAGGTGGCATCAGATACGCGCCGATAGTCAGCCAGGACGAAGTTGAGGCCCTTGCCTCCTTAATGACTTACAAATGCGCCATTGTTGATGTGCCCTTTGGTGGCTCTAAAGGCGGGCTGTTAATTGACCCCGCCAACTATACGCGCGATGAAATGCAAGCGATAACCCGTCGTTTTGCACGTGAACTCATCCGTAAAGGTTTTTTAAGTCCGGCAACCAATGTACCCGCGCCGGACATGGGCACGGGTGAGCGTGAAATGGCCTGGATAGCCGATACCTATAAACATCTGCATCCGGAAGATATCAACTACGCCGCTTGCGTCACCGGCAAACCGGTTGCCCATGGCGGTATACGCGGGCGAACTGAGGCAACCGGCCGTGGTGTCGTGTATTCGATACGTGAATTCTTCCGCCACCCGGATGATATGAAGGCGGCAGGATTTAAAGACGGGCTGGGTGGTAAACGTATCATCGTACAAGGTCTGGGAAATGTGGGCTATCACGCTGCGCGTTTGCTGGATGAAGAAGACGACGCCAGCATCATTGCCGTCATCGAGCGCGATGGTGTAGTGATCAATGACAATGGCCTGCCCATTGCAAACCTTCGTCAATATATCAATGAGCATAAAACCATCAAGGGATTTCCAGACGCCACATTTTCAGAAAATGGTCAGGCCGCCCTTGAGATGGATTGTGACATCTTGATCCCTGCCGCGATGGAGGCCCAGATCAACGCAGACAATGCAGACAAGATAAAGACCAAACTAATCGTCGAAGCAGCAAACGGCCCGACAACATTTGATGCGGATGAAATTCTCAGGGAAAAAGGCATCAGCATACTGCCAGACGCTTATGTCAATGCCGGCGGTGTGACCGTGTCTTACTTTGAATGGATCAGGAACCTGTCTCACATCCGTTTTGGCAGGATGGAAAGACGCTTTGATGAAACACGGGGACAGCACCTGATCACCGCTATGGAGTCCCTCACAAACGCAACCGTGCCGGACTGGATCAAGAACGAGATTGTCCGCGGGGCAGATGAACTGGATCTGGTTCGTTCCGGCCTGGATGACACTATGCGCATGGCCTATCAGGAGCTCAGTACGGTAATGAAGGAAAACGATAAAATAAAGGATTTTCGCACTGCCGCCTATGTTGTTGCTGTTAATAAAATTTCGCGATCTTACCTGGATATAGGGGTGTATTGATAGTCAAAAGGCTCGAGGTTTCGTGTTTAAAAAATCAGCCGCTGCGAACTGCAAACTTTGAACGTCAAACCTTGAATCTGTAAACTTTGCCCATATCTATCTAACAAATAATTGACACAATGGCAGTTAGAAAGTTATGCGCCCTGACAAATTCACCAGCAAATTTCAGTTGGCCCTGGCCGAGGCACAAAGCCTCGCCCTTGGCCGTGACCATCAGTTCATAGAGCCCGTGCATATGATGACCGCCTTACTGGATCAAGATGGCGGTTCTACACCTCACCTGCTCGACTCTGCTGCCGTTAACGTTAATCGTATGCGATCGGAATTAGCGCAAGCACTGGAACGCTTACCACAGGTTCAGGGAACTGCTGGCGATGTGCATGTTTCAAGAGACCTGGAACGCCTGCTTAATCTCACCGATAAATACGCCCAACAACGTCAGGACGAATATATCGCCAGTGAACTGTTTGTGTTAGCCACCCTGGAAGACAAGGGGAAACTCGGCAGGATAGTGAAGGCATGTGGTCTTGACCTGCATAAAATAGAAACAGCCATTTCGCAGCTGCGCGGTGGTCAACGCGTTAATGACCCGAATACGGAAGAAAATCGTCAGGCACTGGATAAATTCACCATCGACCTTACTGAGCAGGCGCAACAAGGCAAACTTGATCCGGTCATTGGTCGCGACGACGAAATCCGCCGGACCATCCAGGTATTACAACGCCGGACAAAAAACAACCCGGTTCTCATCGGTGAGCCGGGTGTAGGTAAAACAGCCATCGTTGAAGGTCTGGCGCAACGTATCGTTAACGGTGAGGTGCCGGAAGCCCTGAAAAACAAGCGGTTACTGGCACTCGACATGGGCTCACTGATAGCCGGTGCAAAATTCCGGGGCGATTTTGAAGAACGCTTAAAAGCCGTCCTCAATGACGTGCGGAAACAGCAAGGCCAGATTATCCTGTTCATTGACGAGATGCATACCATGGTAGGCGCCGGGAAAGCCGAGGGGGCAATGGATGCCGGCAACATGCTGAAGCCGGCCCTGGCCCGTGGCGAGTTACATTGCGTGGGCGCCACCACTCTGGATGAGTATCGCCAGAATATCGAGAAAGATGCTGCGCTGGAAAGACGTTTCCAAAAAATACTGGTGGACGAGCCAACGCTGGAGGACACCATTGCTATTCTGCGCGGCCTGAAGGAGCGCTATGAGGTTCACCATAATGTCCAGATAACTGATCCGGCAATCGTCGCGGCCGCGAATCTATCGCATCGCTATATCACTGACAGGCAACTACCGGACAAGGCCATTGACCTCATCGATGAGGCAGCCAGTCTCATCAGTATTGAAATAGATTCCAAACCTGAGGATATGGACCGTCTCGAGCGTCGTCTGATCCAGATGAAGATCGAGCACGAGGCACTTAAGAAAGAGACCGATGATGCCTCAAAAAAACGCCGGCACAAACTACAAGAAGAAATCAATACAACCGAACGTGAATACGCCGATCTGGAGGAAGTATGGATCGCCGAGAAAGCAGCGCTGCAAAACGCCCATACAATCAAGGAAAAACTGGAACAGGCGCGCCTGGACTTTGACACAGCGAGACGCGCCAGCGCCCTCAGTCGTATGTCTGAATTACAATATGGCATCATCCCCGAGCTTGAGAAACAGCTTGAGCAGGCAAACCAGGCAGAGATTCAGGAGATGACCCTGCTGCGCAATAAAGTCACCGAAAACGAGATCGCAGAAATCGTCTCAAAGTGGACCGGCATACCGGTAGCCAAAATGCTGGAAGCAGAACGGGACAAGCTGCTGAGGATGGAACAAGCACTGCACCAACGTGTGGTCGGCCAGGATGAAGCTGTCTCTGCTGTCTCAGATGCGATTCGCCGCTCACGTGCCGGCTTGTCTGATCCGAATCGCCCCAATGGTTCATTTCTGTTTCTTGGACCCACCGGCGTCGGCAAGACCGAATTATGTAAAACCCTGGCCGAATTCCTGTTTGATACCGATGCGGCATTGATTCGGATTGATATGTCTGAGTATATGGAAAAACATTCTGTTGCCAGGCTGATTGGCGCCCCGCCCGGCTATGTCGGTTATGAGTCGGGCGGCTACCTGACCGAAGCCGTCCGTCGTAAACCTTATAGCCTGGTGCTGTTGGACGAGGTAGAAAAGGCACACCCGGATGTTTTTAATATTTTACTGCAGGTACTCGATGATGGTCGTTTGACTGATGGCCATGGCCGCACTGTTGATTTTCGCAACACTGTGCTGGTCATGACTTCGAACCTTGGTTCCGTTCAAATTCAGGAGATGTCTGACAGTACAGATTATGAGGTAATGAAGAGCACGGTTCTGGAGATTGTCGCCAGACATTTTCGCCCGGAATTTATCAACCGAATAGACGATCTGGTGGTATTCCATGCGCTACAACCAACACAGATAAGGGCCATTGCCGATATTCAGATCGAGTATATCTCGACGCGGTTGAATGAACAGGATATCCAGATCAAAGTTTCCAATGCTGCGAAAGATTTCCTGGGAAAGACCGGTTTCGACCCAATCTACGGCGCCAGACCATTGAAAAGGGCGATCCAGACCCATCTGCAAACCCCTCTCGCCAAACATATCCTGGCCGGTAGATTTTCCCCGGGAGACAGCATTACAGTCGATTTGCATGAAAAGCGACTCACTTTCAATCAGGCGGCTGCCTCAGCTGCCTGATTGACTGTCGGAAAGTTCCCGTTTCACAACAAGCGTTACCAGCCATACCGTTATAAATTATTCCCATTTTAAATCAATTAGTTATGATATTTTATTCGATCTCAGACACCTTTAAAAGAGGGTCACATCCTGGTTGATGGGTCTGGCAGGCATTAATTAGTCGTATAAACCTGAATATTGCTATCAGAAATACCCGATCTTCTATATAGGTGTTGGTTATTTTTCTTATATAATCTAATATTTAAGCGCTAAACTATAAGAAACTAGGTCGAACTCTATGGCTGTTTCAGCAAATAAGATCCACCTCAGTGGCCTCGCTAGGAAACTCGTGTTGGACGGCTTGCTGGATGAAACAAGCGCGCAACAGCACTTCCAAAAAGCCCTTGATGCAAAGAAACCATTTGTATCCTATCTGGTTGAAAATAAACTGGTAGCAAGTAGTGATATAGCCTTGGCTGCTTCACAGGAATTTGGGGTGCCATTGCTGGACATCCATGCACTGGAACTGGATATCGATATTGTCAAACTAATCAAGCAAGACTTGATCAAAAAACATCACGCCATCCCCATATTTAAACGCGCCAAACGACTTTATATTGCCATCTCTGATCCCACCAACCTGCAGGCACTGGACGAGATTAAGTTTGCGGTGGGCATGAATACCGAGGCAATCCTGATTGAAGAAGACAAACTCGCCAAGGTCATTGACAAAACACTGGAAGAAATGGATGGTGGTCTGGGTGATATGGACGACGATGACTTCGATGATCTGGATGACCTGGAATTCGCCGAAGAGAGCAAAGAAGAGGAAGAGGATACAGAGGTCGACGACGCTCCGGTAGTCCGCTTCGTTAATAAATGCCTGCTGGATGCCATCAAGAGAGGTGCTTCCGACTTACACTTTGAACCTTATGAAAAATTTTTTCGGGTACGCTTTCGTATCGACGGTGTGCTCACCGATGTAGCCAAGCCACCGCTGAGCCTGTCGGCCAAGATCTCTGCCCGAATCAAGGTCATGTCGCGGCTGGATGTCTCCGAGCGACGCGTGCCACAAGACGGTCGTATCAAATTAAAATTATCAAAGACCAAGTCCATTGATTTCCGTGTCAGCACTTGCCCGACATTATTCGGCGAAAAAACCGTCATGCGTATCCTTGACTCCGATGCAGCAGCGTTACAGATCGACCAACTGGGTTATGAAGATCACCAAAAAGAAGCTTTTCTGACAAACCTGCATAAACCCTATGGTATGTTTCTGGTTACGGGTCCAACAGGTAGTGGTAAAACCGTCTCCCTGTACACGGGCATTAACATCCTCAATCAAGTTGATATCAATATCTCCACCGCAGAAGATCCGGTCGAAATCAACCTGCCCGGCGTCAATCAGGTACAGGTGGACGAGAAGACAGGAATGACCTTCGAGAAGGCCTTGAAGGCCTTCCTGCGCCAGGATCCGGACATCATCCTGGTTGGGGAGATACGTGATATTGTCACCGCCTCGATAGCGGTGAAGGCAGCACAGACCGGCCACATGGTGATGTCAACCTTGCATACCAATGATGCCCCCCAGACCCTGACCCGTCTGCAGGATATGGGCATCCAGGCCTTCGCGATTGCAACCAGCATTAACATGATTACCGGCCAACGATTGTGCAGGAAACTGCATCCGGAATTTAAAGTACCCCTGGACATGCCCAGGGAAGCACTACTCGATGAAGGTTTTACGGAAGAGGATATCGAAATGGGCATAAAACTTTTCAACCCCGTCACGGGAAATGACGATTGCCCCAGTGGTTACAAAGGCCGGGCCGGTATCTATCAGGTCATGCCCATCACCGATGCCTTGAAACGCCTGATTATTGAGGGGGCAAATGCCGTACAACTGTCTGATCAGGCTCTAGTGGAAGGAATTTGGGACATACGTAAATCAGGCCTGAGAAAGGCAATGCAGGGTATTACCAGTCTTGCTGAAATTAATCGCGTCACGATGGAGTAAGGATTATGGCAAAAGCTGCTAAAGCGGACATGTATGCCTGGGAAGGCACGGACAAATCAGGCAAACGTGTCAAAGGTGAAATGTCAGGGCAAAGTGATGCCCTGGTTAAAGCCGTACTGCGCCGACAGGGCGTCAATCCGCTCAAGGTCAAAAAGAAACCCAAACCCCTGTTTGGCGGTGCTGGCAAGACAAAGATCACACCAAAGGATATTACCATTTTCAGCCGGCAACTTGCCACGATGATGTCAGCCGGTGTCCCATTGGTACAGGCCTTTGAGATCGTCGGCCGTGGTCATGAGAATGCCGGAATGCAGGATCTTATCCTGGGCGTCAAGGGCCATGTGGAAGCCGGTAACTCACTGGTTGAGGCCCTGAAAAAATATCCGCTGCAATTTAATGATCTCTATTGCAATCTGGTCGAGGCAGGAGAGCATGCCGGTATACTGGAGGCCATTCTGCACAAGCTGGCGACCTACATGGAAAAGACTGAAGCGCTCAAGTCCAAAATCAAAGCCGCATTATTTTATCCCGCTGCAGTTGTTGTCGTGGCAGGCATTGTTGTAACTATCTTGATGATATTTGTTATCCCTCAGTTCTCGGAACTATTTGGCAGTTTTGGTGCTGACTTGCCTGCCCTGACACAATTTCTGATAGATCTCTCAGACTTTTTTGTAGAATGGTGGTGGCTAATTTTTAGCATCATTGGCGGCACTGTCTATGGCTTACTGGAATTAAAGAAACGCTCAATAAAAGTCCAGCAACTTCTGGATCGCATCTCCTTGAAATTACCCATTATCGGCGTGATCCTGGAGAAAGCAGCCATTGCCCGTTTCGCCCGCACCCTGGAGACCATGTTTGCTGCCGGAACACCTCTGGTTGAAGCCATGACCTCCGTTGCTGGCGCCTGTGGCAATATAGTTTTTTACGATGCCACCATGAAAATGCGCGACGAAATATCGACCGGCACACAGTTGCAGGTCGCTATGCGAGAAACAGGCCTGTTCCCCAATATGGTCGTACAAATGGTTGCCATCGGTGAAGAATCCGGCTCAATCGATGCGATGCTTGGCAAGGTCGCCGATTGGTATGAACAGGAAGTCGATGATGCCGTGGATGCCCTGACCAGCCTGCTGGAACCCGCTATTATGGCGTTTCTGGGTGTCATCATTGGTGGCATTGTGATTGGCATGTATCTGCCTATTTTCAAGATGGGTGCGGTCGTCTAGGAGCCTGTCCGAGACACTATTTTAGTTTTTATCTCGACAAGCTTGTGCTTGAAAGCCAGCCATTTAGGTAATGCCTGTATAAGATAAAAACCAAAACCTGCGCGTTAGCAGGTATTTAAAAACCATAATAATAATTCCAAATGAATCTGTTTAACACTCTACAGACATCTCCACCTGTCTTTTATTTCACTCTGGGTATACTGGGTCTTATAGCCGGAAGTTTTCTTAATGTGGTTATATACCGTCTGCCAAAGATGTTGCAGAATGAGTGGCACAGGGAGTGTCGTAACTTACTTGAAATCAACGCTGCAGAGCCGAGTGAAGAGGAAAGCTATAACCTGGTTCTGCCCAGGTCCAGTTGCCCACGTTGTGCACACAAAATTACAGCTCTGGAAAACATTCCAATCCTGAGTTATATCCTGCTTGCGGGTAAATGTTCTGCCTGCAAGGCAGCTATTTCCCTCCGTTACCCTGTTATTGAATTTTTAAGTGCTGCCATTGCAATCTTTATAGCCTGGCGATTTGGTTACAGCGTACAAACCATATTGGCAATTATACTTTCATGGTCCCTACTGGTCTTAAGTATGATTGATATCGACGAGCAACTCTTGCCGGACGATATTACCCTGCCATTTTTGTGGCTTGGTCTGTTTGCCAATATGTTTGGAGTCTTTACCGATATTTACTCAAGTTTGATTGGGGCTATGCTCGGATATGGCATATTGTGGTCTGTTTACATGATGTTTAAACTGCTGACAGGTAAAGAAGGTATGGGATATGGCGACTTCAAACTATTGGCCATGCTGGGTGCCTGGCTTGGTTGGCAAGTGATACCGCTTATCATATTACTTTCATCTATCTGCGGCGCCGTCATTGGTATTGGCTTAATAGTTCTTCGCAAGCATGACAAGAGCAAGCCTATACCCTTTGGACCTTACCTGGCATTAGCGGGATGGATAGCATTAGTCTGGGGGACGGAACTACTCGGGATGTACAGCAGGTGGGCATTCAACGTATAAGTCATACATTACGTGTTGGACTGACTGGCGGTATAGGTAGCGGAAAAACGACTGCTTCTGATATGTTTGCCGAATTTGGCGTGCCTGTCATCGATGCCGATGACATCGCACATAAACTGGCACGAAAAGGACAACCGGCATATGATGCCATCGTTGACGAATTTGGCTCCGCTGTAATAGGCCCCGATGGGGAATTACGCCGTGATTATTTACGTAAGCTTGTCTTTACTGACGAAATATTACGAAACCGCCTGGAGTCAATTATTCACCCGCTGGTACATGACACGATAAATAATTTTATAAACAACGTCAGCCACCCATATTGTATCATTAGCATTCCATTACTTTTCGAGACCGGTGCGGAAAATACTGTAGACCGCGTTCTTGTAATTGATGCGCCTGAGATATTACAAATCAAAAGGGCGATGACACGGGACAATACAACTAACCAGGGGATCCAAAAGATAATCCATTCTCAGATGAATCGTGAACAACGCCTGAAACAAACTGATGATGTTATCTGTAATGACAATAGTATTAAAAAATTACAGTCTGAGGTAAACAGCATGCATAAAAAATATCTCGGTTTAGCTACTGTCTAGGCAATATAATCGTATAACGATATTAAACTGAGATTATCCCCGGTGAGTTCCAAAATCACATATGAACAGCCTTTGAATGAAAGGATCCGTACTTTTTTACGGCTGGAATATCTGTTTGCTGAACTTGACCATTACATTTCTGCGCCGACAGAGTGGGACAGCCGCAATGTCATATCGACACTGTTAAATATTATTGACTTCCTGACGCGTTCTGATATCAAATCAGAGCTTATAAAAGAACTGGAAAGGCATGCTACGACACTTGCTACATTGGAAACATCACCTGCTGTAGATAATCAACGTCTGCACATAATACTGGATGAAATTAACAATAACCTGGCCTTATTACGGGACAGCGCCTACCAGCCTGGACAGAGCTTGCGCGAAAATGAATTTATCATGTCCATTAAACAACGTAGCTCAATTCCCGGCGGTTCATGTAATTTTGATCTTCCCGGTTAGCATAACTGGTTACATAAACCTTTTTCAGAAAGAAACAGGCAGGTGGAAGAGTGGCAGATTGATCTTTACGCAATCAAGAGTGGCATAGGTTTAAGTCTGCAAATGATCCGTAACAGCACAAACCCCAGTTTTGAAAAGGCTGAACGTGGTTTTTACCAACGGCCTATTGAATCCAATATAGCCTGTCAGATGATTCGGGTAGTCTTGCCGGATAATTCAAAATATTTCCCTGAAATAAGTGGTGGTAGGCATCGATACACTATCCGTTTTATGGAACAATTTCCGAATTCAGAAAGGCCTTTACAATCTGCTGATACGGTAGCATTTGAATTGCACTGCTGCATACTATGAGGATCAGACACGGGATTTAGCCTGATATATATTTTCTGATGGCTGATTCGGGATGAGATACCTGCCAGATCCCACTAAGCATAGCAACGCCCTGTCCACCATGCTGCCTGACAACTTCCATATCGGACAGTTTCATTCCGCCTAATGCATATACAGGCACTGTTGCTGCGCGTGTCAATTCTGCAAAATGCTGCCACCCTAACGGCTCTGCAGCCGGGTGACTGGAAGTCCTGTGCACAGGTGACAAAACAATAAAATCAACACCTATTCTGCACGCATGTTCCAGTTCATCTTTATTATGGCAAGAGGCTGCCACCCAGTAGTCACTGGACAATGGCCTTTCATCCAATTGCAATAAGCGTTCAGCCGTCAGGTGGACACCGTCTGCACCTGAGTCTACTGCGTCATCTGGCTTGCCATTGAATAAAAGCTGACAGCCCAACTCATGGCATATATCAGTGGTTGCCACTAATAAATCCCTTATCTCACGCTGATCTGTATGTTTGCTCCTGAATTGGATCAACTTTATACCCGTTTTAATAAAACCTCTGATCCTCTTCAAAAAAATATCACCATCTTCCATCAGCTCTGGTGTAATTAAATATAATGGAGACAAATTGATAGCAGAAATAATTGGGCCGTTTGCAACCGGAAAATCCCTGCCTTGAAGTTCATGCAAAGCCACCCATTCGATTACCTGGCCTTCCCGGCCCTGCAACTCACCACGCCATTGATCAACCACCCAGACATCAAGCGTTACTGCCTGCTCCGGATAATCGTGGTCAATAACTATTAACGGCTGTGCCTGCTCTACTAATAAGCCTAATTCTTCAGATAATTCCCTGTGTAATGCATCGACGACACGTTCACCCGGGTTGAGTTTGCCGCCGGGGAATTCCCAAAGTCCTGCATGCGGGACATCGCCTTGTCGTTTCGACAATAACACTTTATCCCTGGTTTTATTAAAAATAACACCAACAGCGATATGCAGTCTTTCAGAGGGCATAAGAATTGGTCACCAAAAAAGTATTGTTCTACATTTATCTTTTACACATAGGTTGATTTTTAAGGCCTGAAACCATTATTAAGGTCAACATTTTAAACACAGAGTCACAGAGGACACGGAGATAAAGAACAAATATCATCCTAACTCTGTGTGCTCTGTGACTCTGTGTTTAGATTTCAGATTATCTGACAACTCCAGACAATGAATATTCCATTAAGATCCTACCTATGATCTTTTACAAGTAACAAAGGAAAAATTACACTCAGGTTCTATATTCAGCATTTATCGTTACATAATCATGAGATAGATCGCATGTCCATATCGATTCACTCACTTTTCCCCTGCCCAATGAGACGCGAAGTAATATATCATGCCCGGACATCACTGCCTGCCCAGCGCTTTCCAGATAGTCCTTTGCACGCACGCCGTTTTCAACAATACACACATCATCCAGATAAATAGAGACGTCCGCAACAGTCAAGTCGACCAGACCTGAACGACCAACAGCTGCCAGTATCCTGCCCCAATTAGGATCCGAGCCAAAAAAAGCAGTCTTGATCAGTGGGGAATTAGCAATCGTATAGGCAACAGTGAGACACTCTTCTGTGGATTTACCACCATTCACTTCAACCGTGATGAACTTTGATGCCCCTTCACCATCGCGAATAATGGCCTGCGCCAGCTCAGCGCATACATGAGTTATCGCATCTATCAATTGAATAGCGGCCTCACTATTCAAATCCGCAGGAACCGATGCCTTACTCTTGCCCGTTGCGATCAGCACACAGGCATCGTTTGTCGAGGTGTCCCCGTCCACGCAAATCCGGTTAAATGATTTTTCAACCGCACTACGTAATATCTGTTCAACAAAGCCACGTTCTACTTTCACATCAGTCGCTATAAAAGCAAGCATGGTCGCCATATCAGGACGGATCATTCCTGCGCCCTTGGCGATGCCGGTTATAGTCACCGGCTGCTTATCAATATTGATTTTTTTCGATATTCCTTTTACCAGAGTATCTGTCGTCATAATCGCCCTGCCAACATCCAGCCAGTTGTCATCCGCCAGGTTGTTATATAAACCCGGTAAAGCGGCACAAAGCTTGTCTGTAGGCAGATATTCACCAATGACACCTGTTGAGAATGGCAAGATGGATTCCACAGGACAGTGCGCTATCGCGGCCAGATCATGACAAACATCAATCGCATCCTGATAGCCTTGCTCGCCAGTACCTGCATTGGCATTACCTGCATTTATCAGACAAAATTTCGGTGAGGTTTTACCAAGGTGTTGTTTAGCAATCAGCACGGGTGCAGCACAGAATGCATTTTGGGTAAACATGGCTGCGCAACTGGCATCTTGCTCGAATGCAAGCAAGGCAAAGTCCAGCCGTTTGTTTTGATAGATGCCTGCTGAGCAGGCAGATAACCGTACACCCTCGACAGGCAACAGCCCTGCAGGTTCTTTCAGGCCAACTGCCATGAGTATTTAAGCGAATAACGCTTCACGTTTTACGTCCTACGATAATTTACCATGGCACTGTTTATACTTCTTTCCTGAGCCACAAGGGCAAGGCTCATTTCGCCCGATCTTTTTTTGTTCTCTAACAAACGGAGTTTTTATCAGGGGCGCTTCCTGCTCTGGTCCGGACAGTGCACTTTGTACAGCAGGATGGTTGAAATTCATCTGTTGCGGTTCAGGTCTGCGATCAGGCACCGCCATCTGTTCTTCCGTACTAATATGGACCTTAAAAAGAATTCCAATCACATTATGCTTTATGTTCTCAAGCATCTCTCTGAACATCGCAAACGCTTCCCGCTTGTATTCCTGTTTCGGGTTTTTTGCTGCATAACTGCGTAAGCCTATACCCTGCCGTAAGTGATCCATAGCGACCAGGTGTTCCTTCCAGTGGCGATCCAGAACATCCAGCATAAAATCCTTTTCAACTTTACGCATGAGTTCGGCCGGTATCAGTCTCTGCTTCTCTTCTGCGAACTGATTGATGTTTCCAATAATTTTTTCACGCAATGATCCCTCTTCAAGATTCTCATTTTCATCAAGCCATGATTGGATCGGCAGGTTTATACCAAACTCACGCTCAAGCGATTCAACCAGACCATGGATATCCCACATTTCATCCGGACTGTCTGGTGGTATGTAAGTATCAATCACAGAGCTGGTGACATCTTCGCGTATACCCCGTATATCGTCAGCTATCTCCTCTGCCTCCAATAACTCATTACGCCATTCATAGACAACC
>JADFPU010000235.1 GCA_022562175.1 Pseudomonadota bacterium | reverse complement strand
GGCACATCATACTGCGCTTCGATAATGCCGCCTGCGACCATCTTCCAGGGTTCGCAGCCTTCAATCGAGACAATGCGATCAAGCAATTGAAAGGGAGGACGGGGCAATCGGGCAATAACTCGCTCGCTATCGAAAATCCGGTAGCGATCACCGAAGGCCTCGGAGGGTTTGCCATCGGAAAATGCCAGGATCGAATCGTAATCGAAAATAGCCGGTTTGATGAATGAAGCATCCACTATTACGCGGTTGCTTTGTACTTGCCAGAGTGATTCCACGCGTGTCCGGCTGAGGCCGCTGAGTTGCAAGGACATATTGCTCATTTGTACGATAGGCCTTCCGTCAGCAGACATCAACGCATCGGCGAGTACATAGGGTGTGCCATCGGTATCCGTGTAAGCGATCTCTTTCAAGGTGATTGCATATTGTACTTTGGATGTAGTCTCCAGCACTTGTCCCCGACACTTGAGCTTACTGCTGACGCCGGGCACCGGCTCATAGATGACTTCATCGGCTTCGGCTACCCAGCCCATGCGCAACAGATAGATACGCAAGGTGTGCAGGCAACATTCATACATCAATGTGCCTGGCATGACGCGGTCATCGATAAAATGACAAGTGATGAACCAGTCATCCGGATGGATATCTGCTTCGCCAGTGATCATGCCAAGACCATAGCGGCCACCGGTGGGGTCAAGCTCAAGTACACGGTGTACCAGAGTCATTCTGCCACCGGGCAAGCCTGCCGGATTAGAGAGCCCCAGACCGTTAAATACTTTGCCAAAACATCCTGCCAGATCACCTGCTCGCAAGGCCGCAATCTGTGCATCGTTATACGACTCACGTTGCATCGGCGCTAATTCGTGCCAATCATCAGGCCGTTTGCCTGACATCGGCCGGCGTTCCAGTTCAGTTTGTACGATGCCTTGTCCTGCGTCCAGTTCGGCCCGGCTAAAAAATCCGGCACAACCGTTGTGCATAGTGAGCAGGGTGTTGCCGTCTACCGTGCCTTCAAAGTTAAATCGGAATAAATAGGTTTCACCTTGTTTGAAGAAGTGATCGATATGGATGTCGTAATGGATAGTCTGCCCCGGCTGTGGCAGTGGCCCATGAAAGGTGATCTCTGCATCAAGCAGCCGATAAACGGCCAGGCCCTTTGTTTGCAGATCTATCCCCAGGTAGCCGGATAGAAATAGATCGGCCTGACCTGCTTCAACGGCTATGCAAGTAGGAATGCGGCCGCCATCGAGATACCACGCTGCGGGCAGGATATCGTGTTCGGTAACAATCCGGCCTGATGTCATGGAGCACGGCGTTCCTGTTACTTCAATAATACGGTCAACCAGCATCAATGGCTCATCCGGTAAACGAACCCGGCTAGGATAGGAATCTATCTCCGCGAACCGGGGCCCCAGCACCTTGGCGATAGAGCCAACAGCAAATTCCATGCAAAGTTCACGATCAAAAGCGACTGTTGGTGCTGCTGTCTCAGGCCCGGGTAAAGTGGTTGCCAGCGCCTGAATATCCACAGCCATGTCTGTGGGGATGGTTTGCAACAGGGACATTTGAAAATCCAATGCATAACCCAGTGTCTCTGTTATGCCGTTAGACACTTTTAAAAATTGTTGCTGTGTTTCCGCCCTGGCGGTTTCGGTCGCTGCCATGCCTTCAATGATCTGTGTCATGGGATCCGTTTGTATGGTGGCGCCTGGATGCAGGACTATGTCTGCGGTTTTAATACGTTGTGTTTCTGTTATGTTTTTATCTTTTTTGGGTGGCAGCGGTACCTTAACGGCTTTGCGACCCACCGCTACAGTCAGCATGGCTTGATCCGTCAGCGCCACATTTTCGTGGCCGGTATGTGCCGGGTACAGGCTGCTTAAATCAATCGCTATCCTTTCAGTATTTAACTGTGCCAGTACGCGCAATAATGTGGCTGTTTCACTCTGGCCTTTAACGCAGATGGCCATGGCTACGTGAGGCCGGTCCGCCAGGATCTGATCGATCATACGACTGCACGTAGCGCCAGGTCCGATCTCGATAAAGATCCTGACGCCATCTTCATAGGCGCTATTAATCACACGGCAATAATCGAAAGATTGCAGTGCTTGTCCAACGATTGAATCTGCGGCACTGTCACGTGTGACGGTATACGATTTGCCGCGGATGCCGCTGTAAAAAGTCACATCTGATGGCGGCTTCGACTCGAACAGATGCAACTCACGATAAGGTTTTTCGACAGGCTTTGCTACCTCGCAATGCACTGTAGTGACGCCCTCGATCGGATGGAATTCACAGCCAAGGTCTTGCACCAGGGCTGTAACAGCCTCACGCGCACCACCGATTACACATTCGTCTGCTGTGTTAATAATGAGCAGATAGACATGTGTACGATCTGCCAGCGCAGATCGGACGATATCTGCCGGTTGATTAATCATGCCGAGATACCAATCGACCTGCTCATGTTCAGGCAAACCCCAACACCGCTTGACCGAATTGCAAGGTCCGCCAAGTTCTTCTGTAAACAAATTTGTTTGCAGCATCCGTTTTAACATTTCGTCCCGATCTGTCCAGGTACGTGTTGCAAACAGGCCTGCGGTTTCACCCAGGCTGTAACCGATAACAGCATCTGGTTTAATACCGTGACTGGCAACAATGTCACTGACCATCGTGCCCAACCAAACCTGACCAAAGATGACATCAGTATGATCCAGTTCATGGTCTGGGCTGGCGGTCCAGAATTTTGCATTAGCGAATTGACCGGCAAGATAGTCGTTTTCCTGATCAAGACGACGCAATACCCCGGCATAATGGCTGCCTAGTTCACGGCCCATGCCGGCATAGTGGTTGCCGGAGCCTGGAAAGACCAAGGCCAGTTTGCCCTGCTCGGCTAACGGCTGTGGAGAATAAAACAGCCTGTTACCGGCAATGGCTTGATCCTGTTCAACATGGCTTGCGGCATCGACAAGTAAAGTGCGTAACTGCTGAATATCACTGGCAATGATGTTCAAGGAGAGGCGTTGCTTATCTTTGGCCATTGCTTGCCAGCATTGACTTGCCAGCGTCTGTATATTGCTTGCAGAGGACTCTTTTATATAGAGCGTAAATTTGTCCAGGGCTTTTAGCAGCTCAAGCTTGTTATTGGCGTCGATTGAAAACAAGGCCTCGTTGCTGTGTCCCGCCCCACTGATTTGAATGACAGGGGCTTGTGTATGCTCAACACCTTCAAGGATGGCGCTGCTACAATTACCATCTATGCTAAATGAATTGACCAGCGCGCGACGTGGTCCGTCTGCACGATTACGTAACCAGTATTGCGTTACAAATGGCGCGTACAACACAGCTTGTGTTTTTTGCAACTCAGGCCGTAGTGTTTGCAAGCCTCTTAAAGGTGGAATGGTTTCGTGATAAAGACTCAAGGCGGCCTTGACAACCGAGGCAAGACCGGCAGCGGCACCGCTATGCCCCAGATCTGCCTTGGCGCTGCCGATGGCGCAAGCAATATTGCGCTGGGTATTTTTAAATAATTCCATTAATGCCGTGCTCTCCATGGTATCTTCATCGACATCACCACTGCCGTGGGTTTCTATATAACTGATCGAATCAAACGGCACTCCTGCATTGTCGCAGGCAGATTGAATGGCGTGTAAATAGCTGGCTGCAGTGGGAATAACATCCGCAACATCACCGCCACCCCCACCTCCGGCTTCGACCCGGCGCCGAGCCCCCGGAGCCCCCCGGCGCCGAGC
>JADFPU010000234.1 GCA_022562175.1 Pseudomonadota bacterium | reverse complement strand
GTAATGCACGGATCCGGGCCTGTTTCAGAACCTCAGCATCAATTGTAATAGTTAAGTTACTCATCATTGATATCCTCTAAACACAGGATCAGAGTAGCTCAGGATATAGGAATACCAAACAGAGTTCGATGTACGCGGTTCGTGGATCAAGATTTCGCACTCATGCTTGCTGGTTGCATTTTCAGAGTTTAACCTAGAATCCGCAGTTGGACAGCGTGTAGAGTAGTTCTGTTTGCTTGGCTGGCGTAGTGAAAAATCGAGCTAATGGCCCCGCTCCCTTAGTGAGTTTTTTCACATAGCCAGGCGGGCAAACAGGGCTGCTATACATGCTGTAGCGCCTTCACCCATTCGGTGGATCCAAATAATATGTCATTAGATATGCTTATCATCATCTTATGTTCAACTCGTAGCGGTTAACTGCGGAATCTAGGTTTAAGGTTCTGAAACTTTCACTTATGCCAGTGACTCGATCAGGGATTCATCCAGTTTCAGACTGATCTGCTTTTCCGCAATCTGCAGCAATAAAATGACTCTGTCTTTCGACGTATGGGCTTGAAAAATAGCCTCATATCCCTCAAAAGGACCTTCCGCGATGCGCACCTTCTCGCCCTGTTCAAAGCCTGTGCTCGCCAGAATCTGGACGCCTTTACTGTCTTCACGTTGTTTAAGTGCTTCAATCAAATTATCGGGCACACGGGCAGGTGATTGGGCAAACCGGACCAGATTGGCAACGCCGATAGTCGATCGTATGGGGCCCCAGTCATCTGTCTTGTCACTGAGATGTATGAACAGATAACGCGGAAACATGGGACCAACATCACTAAACATTCGTCCTCGTTTTCGACGGCGAACAGGCGCCAGTGGCAGATAGGTTTCATAACCCTGACGTTGCAGTTGCTCGCTGGCTACTGCCTCTAGTCGGGGTTTGGAATGGATCAGGTACCAGGCTTTCATTAAACTTTCACCTCTTAATCACACCCTGTTCTTCAAGATAAAGCACCACCTTATTTACGCAATCCTGAACTGTCTGATTAGCTGTATCGAGTTCTATTTCCGGTTTTTTCGGTTCCTCATAAGGCGAAGAGATGCCGGTAAATTCAGCTATATCACCGGCTCGTGCCTTCCTGTACAAGCCTTTTACGTCTCTTTGCTCACAGACCACCAGCGAGGAATTACAATATATTTCAATAAATTCGTCTTTATTGTGCAGATCTCTGACTAACTGCCTGTCTTTGCTGAACGGGGAGATGAAGGCCGTCAGGGTAAGCACGCCGGCATCCATGAGTAATCTGCTAATCTCGCCAACCCTGCGAATATTCTCGGTTCTGTCCGCATCAGAAAAGCCCAGATCCTGACACAAACCACGCCGGACGTTATCCCCATCCAGCACATACGTCCTGATCCCTTTTGCGAATAACGTGTCTTCGATGGCATGCGCAAGTGTTGATTTACCCGATCCAGACAGCCCGGTAAACCAAAGGATGACACTTTTGTGATTGTTTAATTTCTCTCTGTCTATTCGTCTGATAGTTGGCTCGTGCCAGACGGTATTTTCATTTGTGATGGTTGATTTTTGATTCACAAAGCTTATCTCCTCAAAAATATTTCACCACAAGCGCCGAACCTGCAAAACTACCGCCCTACGCAGAAATATTCAAAACCAGCATCTCGCATCGGCTTTGGCTCATAGACATTTCTCAGATCGATAAATACATTACCGCGCATCAGTGATATTGTTCTTTTATGGTCCAGCCCCCGGTAGGCATTCCATTCAGTCATTAATACGATTGCATCGGCATTTTCAATGGTCTTATAGATATCTTCAAAATAAGTGACTGTGTCGGGTAAAAGCTTTTTCGCTTCATCCATGCCTTTCGGATCGTGTGCATGAATATTGGCGCCATTCTCGATTAATTTTGGCAGGATAGACAAAGATGGTGCTTCACGCATATCATCTGTCTCGGGTTTAAAGGTCAGTCCGAGAACCGCAATGGTTTTACCTGTTTCATCCCCGCCCAGGGCTTCTCTGATTTTCTTTATCATGCGGGCCTTTTGCGCTTCGTTAACTTCATTGACCGCTTCGACAATCCGGCAAGGTGTGCCCTTTTCCTGTGCAGTGCGGATCAGCGCCCGGGTATCTTTGGGGAAACAGGAACCACCATAACCCGGCCCGACATGCAAAAACTTGCGCCCTATCCTGCCATCCAGGCCCATGCCCCTGGCAATGTCGTGCACATCAGCACCGACGGCTTCGCACAGCGTGGATATTTCATTGATAAAGCTGATCTTGGTCGCCAGAAATGCATTGGAGGCGTATTTGACCAGTTCAGCACTTTCCAGTCCCATTGCAATGATTGGCGATTCAATTAAATTCAGCGGCCGGTACAATTCATGTAAGCGTTCTTTTGCACGCTCACTTTCAACCCCAATAACAACCCGATCCGGTCGCATAAAATCAGAAATTGCTGCGCCTTCACGCAGGAATTCAGGATTCGATGCCACATCAAAATCGGCCTCGGGATTTTCTTCTTTTATAATTCTGTGTACATTACGCGCAGTGCCCACCGGCACGGTAGACTTGTCTACGATCACAGTATAACCGGTCAGGTGTTTGGCAATTTCTTTTGCCGCCTGATAGACATATTTCAGGTCGGCATGGCCATCGCCATGCCGGGTTGGGGTGCCGACCGCAATAAAAATGAGATCACTGTCAGCAACAGCATGTAAATAATCAGTGGTGAATTTCAGACGATCTTCTTTAATATTTTTATCGACGAGATCTTGAAGTCCCGGCTCATAAATTGGAATATTTCCTTTTGTTAATTCCTCGATCTTGGCTGCATCGATATCCAGACAGGTTACGTTGGCGCCGAATTCTGCAAAGCATGCACCCGAGACCAGCCCGACATAGCCGCTGCCTATCATAGTAACATTCATTCATTATTCCTCATGTTTATAAGCGTTCCAGTTGTACACCTTCCGGTATTGTTGCCCGGTCGAGTACTCCGCCAACATCAAATACAACCCCTTTATTATCCTTTAGCAAGCCTTTTATTAAATCCCAACCACTGTTGCGATATTCATGATGCGGCACTGCCAGTATCACGGCACACCCCGGCGTTAATTGCGCAGAGCTTTTAAGCTCCAGTCCGTATTCATTTTTTACCTCTTCCTTACTGGCTTGTGGGTCATGTATCTGCACATCCATTTCATAGTCCTGTAATTCATTAATGATATCTATAACGCGCGTATTGCGGGTATCCGGCACATCCTCTTTGAAGGTAAAGCCTAAAATAATAATGCCATTAGCTTTGACACTAAACCCGCCTTTGATCAACGTCTTGATAACTCGCGAGACAATGAATTTGCCCATGCCATCATTAATACTTCTGCCAGACAGGATAACCTGTGGGATATAACCACTGATCGCCGCCTTGTGTGTCAGATAATAAGGGTCTACACCGATACAGTGCCCGCCGACCAGCCCCGGCGTGAAATCCAGGAAGTTCCACTTGGTGCGAGCGGCCTCGAGCACGTCGTGGATGGACAGGCCCATTTTCTGGAAGATGGTGGTCACTTCGTTGATGAAGGCGATGTTGATATCGCGCTGGGCGTTTTCGATCACCTTGGCGGCCTCGGCGGTGCGGATGTTCCGGGCGATGAAGACGCCGCCCGTGGTGATCCGGCGGTACAGCCGGGCCAGGGTTTCGGTGACCTCCGGCGTCTGTCCGGCGACCACCTTGGTGATGCGGTCCACCGTGT
>JADFPU010000233.1 GCA_022562175.1 Pseudomonadota bacterium | reverse complement strand
AAGCGTCACCGTTGGTCAACTCGTACACCTTCTCAATGACGTATTGTGGTTTGATGACATCAGTATTACGGTCAAAACCCAGGCAATCGATACTCTGCCATTGCTTGATCTGCTGCCACCATGACTCCAGCGCCTTGGCATCTGGCTTATCCTTGCTGTTTTTTAGCAGCGCACTCATATCTGTCAGGACACTTTTGACGTCACCGACGATAGGAATGTCAACCGGAACATTTTTGGAGATCGCCGATGGATCCACATCTATATGAATAATCTTTGTGTTCGGACAGAAATTGTCCAGATCGCCGGTAACACGGTCATCAAAGCGGGCCCCGATAGCAATCAACACATCGCAATGGTGCATCGCCATGTTAGCTTCGTAGGTTCCATGCATACCGAGCATGCCGACAAACTGCTTATCCGTGCCGGGATAAGCACCCAGCCCCATAAGGGTATTGGTGATGGGGTAACCCAGCATTCGGCTAAATTCGATTAATTCATTACTGGCGTTGGCCAGCACAACTCCGCCACCTGAATAGATCATTGGCTTTTTGGCAGAGAGCAGTAGATTAACAGCCTTCTTGATCTGGCCAGGATGTCCCTTGCTGACCGGGCGATAGGAGCGCATCTCAATCGTCGCCGGATAATGATATTCGCACGAATCAGCGGTGACATCCTTGGGGATATCCACTACTACCGGGCCAGGCCGGCCACTGCTAGCAATGTAGAATGCTTTCTTGATGGTGATGGCCAGATCACGGACATCCTTGACCAGGAAATTATGCTTCACACAGGGGCGTGTGATGCCAATGGCATCGACCTCCTGGAAGGCATCGTTGCCGATTAGATGAGTTTGCACCTGGCCGGTAAAGACCACCATCGGAATGGAATCCATATGAGCAGTAGCGATACCGGTGACGGCATTGGTAGCACCGGGCCCTGAAGTGACCAACACAACTCCCGTCTTGCCAGTCGAACGGGCATAACCATCTGCCGCATGGGTGGCGCCCTGCTCATGACGAACCAGGATATGTTTTACATCATCCTGTTTGTACAATTCGTCATAGATATGTAGCACAGCACCACCAGGGTAGCCGAAAATGTATTCAACGCCCTCATCTTTTAGTGCCCTGAAAAAGATCTCCGCACCGCGTAATTGTTGTGTCGATTTACTCACTCTGCCAATCCCAAGTTCATTTCATTATCTAAATATTAACTGTTCCGTCACGTGTACATATAAAAACAGTTTGTCATACCGGGCGTGACCCGGTATCCAGCGAGAGAAGACCGCCCCCGTATCTAAGTACGGGGCATGCTTTCAGGCATACCATTTATTGGACTGGATTCCGGGTCCCGGCTTTGGCCTGGAAAATATGTTCCCGACATTTTCACCCGAATATGTCCTATATTCGTCCTGCGTCGCTCTACCGACTACATCCATGTAGTCGAGCCAAGAATGACGGTTATCTAACTGTACACTTAAATTCGGAACAACTATTAAGTGTGCAAACTACGGAAAGTTACTGATATTCCTGGCGCAGGTCAAGCTGTGCGTGTGCAGCGCTACAACGCCTGCTTAGTCCTGATACCTGCCGCTAATTAGTCCTTTTACAGCTTGAATACGGTAACATACGCGTCAAAAATAAACAGCTAATGGCACAACATTAAAATGCTCACCACACAGACACTACTTGCAACACAGCGACAAGCCCCTGCCGATGCGGAAATTATCAGCCACCGCCTGATGCTACGCGCCGGCATGATCCGGCAACTGGCTGCAGGGATATATACCTGGCTGCCTCTTGGGCTGCGGGTTCTGCGCAAAGTCGAGCACATCATCCGGCAGGAAATGGATCGTGCCGGGGCGCAGGAAATAATGATGCCCACTGTGCAGCCCGCTGAACTGTGGCAGGAATCCGGACGTTGGGATCGATATGGTCCTGAATTGTTACGTTTCACTGACAGGCATGAACGGGATTTCTGTCTCGGCCCGACGCATGAGGAGATCATTACTGATCTGATCCGGCGGGAAATCAGTAGTTACAAGCAATTACCGTCGAACTTTTATCAGATACAGACCAAGTTCCGTGACGAAATCAGGCCACGATTCGGTATTATGCGCGCCCGGGAGTTTCTCATGAAAGATGCTTATTCCTTCCATCTCACACAGGCGTCACTCGAGCAAACCTACCAGTTAATGCATGCCACTTATTCACGCATCTTTACACGTCTGGGGCTGAAATTCCGTTCAGTCGTTGCAGACTCCGGCAATATTGGCGGTAGCACCTCACATGAATTCCACGTGCTGGCTGATTCCGGCGAAGACCGTATCGTATTTACCGAGACGGGCGATTACGCCGCCAATATTGAATTAACCGAGGCGCCCAAACCAACCGAAGCGCGTGCAAGCGCCAGCCAGGCAATGCAGGACGTTGCCACACCAGATCAGCACAGTATCGAAGAGCTGGGTAAATTTTTAGGTATCGCTGCAAACCGGTGCCTGAAGACACTCATTGTCAATGGCAAGGATGGTGGCCTCATTGCACTGGTACTGAGAGGCGATCACGAACTGAACCGGGTGAAGGCAGAGAAACTGCAAGAAGTCGCCGTACCCCTTAGCTTTGCAAATTTAGCGGCGATCAAAAAACTGCTCGGCTGTGAGGTGGGCTCGCTCGGACCCGTTGGTCTGGATATTCCGCTAATCGTTGATCACAGTGCTGCAAACTCTGCGGACTTTGTCTGTGGCGCCAATAAAGACGGTGTTCACCTTACAGGCGTTAACTGGGGCCGCGATCTGGCTGAACCCAGATGTGCGGACCTGCGTAATGTCGTTGAGGGTGAACTCTCTGCGGACGGCAAAGCTGTTTTGAAAATTGCCCGTGGTATCGAAGTCGGGCACATCTTCCAGCTTGGCACCCAATACAGTGAAGCAATGAAGGCAAATGTGTTGGACCAAAATGGTAAATCGGTGACTCTGCTAATGGGCTGTTATGGTATGGGTGTATCACGAATCGTTGCCGCTGCTATAGAACAGAACCATGACGAACAGGGTATCATCTGGCCAGTTGCCATTGCCCCTTATGAACTGGCCCTTATCCCCATCCATATGTACAAATCACAGCGGTTGCGGGAGGCCGTCATGCCGCTTTATAAAACACTGCAAGATGCCGGCATAGAAGTCATTCTGGATGATCGACGAGAACGACCCGGAGTAATGTTTGCCGATATGGAACTTATCGGCATTCCACATCGCTATGTATTCAGCGAACGTGGTCTGGATGCAGGTATACTTGAATACAAGGGACGCCGTGATAACGACAGTATTGATGTGCCACTGGACCATGCAGTTGCGTTTATTCAGGACAAGTTAAACGCCTGAGTTATTGGTCAGTTGTTATTTGTATCTTGTCATCCGTGAAGGCACACAAAAACCAATAACAACAGACAAATGTGTAAAAGTCTCGTCTTAATCTGACCAACAGGGTCAGTATTGTTGTCGTTTGAATGGCTCCTTTCACCTGACAACAGACGGTAAGCGCTTGAAGTTTATTTCTCTTCGATAGTCAGGAACGTGCTAAAAGCAGGCGTTAACGCCTACGACAGCGGCGCAGCTTGTTGCGTCAGTTGCTCGTACGGTTATGTGGTTCACGCGACATTGTTTCAAAACTCAAGCTCAACTTTCAGGCGCCCACCAAGAGCGTGAGCTGCGCTTTGCAAAGTCTGTAGCGTCACAGAAGAGTTACGTGGATCCAGAAGACGATCCAAAGCTGATCGACTCGTATCC
>JADFPU010000049.1 GCA_022562175.1 Pseudomonadota bacterium | reverse complement strand
CATATTATTTGGATTCACCGAATGGGTGAAGGCGCTACAGCATGTATACGCCTACATGGACGTAGGTGGTAGAGCAACGCAGGAGCAGTTGCCGAGCAGCCCTGTTTGCCCGCCTGGCTATGTGAAATCATCGCTCCTGCGCGTCCTGCGCTCGCGATATTTGTGCATCCATGCACGTCAACTCACTAAGGGAGCGGCCATTAGCTCGATTTTTCACTACGCCAGCCAAGCAAACAGAACTACTCTACACGCTGTCCAACTGCGGATTCTAGGATTATTCGTGATTTTGCCCGGTAAATCATCTTTTTGCGGGCCGATTTTCCAGAGCTAGATATATTTTAAATGATAGATTATATAGGTTTAAATGAACTCCTGTGGCAGGTGCAGGCTGATACCAGTGCTGCTAATTGTCATGGTTTTTTGTGTGGTCAGATTTGTGTCGCAGGCATGCCGGAAGAGGATCTCTGGCAAGAATATCTGGACTTGCAGTCCGATAACGATACGCTGGTTTTCGAGTGTTATCAGGAGATACATCATCTCATCGTAGATATTGCTGAACTGATACGGTCATCTGATCTGGATTTCACGATTATGCTGCCGGATGATGGCAGCACACTTGCAGACCGCCTGCAAGCCTTGAGTGAATGGTGTGAGGGCTTTCTGAGTGGCTTGGGTCTGGGCGCCGCGCAAGGCAGTTTGCCGTTAACCGAGGATTGTCAGGAGATTGTCGACGACTATAGTAAAATAAGCTGCGTCGGTCTTGAAGATGAGGGCGATGAGAATGACGAACAGGCGCTGACTGAATTAATCGAATATGTCAGGGCTGGAGCGTTACTGATCTTTGACGAGATGTGTCCCGCTCACAATACCGGACAAAGGCCGGAGTTTTTGCATTAATGGATGCGAAAGAATTTCCCCGCCGCAGGAAACGTCTGATGGATATGATGGGCGATGACAGTATCGCTATATTGCCAACGTCTTCTGTGCATATGCGTAACCGGGATATTGAACACCCGTTCAGGCCGGACAGTGACTTCTATTACCTCAGTGGCTATCCGGAACCGGAGGCCGTCGCTGTGCTGATACCTGGCCGGCCTGCTGGTGAGTATGTACTGTTTTGTCGGGACAAGGACCCGAAGATGGAGATATGGTACGGTCGCAGGGCGGGGCTTGAGGGTGCTTGTGATATCTATGCCGCCGACGATGCTTTTCCGATAGAGGATATGGATGACATCTTGCCGGGTCTGCTTGAGGATCAGGACAGGATTTATTACAACATGGGTAATGATCAGGCGTTTGATCAGCGCGTGATTGGTTGGGTTAACCAGGTCAGGGAGCGGATTCGCGCCGGCGTCCACGCACCGGAAGAATTTATCTCGCTTAATCACCTGCTGCACGATATGCGGCTGTATAAAAGCCGGCAAGAGATCAAGGCACTGAGGCAGGCCGCACGTATCTCTGCTGTTGCACACAAGCGTGCCGCGCAGGCCTGTCAGCCGGGCATGATGGAATATCAGCTTGAAGCTGAGTTAGTGCACGAATTTATTCACCAGGGTGCACGCAGTCCGGCCTATCCACCGATAGTTGGCAGTGGCGCCAATAGTTGCATCCTGCATTATATCGAGAATGCAGAAGAAATGCGTGACGGTGATATATTGCTAATTGATGCCGGTGCTGAATATGAAGGCTATGCCAGCGATATCTCCCGAACCCTTCCAGTTAATGGCAAGTTCAACGAGGCACAGAAGGCCATTTATAACATCGTACTGAAGGCACAGCTCGCCGCCATCGAGCAGGTACAGCCTGGAAACCACTGGATTGACCCGCATGATGCGGCGGTTAAGGTCATCACAGAAGGACTGGTGGCATTGGGAATATTAAAGGGCCGGGTACGCACGCTTATCAAGGACAAGGCATACACTAAATACTACATGCACAGAACCGGACACTGGTTGGGCATGGATGTGCATGATGTAGGCGATTATAAAATTGATGGTGACTGGCGCATGCTGGAGCCCGGTATGGTGATGACCGTAGAGCCGGGTCTTTATCTGCCGGCAGCCCGTGGTCTGGCCAGGAAATGGTGGAATATAGGCGTGCGGATTGAAGATGACGTGCTGGTTACCAGGGATGGACACGATGTGCTAAGCAAAGACATGCCGAAGACTGTTGCCGAGATTGAAAAGTTAATGGCTCATTAAGCGTGGAGCTTTGGTTTGACGGCTTAACCACAGAAAAGTTTGCTTTTCCGGACGCGCGACACGAGATACAAAATTGAATAAATCTGAATACGATATTGTCATAGTTGGTGGTGGCATGGTCGGCGCCAGTCTCGCCTGCGCGCTGGCCAATGAAGAAATCAGTATCGCCCTGATAGAGGCGGTATCAACTAGCACAGGCCAGCAACCTAGCTATGATGATCGGGGTTTGGCCTTGTCTTTGACATCGCAAAGGATTTTCAATGCGTTGGGGCTGTGGCCGGCTATTGCTGTTAATGCCAACCCTATCAGGCATGTGCATGTGAGTGACAAGGGACGTTTCGGCTTTGTCAGGCTGCATGCAGACATGTTAAATCTTGAAGCGCTGGGCTATGTGGTCATAGCGCGAGAGCTGGGACAGGCATTGATGTCCCGCGTGGAGCAGTCCGACAATATCGATTTTATCTGTCCGGCCCAGGTAGAGCAGATCAACAATGAACGAACTGGCGTGCGTTTGACGCTTGCTAATGATACGGCTACGCAACAGTTGTCTGCACGCTTATTGGTGGTGGCGGACGGGGTGCATTCACGGATAAGGCAGCAACTTGGCATCGAGACTCGAAGCAAGCATTATGGCCAGACTGCCATCGTCTCAAATATCACACCGGAGCATGCCCATGAAGATACTGCCTATGAGCGTTTTACCGATTCTGGACCATTGGCCGTGTTGCCTCATAGTCAACAACGTTGTGTGGTCGTGCAGTGTGTGCACAGCGAACAAGCAAACGATTATCTAGGGCTTGATGACGAAGTCTTTTTGCAGCGTTTGCAAGAAAGATTTGGTCGTCGCCTGGGGCGCTTCAGCAAACTCGGCAAGCGTACGGCATATCCATTGTTATTGATTGAACCACAGGAACAGGTACGTGATCGTATCGTCCTGTTAGGTAACTCCGCGCATGCTATACACCCGAATGGCGCTCAGGGTTTTAATCTTTGTCTGCGAGATATCGCCGTCTTAAGCGAGTATTTGCTTGCCGCTGTTCATGCCGGCGATGATCCGGGAAATCGATCCCTGCTGGATGCTTATGTTGCATCCCGGCTGCCGGATCAACAACGCGTCATCCGTCTTTCCGATAGATTGGCGACTCTGTTTAGTAGTCAACAACCCGCACTTATTGCGGCACGTAATATTGGCATGTTGCTGACCGATCTTGTGCCGCCGATTAAACGGCGTGTTATACAGCAGGGCATAGGTTTTTGGGGCCGACAAGCTGCGATGTTGCGCGAAGTTTCATAGCAATGCCAGAGTTAGATACAGAGGTGTTGGTCATCGGCGGTGGCATCGTTGGTAATGCGCTGGCAGGATTATTGGGCAGCTCAGGCATCGCTTGCACCATTATTGAGGCCGCAGAAGAGACAGACTCGGACAAACACAAACAAGCCGACCCCAGAGCGTTGGCGATGACTGTAGCCTCCAGACGTATCTTGCAGTCATTCAATCTCTGGAGGCAAATACCGGCAGATCGGCTGGGCCACTTTCGACAGATGCATGTCTGGGATGAGGCCGGTAACGGTAGCATAGATTTCGACAGCGCCGATATTTGTCAATCAACCATCGGTTATATTATCGAGCAGACAATATTGCAGGCAGCGCTTGATGCTTTATTAAGGTATATGCCGTCTGTGACGATTCATCGAGGCGCCACTGTCAAGGCCCTGTACTGGCATGATGATGCGATGACAGTTGAGCTGGACGGACAAACAAAGCTACGTGCCAGGCTGGTTGTGGCGGCAGACGGCGTCCATTCACCAGCCCGGGCCCTGGCCGGAATTGAATACAAGGTACATGACTACCAACAGCAGGCGGTTGCCTGTGTGGTCAAGACTGCATTGCCACATGCACAGATTGCGCGGCAACGTTTTCTGATGGATGGACCATTGGCCTTTCTGCCTATGGCCGAAACGCATCAATGCGGGGTTATCTGGTCGACAACACCTGAATACGCAAACAAACTGCTGAGCATGCAGCCTGACGATTTTAATTATGTGTTGCAATCGGCCTTTGAGTATAGCCTTGGAGAAGTGCAGGCAAGTGGCCCACGGACAAGTTTTGCATTGAAACGGGCGCAGGCGCAACGTTACTGCAGGGACAGGTTCGTCCTGATCGGTGATGCTGCACACAGCATTCACCCAATGGCCGGGCAAGGTGCAAATATGGGCCTGCTTGATGCGGCCAGCCTCGCCCAGGTCTTGCTTGAGGCCAGGCTGAAAAATAAAGACATAGGTAGCATGCGTGTATTAAGACGCTATGAACGTTGGCGCAAGGGCGAAAACATGGCCATGATGATGGTGGTTGAAGGCCTTAAGCATCTGTTCGAAAATCAAACAGGACCGTTACCCTTGTTGAGAAGTGCAGGGATGGGATTCATTAATTCAAAATCAACACTCAAACACTGGATCATGCGCCGGGCTATGGGGCTGACCGGGGATTTACCGGAAATAGCCCGGCCGTGATCAGATCACCAGGAAACATTTATGATTGCAAGTGAAACAACGACGCCGACCAACTTTATCCGTAAGATCATTGATGAGGATCTGGCGCAACACAAAACCAAGGGACGCGTTCATACCCGTTTTCCTCCTGAGCCAAATGGCTATTTGCATATTGGCCATGCGAAATCTATCTGTCTGAACTTTGGTTTAGCCAGCGAATACGGCGGCAAGTGCAATCTCCGCTTTGACGATACCAACCCTGATAAGGAAGAAAAAGAGTACGTAGAGGCGATCAAGCAGGATGTCAGTTGGCTGGGTTACGATTGGCAGGGCAGGGAATGCTATTCATCAGACTATTTCGAACAACTGTATGATTATGCGGCTGATTTGATCAAACAGGGCAAGGCCTATGTCGACAGCATGAGTGCTGACGAGATCCGCGAATACAGAGGCAGCTTGACACAGTCCGGCCAGGACAGCCCTTATCGAGATCGGTCTGTTGATGAGAATATGGACTTGTTCGAGCGCATGCGCAAAGGTGAGTTCAAAGATGGTGAGCATGTCTTACGCGCCAGAATAGACATGGCTTCAGCGAATATTAGTCTGCGTGACCCGGTTATCTACCGCATCAAAAAAGCATCGCATCATCGCACCGGTGATGAATGGAATATCTATCCACTGTATGACTTTACCCATTGTCTGTCGGATGCCATCGAACACATCACGCATTCGATTTGCACACTGGAATTTGAAGACAATCGCGCACTGTATGACTGGGTTATTGATAATCTTGATACGCCATCCACACCACACCAATATGAATTTGCAAGATTGAATCTTGATTACACAGTCTTGAGCAAGCGCAAACTGATAGAGTTAGTGACAGAGGGTCACGTAAGCGGTTGGGATGATCCACGCATGCCCACCCTGTCCGCTATCCGCCGCCGTGGTTACACAGCAAAGGCCATACGTGATTTTTGTGAACGCATAGGTGTTACTAAAAATGATACCCGTATAGATATGAGTGTACTGGAAAATTCCTTACGTGAGGATCTGGACAAGCAAACGCCGCGCGTCATGGCCGTACTCAGGCCACTGCGGGTAGTGATAGATAATTATCCGGATGACATGGAAGAACAACTCGAAGCGGCCAATCATCCCAATGATCCGAACATGGGTAATCGCAAGCTGGATTTTGCCAAAGTGATATATATTGAGCGGGATGATTTTATGGAAGAGCCGGTAAAAAAATTCTTCAGGTTGTCGCCAGGCAAGGAAGTACGTCTGCGCTATGCATATTTTATCACCTGCAATGAGGTGATAAAAGATGCGGATAGCGGTGACGTGATCGAGCTGCATTGCAGCTATGATCCGGACAGCAGGGGCGGTAATTCGCCTGATGGCCGTAAGGTCAAAGGGACGTTGCACTGGGTCTCTGAGAGGCATGCTATCAAGGCTGAAGTACGTTTGTATGATCGCCTGTTTAGCAAAGCCAATCCTGACAAGGGTGATGGTGACTGGAAGCAGTTTCTCAACCCGGAGTCGGTAGAGATCCTGACAGATTGTCTGCTAGAGCCTGGTCTGCGCCATGCAAAAGCGGAAGATCGTTTCCAGTTTGAGCGGCTGGGTTATTTCTGTGCGGACAAAAAAGACTGGAGCAGTGATAAACCGGTATTTAACAGAACGGTGACCTTGCGTGATAGCTGGAAAAAGATAAAGGCCAGTTGAATCGTTGAGCGTGCTACATGAACCTTCATCAAGAAAGAATCAGACAGGTGAAAAACATGATAGAAACCTTATACCGATCAGAAATCGGCAATCTGGAATTAATCAATAGCGGCAAGGTGCGGGACATCTACGCAGTGGATGATGAGCACATGTTGATTGTCACATCGGATCGCCTGTCTGCGTTTGATGTGATCCTGCCTGATCCCATTCCGGGCAAAGGGGCCGTCCTGACGGCGTTGTCCAATTTCTGGTTTGCAAGGACGCAGCACCTGGTTGGCAATCATCTCTGCGATAAAAAGCTGGAGGATGTATTAAGTGAATCTGATACCAGGTTATTACAGGGGCGAGCGATAGTTGTACGGAAACTAAACCCTTTGCCGGTAGAAGCGATTGTTCGTGGCTACCTGATCGGCTCGGGTTGGAAGGATTATCAAAACAGTGGGGCGGTTTGCGGTATTAAATTACCGCAAGGACTGCAACAGGCGCAGAAATTACCCGAAACGATCTATACCCCATCCAGCAAGGCTGAAATCGGTGAACATGATGAAAACATCAGCTTCGACAAAACTATAGAACTGCTTGGGCGTGAGATGGCTGAGAAGGTACGCGAGTTGTCCCTGAAGATCTATCAGGAAGCAGCAGAGTATGCCTTACAACGAGGCATCATCATTGCCGATACAAAAATGGAATTCGGTACAGATGAAAATGGTGAACTATTCCTGATAGATGAATTACTGACACCGGACTCTTCCCGTTTCTGGCCCGCTGATTCGTACCAGATCGGTATAAGTCCAGTAAGTTTCGATAAACAATATGTCAGGGATTATCTGGAAACCTTGGATTGGGACAAAAAAGAACCCGGTCCGAAACTGCCTGAAGAAGTGATTAACAACACCGCCGCCAAATACCGCGAAGCCCAGGAGAGACTGACCAAATAAATAGTAAAAGATAACACGCTGCGTTTACTTAGATATAGGCAGGGCCATCGAAGAAGGAACTTTTGTGAGGGGCAATCAGAACTGATCGTAATGACCGCCGATTGCAAAGATATATACATATTGTTCGTCGTACTTGTAGATAATACGATCTTTGTGACTAATTCGCCTGGACCACAAGCCGGAAAGATTGTGTTTCAATGATTCGGGTTTTCCCAGTCCACTACCGGCATCACCACGTAGCATTTCCTTCAGGATTTTACAGAGTGTTTTATGGAGTTTTTTGTCTTTAAGCCTGAGTGATTCGTAGGCCGCCCAGGTATTACCTTCAAATACCAGTGATCTCATCTACTTCCACGGCTGTAGCTATGTATCCGGTTCCTTGTTTGTGGGTATGGAGAGAATCAGTGATTTGCTGCAGCAGGTTGTTGTTCTGTAACACATATAAGGTTTCCTGGTCACGCTCCCAGTCTTCGGCACTAACAACGATAAAATCTTCCCCACTGCGGCGTGTTACCTTGAGCGGCAGATGATTGTTAGCTACCTGTTCTACAAAGGTTTTCAGGTTATCTCTAAACTTATTTACACTGATACTATCCATTGCTGCCTGCTCTTTAACGTACGCGTTTGCCGTACATAATAGACAATAAACCACGATAAGGCAATGGACTGGAAATAAATTTTTAGCCACAGAGGACATGGAAAACACGGAGAAAAAAGATTATGAATAATAAACTACCCCGCAGCAAGCTGACGAGGTATTAACAACGTCATGCCGGACCCCGTATCAAGTACGGGGCAGGCTTATTCCGGCATCCAGTTAAATTATAATCCGCTAAAAAATGCACTTTGTCTTACTGGATTCCTGCTGGAGTTTATGCCCGGAGGGGTGCAGGAATGACATCAGCGCAGCAAGTTGCGGGGAAATTAAGCCTTCATGAGTGTTATAAAGCTTCTGGCTGTGTTACAACACAAATGTTTTACAAATAATTATAGTTAGGTGTTTATTAAGAAGATAAAAAATGCCAGCTGATCGCGGACCGTCAAGCCAATGCCAAAAATGCACAACTAAAGCGTGATGTAACGTGATAAATCAATATATGAGTTTTTAATTATGCGGTTACGTTTTTTTTACTCTGTGCTCTCTGTGTTTAATATCCTAAAAGCATGATCCCCCCTCCACAACAATAATCCAATCAATACATTTCCGTTCCCGAGACATTGAAATTTAATGTCCCCTCATCCCAGCCTTCTCCCTTAAGGGAGAAGGCGTAAAAAGATAATCATTAGAATACCCTCTCCACGTGAGGAGCGGTCGGTACGATTCCAGGGAAGGAATCGGTAGAGTCGAGTCTGGAACAGAGACCGAGAGCGACGCAGGACGCCAAAGCCGAGAGGGAGCATTCAATCAGCTGATCTACAGATTCTGCTGAACAGACATTTTTACAAGGCAGTCGCTTCCATCTCGGCTGAATACCGACCGTCACAGGCGAGGCTGTTACATTTTTCCCTGTGCAGCAGGGCTTGTGTGGCGGCCTCGACATTTTCAGCTTTACCCTCCCACGCCTTTAGACAGGGCTCCTGCAAGGCGCGGCCGTATGAGAAGCTCAATGGCCACGGTAAGTCCTTGTAGGCCGCATTCATTGCGTTTAGATGTGCTGTTGCCAACTCGGCGCTCTGGCCGCCCGACAGAAAGACGATACCGGCTATTGACGCCGGCACTGTGTTACGCAGGCAACGGACAGTCTGATCTGTGACTTCCTGAACGTCCGCTTGTGTTGGACATTGCTTGCCGGAAATGATCATATTGACCTTCAGTATGGTGTGCTGCATGGCAACACCCTGGCGATGAAGTTCATGGAACAGTGCCTGCAGGGTCTGTTCTGTCACCTGGTAACATCGCTCGATGCTGTTATCGGCATCCATAAGTACCTCTGGTTCCACCATCGGTACAATGCCCGCTTCCTGACACAGCGCGGCATAACGGGCCAGGGCATGGGCGTTGGCCTCAATGCAAGCGTCGCTGGGGATACTATCGCCGATGGTGATCACGGCCCGCCATTTGGCAAATGTCGCGCCCAGTTGCCGATATTCAGCCAGACGATCGCGCAAGCCATCCAGTCCCTCAGTGACCTTCTCACCAGCATGTCCTGCCATATCCTTGGCGCCTGTGTCGACTTTAATGCCGGGCATAATGCCCTGATCGATAAGCGCCTGCGGAAATGTTACCCCGTCAGTAGTCGATTGGCGGATGGTTTCATCAAACAGGATCATGCCGCTGATATATTCATTACTGCCTGGAGCCGTGATCAATAGATCCCGGTAATTCCGGCGCGTTGCTTCGGTAGATTCGGTGTTAATAGCATCGAAGCGTTTTTTGATGGTGGGTGCGCTTTCATCAATGGCGAGGATACCCTTGCCCGGAGCGACCATAGCGGCGGCGGTTTGTGCCAGTTCGTCTGCGTATTTACTCATAAGTTTTACTCCGTGTTCGTTACTTCAGGTTTTGATATTAAATTTAGAAGACATCGATTAGCTCAGCTGCTCAAGAATAAGAATTTTTTAAAGCGTATGTTCCACAGATTGCCCAACTCGCAATATCTTCATGTTGTTGGTTCCTCCTCGATGGCCACGCAGATCGCCTTTTGTGATAATTATAATATCACCGTCGGAAACGACATTCATTTCTGTCAGGGTATCTATTATTTCCTTGTTGGCTTCCAATGGATCCGTATGGGTGATATCAAACAGTATGGGATAGACACCCCGGAACAGCCTGATCTTGCGCATAGCACTGGTATGCCGGGTAAAGGCAAAGATGGGTATACCTGAACTGATGCGTGACATCCACAGGCAGGTAGAACCGGTTTCAGTCAATGCGGCGATGGCTTTTGCGCCGATGTGGTTTGCCGCGTACATGCTGGACATGGCGATGGCTTCATCAATATCTTCAAAGCGTTGGTTGATGCGGTGATCAGAGACCCTTGTTGCCCGTTGTTTTTCTGTTTCTTCACAAATACGCGCCATGGCCTCGACCACCTTTTCCGGAAACAGGCCGATACTGGTTTCGGCCGAGAGCATCACAGCATCAGTGCCATCAAACACGGCATTGGCGACGTCAAACACTTCTGCGCGCAAAGGTATCTGGTGATCGATCATGGATTCCATCATCTGTGTCGCAGTGATAACGGCGCGATCCATTTCGCGAGCCAGTTTGATGAGCCGCTTTTGTACAGGTGGCAGGGCTGCATCGCCTATCTCTACGCCGAGATCGCCACGGGCAATCATAATCGCATCGGAGGCTTCTATGATCTCCTCCGCATTATCTATCGACTCAGCCCGTTCACATTTGGCAATGATGCCGGCATTGCTGCCATGCTCAGCGATTAATTTTTTCGCGTGCATGACGTCACCGGCTTGGCGTACAAATGAAACGGCAAAATAATCTGCACCTATCTTGACACCATGTGCCAAGTCTACCCGGTCTTTCTCCGTTATAGCGTCTGCGGAAAGCCCACCGCCTTGCAGATTGATGCCTTTGTTGTTTGACAGTTCCCCGCCAATAATAACCTTGCAGCAGATTTTGTTGCCTGATATGCCGGTAACACGCAGCACAATGCGGCCATCATCGACAAGCAAGGTGTCGTCTTTCTTAACATCTTCAGGTAAATCCTTGTAAGTAACGCCGACACGGTCACTGTCGCCTGCATTTTTATCAAGCGAGGTATCGATAGTGAAGATATCACCCTCGTGTAATATAACCTTGCCTGAGCTAAAACGTTCCAGCCGGATCTTTGGTCCTTGCAGGTCTGCAATTATGCCAATTTCTATCTTTTCCCGGGCACAAATGTCACGTATCTGTTTGACTCGACGCTCATGATCTTCATGGGTTTGATGGGAATAATTTATCCGGAACAGATCAACACCGGCGTGTATAAGCTTTTCAATAACCCCAGGCTTGTCCGTTGCTGGGCCAACTGTAGCAATAATTTTTGTTCTTCTCATTAAACGGATTTATCTAATAAAATAATTTGCCACAGAGGACACAGAGATAAAAAGTCGCAAGTCTGCGAGTCATTAGTCAAATAGAATCTGACTCACGGCTTAAGACTGTTTTTTCTTCTGTGAACTCTGTGGCAATATGCATTTTAATCTTCACGGGCACGTTCCATCGTGTACCAGGCGCGCGCGGATTCTTCCAGCATGGAAATTGCCGGCAGTTGTTTGCCTTCGATGAATTCCAGGAAAGCACCGCCACCGGTTGAGATGTAGGAAATATCATCAGATACGCCGAAGCTGTTGATGGCCGATAAGGTGTCTCCCCCGCCTGCTAGTGAGAAAGCATCGCTTTTTGCGATGGCATTAGCCAGAGATTTCGTCCCTTGAGCGAATTGCTCGAATTCAAACACGCCCAGTGGACCATTCCAGACGATGGTTGCAGCTTTATCGATTAATTCCGCATAAAGCCTTGCAGTCTTCGGGCCGATGTCCATGATTAAATCATCCTGCTTAACATCATCAATTGTCTTGCAGATCGCCTCAGCGTCCTCACTGAATTGCATTGCGCAAACAACGTCTACGGGTAGCGGTATGTGCTTGCCCTGCTGGCTGGCTGTTGCCATTAGATCTCTGGCGACCGGAACGAGATCCGGCTCATGCAGAGAATGACCAATGTTGTAGCCGGCCGCCAGCAAAAACGTGTTGGCAATGCCGCCGCCCAGGATCAATTGATCAATGACCGGCAGCAAGGATTCAAGCACAGTCAGTTTTGTCGATACCTTGGCGCCACCGACAATTGCCAGTAATGGTTTGGCCGGATCTTCCAGTGCCTTTGACAGGGCCTCCACTTCGCCGATCAGCAAAGGTCCGGCACAGGCGACTGGCGCATATTTAGCCACCCCGTGTGTGGAGGCCTGCGCCCTGTGTGCAGTGGCAAAGGCATCGTTCACATAGACGTCGCAGATAGCTGCCATCTGCCGTGCTAAATCATCGTCATTGGCTTTTTCGCCTTTTTCAAAACGGACATTTTCCCATAACACCAGCTCACCCGGGGCTAACTCTACACCGTCCTGCCAGTCAGTGATAAGAGGCACGTTGTTTTGCAGAAGTTTTGACAGGCAGCATGCAACAGGCGCCAGGCTATATTGTTTATCGTGTATACCCTCTTCGGGGCGACCCAGATGTGACATCAACATGAGCTTTGCCCGGGCTTCAAGTAATTCTCTAATGGTTGTTATCGATGCCTGGATCCGGCTATCGTCTACAACACTGCCGTCTTTTATCGGCACATTGAAATCGACCCTCAGCAATACACGTTTATCGCCAAGGTCGAGGTCATTAATGCTGATAAATCTGTTTATTGCCATGTTCTCTTGGTAAAGATGCCTGAATATCTAGCCAGTTATTGTGTGGCGTTCATCAATGCAACCGTAGTGTCGAGCATCCGGTTTGAGAAGCCCCATTCGTTATCGTACCAGGCGATGACCTTGACCAGTTTGCCATCGATAACCTTGGTCAATGAAGCATCGTAGATGGATGAGGCAGGGTTATGATTGAAATCGATCGACACCAGCGGCAGATCGTTATAATCCAGTATGCCCTTCATGGGACCCTCGGCTGCATCTTTAAGCAGACTATTTATCTCTTCATGAGTTGTCTCACGCGAAGCATTGAAGCATAAATCAACCACCGATACATTGATGGTCGGCACACGCATGGCGTAACCATCAAGTTTGCCGTTCAATTCCGGTAGCACCAGGCCGACCGCCGAGGCTGCCCCGGTTTTTGTCGGGATCAGCGACATCGTTGCAGAACGCGCCCGTCGCAGATCCGTATGGTAGACATCGGTCAGAACCTGATCATTAGTATAGGCATGAATCGTTGTCATAATGCCATTTTCCAGGCCGATGTGCTGATGTAAGACCTTGACAATCGGCGCAAGGCAGTTGGTCGTGCAGGAGGCATTCGAGATCACGGTGTCAGAAGCCTTGAGGACATCATCGTTGACGCCGTAAACAATCGTTGCATCGACATCGCTATCGCCCGGTGCGGAGATAATGACTTTCTTGGCGCCAGCCTGCAGATGGCCGCTGGCCTTGGCCTTGCTGGTAAAGAAACCAGTGGACTCATGCACTACATCAACGCCGAGTTCTCCCCAGGGCAATTTGGCAGGATCGCGCTCAGACAACACTCGTATCTTATCGCCGTTCACAACCATGTGATCCCCTTCTACAGAGATATTGCCGGGAAATTTACCGTGAGCACTGTCATACTGCGTCAGGTGGACGTTTGTCCGGGCGTCACCGAGGTCATTAATGGCGACGATCTGAATTTCATCAGTGCGATTAGCTTCATACAGGGACCTGAGTATGTTCCTGCCGATTCGTCCGTAGCCATTGATTCCAACTTTAATTGTCATTTGAGCACTCCGATTTTGTTAGAAATTATTGTATTAAAATATATAACACAGTGACTGTGTTACTAATATAGCGCTATGTTCTAAAGATAAGCTTTTACCAACCCGGTCAGGTTTTCTGTGGTGATACCGAAGTGTTTAAAGACAGCACCAGCGGGCGCAGACTCACCGAAGGTCGGCACGCCTAAAACCTTGCCATCCAGGCCGACATATTTGCGCCAAAAGTCCGGGATACCTGCTTCAATAGCGACCCTGTTGCGGCAATCCGCTGGTAATACATTGTCCTGGTAATCTGCATCCTGTGCGTCAAACAGATTGGTACACGGCATGGACACGACTCTTACCTTGTGACCTGCAGCGTTCAGTTGATTGGCTGTCTCTACTGCAATACTCACTTCTGAACCCGTTGCAATTATAATAGCTTCCGGCTTATCAGCGCCATGGATAAGTATATAACCACCGCGCTGTATATTCTCGATCTGTGCCGCTGTTCGCTCGTTATGTTTCAGGCCCTGGCGTGAGAATAATAAACAGCTTGGCCCGGTGTCATTTTCTATCGCCATCTTCCAGGCTACAAACGACTCAACGCTGTCGCAAGGACGCCATACAGACATATTGGGAATCATCCTCAAGGTCGCCGCCTGTTCGATCGCCTGATGGGTTGGACCATCTTCTCCCAGACCGATGGAGTCATGTGTCAGCACGAAGATGCTTCGCTGTTTCATCAGAGCTGCCATGCGCAAGGCATTCCTGGCATAATCAGAAAAGATCAGGAAGGTTGCGCCATAGGGGATAAAACCGCCATGCAGGGCAATACCGGTATTGATCGCCGCCATGGCAAATTCACGCACACCATAATAAATGTAGTTGCCTGCCGGGGAATCCTTGCTGATGGTCTTTGAGCCGGACCATATCGTCAGGTTGGAGCCAGCCAGGTCTGCTGAGCCACCGATGAGTTCCGGTAACACTGGACCAAACGCATTCAATGCATTTTGTGAGGCCTTGCGTGAGGCGATGTCCTGTTGTTTGTTTGCAGCGTCCTGGATAGATTGAGTGCTGAATTTCGGCCAGTCGTCAGGTAACTCCGCGCGTGTCCGGCGCTTGAATTCCGCCGCCGCTTGCATAATCCTACATGCAAAAGAAGTGTTTTAAAGGAACGGCGTTTCCCGGAGGGGAGGAATGGTGAAGAATCTGGCCGGTAAAAGCTACGAAGTCTTTGTCGCCGAGGGCAAGCGGTGGATATACGATTCCACCCAGGAAATCGACCAT
>JADFPU010000232.1 GCA_022562175.1 Pseudomonadota bacterium | reverse complement strand
ACGTGATAGAGGCCTTTTCGGGGGCGTCTGATGGCTGGACAGGGGGCGCGTTAGCCGGGGGCTTGTAACACAGGAAACATCTTGGCAAACGGATCAGTTTCTCACTGTAGAATTGATCTTGATCCTTGGGATCCGCCAGCCCGTCGGTTAGCCGGTAATCGATTGCATCAAGCCCTGTGGTGTTTCTGTAGCCGAGATAGCTCACCTGGATGGGAGCCGGCTTGCGGGCGAAGACCACAAGCCTGTTTCGGGCAAAGTGGCCCGTGAGATCGACCAGGATGTCAATTCGGTCCTGCCGTACTAGATTTGCCACCTCTTCATCATCCATCCCATTTATGTCACGCCAATGCGCCGCAAGCTCCCGCAATCTCGCGGTGTAGTCATCGGGTTTGGCCACGTTGGCATAGCAATAAACTTCGAATTCGCACTGGCAATGCGCGGCGAGCAAAGGCTCGATAAAATATGCGACTGAATGTCGATAAAAGTCGGGGGATACGTAACCAATTCGCAGCCGGCGATCGGGATCGGCATCATTCTGGTAAGGTTTTTGTCGTTTGGGTAACCGACCGGCATGCTGTTCGGCCCAGCGATGATGTTCAGCAAGAACCATCGCCTGATCCGGGTTCGAAACATAATCAAACATGCAAAGGCAAACAAAGTTCAGTTAACCCTGTCAAACAAGGGCAACCATAGCACGGATGAAAGTCTGCTGATGACTATTCGGGATGATGGTATGGGTTTCGATATTACCCAGACACAAACAGGCCTGGGTCTGTCGGGGATCCGTGAGCGTGTAGTCGCATTGAATGGTGAATTTGAAATACAAACCGAAAATGGGCAAGGGTGTGAAGATAATCATTACAGTGCCGTTAAAAAACGTGGACTATGGGCCTTAAACCTTAAACCTTAAAACCTGAATCTTGAATCTCCCCGACAAAAAAATAAAAGTGTTACTGGTCGATGATCATGCTGTGGTGCGTGCCGGTTATCGGATGCTCTTGCAGGGCACAGACGTGTTCGAAATCGTGGCTGAGGCGGAGAATGGCGAAATGGCCTGCAAGTATTATGTGGACATGAGTCCTGATGTGGTTGTGATGGATTTATCCTTGCCCGGGATGGGAGGGCTTGAGGCAATACGGCGGATCATCGCGCGCGATTCGGCGGCATGTATCCTTGTGTTCAGTATGCATGAGGAGACTATATTCGTCGAGCAGGCATTAAATGCCGGGGCAAAGGGATATATCACAAAAAGTGCCGCGCCAAAGACCCTCATCGACGCCATCAAGGAACTGGCTGCCGGTAAACAGTTTCTTGATGCGGAAATTGCCCAGCGCCTCGCATTTCAAAAAACCAGAGATAAAGATATGCCGTTCTCAATGCTGTCAACACTGGAATTTGGTATTTTTTGCCTGTTGGCAGAAGGCCATAATACCAGCGAGATTGCCAAGCGCCTGTCGCTAAGTTACAAGACCGTTGCTAATTACAGCACGCAAATCAAAAGTAAACTAAACGTCAATACTATCGCCGAGATTACACGCCTGGCGATCAGGCATAATATTGTTCAGGCTTGATCGCGTGAAGCGTGAAGCGGACCTCGTTGTTTGTAAGCTAGATGATTAGTCTCTTACGAGATTCGCTTCACGAAATACGCGCTGCGCGCTTAATCGTCAATAACGACGCCCCAGGGGAATTTCCCTACTGTGATGGTTTTGATTACTTCATTCTTGTCAGTATCAATGACTGAAACGGTGCCACTTACACCATCGGTAGAGAATACGCGCTTGCCATCTTTTGTAATGGCCAGGCCCCAGACGCGTTTGCCAACAGGAATACCTTTAATGATTTTCATGTCAGTCGCGTTGATGACTATGACCTGATTGGCACGGCCGCCGGCAACATAGAGTATCTTCTCATCTTTGCTGAGGATGACGTCTTTTGGTTTTGCCCTTTCATCGGCGATCTTGACCTTGGCGATGATCTTGTAGTTTTGCATATCTATCTTTTTCACTTCACCGCTTATCTCTGATGTCGAATAGGCGATTTTGCCGTCCCGGGTAAACACAGCGGCACGTGGTCTGGCTCCAACAAGGATATTGGCAATAATCTTGTGCCCGGGTACTGCTATAACATGCAGCATGTTGGTTGACTCGCTGGTCACAATCACTTTGGATCCATCTGGCGAGATCGCGACTCCTTCCGGTTCCAGGCCCACCTGGATCTCGGCTATCTTCTGCCCGGTGTGCGGATTAAATACTGAGGCCTTTGCATCATCTTCATTGGAAATGTAGATGTTTCCATTCGGGTGTACAGCAAATGCTTCCGGATCAGAGCCTGCCTGAAAACTGCGAAGAATTTTCAGTGTTTTCGGATCGACCACTGCGATCTTGTTTTCTTCACTGACAGCGATATACAACTCACTGCCATCCGGCGACAGGCCAATTCCGCGAGGTCGCACGCCGATATCAATGCTGGCTTCCACTTCCAGGGTATCGCCGTTAATCACACTGATGGTATTACTTCTTTCATTGGTGACGAAGATACGGTTTGTTTGTGCAGCAAAAGCTGATGATAAACCGAGCAGTAAACTGGTTATGACAATAAATGCTTTTTTCATGAATCAACGCTCCATGGGTGTAATGTTCATTTCGGGCAGTCTGTAATACCCAGGCTGTCCACATTATCAGACTTGACGACTCCCCTGACCGGGGCTTCACCAACCAGTTTGCCGCTGTCGACAAGCAGTAATATCTGGCGTAACTGGCCTGTTTCTCTGAAATTCATTGCTAATCCCTTTTGACCATCGAAAGACAGATTGGTTTTCAGGTAACTGAGCATTTCATCCGGGCGGGTGATGGATTCTCTGACGACGGTATCGGCTGTCATCCTCACTGCTGCCCAGCCCGCCCAGGCCTCGCTGTCCATGTCCTGTGCAAACGCCTTACGGAACCGCTTGTTCAGATCGCGGGCAGCAAATTTTACGAAAGCAGGGTGCCAGGCGGCGGCTTCGACCCTGGCGTCAGGGTGCTTTTTCAGCCATTGGCCGATGGCGTCATTTTTCATATTTTGACTGGGGATGATATGCAACACATTGGCCAGACAATCCTCACGCAGCGTATCGTCGTCAGCAATCAGGTTGAAAACCGGGTGGCCTGGCGCGGTTTGACCCAACATCGACAACGTGTCGCTATCTGTCGCGACAAACAGGGCGATATAGGCAGAAAGATCCACATCGTTGATGTTATCCAGCGATATGATATCCAGCTCATAGGCCTGTCCCAGAAACTGGCCTTGCAGGTTTGCTTCGTTCAGGCCCAGGCTAACACCCTGAAAAGCGCTGTTATCGTTATTGCCAATGTAGGCGAATTTTATATTGATCTGGTCGGCATAACTGGCAAATGCCAGCAGGGATAACAGACAAAACCAGCCGCAACATAGCACTGTTTTCTGTGAGATTCTCTTAATCGTCAACATATTATTCCTTTTTATTTGGGCATATCACATCAATTGTTTGGCGCTATTTTCAGAGATAGCATAACAGAAACACAGCGCCTTATATTACGCTCTATTTTCAGTTGTCATTCTGTGTATAAATAGTCACTGATAATAAGATAACTATAAAAATAACTATAACTATAATACGATCCAGTGGATGTTCCGATAGGAGAATTACCTGAATATTCAGGGCAAAGCTCCATTTATTCGATGACTGCTGCTAGCCCGCATATTGCACGAGTACGCTGGAAATCGGGCCGAAACATAAATTTGACAATGGTTTCAGCGTTTTCGGCAAAAGTACAATTTGTACTGAGCCCATCGCTTGGCGAACCCTCAAGCTACCGCTCCTCGGCAAGTGCTCGAGAATGTGTTGGAAAATA
>JADFPU010000231.1 GCA_022562175.1 Pseudomonadota bacterium | reverse complement strand
GTGGGGGCCGTCGCGCTGTGGGCGTCACTGGCGGGCGAAACGGCACAAGTGGAGCAAAACCCTACCCCATTCCCTACCCCGTGCTATCTGGTTCTTGTGCGCGGCATCATAACCCATTGAAAAATATGGTGCCGGATGAGAGATTCGAACTCCCGACCATCCGCTTACAAGGCGGGCGCTCTACCGAGCTGAGCTAATCCGGCTTCTGTTTTTTGGGGGCACAAAATATAAGATATAGGCTTTTATTACAAGCGTAATTTTCAAGCCTGCCTCAAAACCCTGATATAAGGCTAACTTCTTGATAATTCAGACCTAAACAGAAATGAGTTCACTAGGATTATACGGGGTATATCGTTATTATTTATTGAGGAACATGTATAAATACAGCATGATAGCCTTACTTGTTTAAATAATAATTATCAATACCACGGTATCCTCAGAACGTGAAAGCAGCATATTTCCTGGGCCTGTTAGTGTTCATGCTGGTTGCAGCCTGTACAAAGCAGCAATATCAAGCTGAGCCACTTGAGCCGGAAAACATAGCCCTGGAAATCCTTTCCAGAGATATCAAGCAGCCTGCATTCCGGCAATTCATGCAAGAACATGGCTATGCTGACGGCGCACCCCTGGCATGGGATTTTAACAGTCTGTTGCTGAGCGCATTTTTTTTTAGTCCAGACATCAGGCTTGCACAGGCGCAATTAGAATTGAAACAGGCTGAGGGGTTGACAGCGGCTCAACGTACCAACCCTGTTCTCGGCATCCCGCTGGAACATCACAGCAATACAGCTGGCGGAAAATCGCCTTGGCTATTAGGGCTGTTATTTGATTTTGTCTATGAACGAAAAGGCAAACGCCAGGCAAGAGCTGAGCGGGCGAGGGCACTTATTGATGCCGCCAGAATAAAACTGGAAGAAACAGCATGGAATTTACGCAGTGAGTTACGTTCTGCCTTTATGAATTATTTTGCAGCACTGCAACGGCAGGGATTTTTGCAAACTGAATTCGATTCATTAAACCAGGCAGTTAACTTATTACAGCGACGTGAAGAACTTGGCCATACAAGTAATTTTGAAGTGAGCAAAACCCGGCTTGAGCTACAACAGCTCAAGTTGCAAATGATGAAGCAAAAAGTATTGCTTGACGATGCATTATACACATTACTTGGATTGGCGGGTTTGCCGGCCGCCAGGTTTGCGCGTGAAAATATATCTTTTTCGGATATTGATATTTCAGCCGTTCCGGAAAAAATATCGGTGTTGCATTTGCAGGATATAGCCTTGCATGAACGTTTTGATGTGAGAAGAAGCTTGTTCGAGTATACCGCCGCAGAGCAGGCGCTAAAGCTGGAAATTGAAAAGCAATATCCCGATATAAGCTTGTCACCAGGGTTTGTGTTTGATCAGGGTGACAAGATCTGGGCATTAAGTGGCGCATGGGTACTACCGTTGTTTAATAACAATGAAGGGCCGATTTCTGAAGCACTTGCCAGGAGAAAAATAAAGCAAGTACAATTTCTTCAGATGCAAACAAAAATAATTAATGATATTACGAAGTATCAAAATCGGCATCTGAAATTAATGGATTCTTTAAGGGAATCCAGCGGTATTATTGAACAAATGCAAGGCAGAGCCATGCAGATTAAAAAACAATTTGAACTTGGTTATACCGATCAACTTGTTTTAATCAGATCAAATATGGAGACACTCAAATTTGAGCAGGCCTTGTTCAATATCAAGCTTGAAGCTTTCTTGGCCTTGCAAAGGCTGGAGGATGTCTTGCAACATCCTATAGAATCTGAGCCGGACATACATCAGATCATGGAAAAGCTGTTTTCCTCCAGAGATACGATTACACATGACTGATTTTTTTATGAAACATGTATTATATTTTTTATGTTCACTGTTGATTTGCATTGTCACTGTTTCCGGATGTGACTTGTTTTTGAGTGAAACTGAATCGGGCCAGGAGAATACTGAGGGCAGGGATATTTCTTCTCTGGGTGAGGACGATGATGCGGCACCATCCAGGGTTGAACTGTTGCAAGGCAGGATGGTTGTGCGTTTACCGGAAAACCTGCAACGACAGTCCGGAATTGAGACTGTTCTGTTGGAACAAACCTTCAGGCCATCAGGGTTATATGCGTTTGCTGAAGTCATTGATATCCAGCCCCTGTTAAAGTTCCGATCCGGATATAACTTTATCCGCTCTGCCAGAAAGATCGCTGAATCTGAATTTCTGGCGTCCAGTCAGGAATATGAAAGACTGCGCTTATTGCATGGTGAGGCATCAAATATATCTGCGCGACAACTCCAGCAGGCGCATGCAAGATGGTTGGCCGACAGCACAAGGGTTCAAGCACATAAACAGAAACTGGAAGATATAAGGGCTGAATCTGTCCAGCGATGGGGGCATCAAATAATAAACGCTGTCATCAATGAAACGGATATGTTTAAAAAATTACGTTCGGGTGAAGCAGTACTTGTGCTGCTGACATTGACCAGGAATCAACATTTGGCAGCAGAAACAGATACTATTTATATAAGTCGCAGTGGCAGTAATGCTCATAAACAGGAAGCATATTATCTGTCTCCTGCTTCGCATACGAACCGTTTATTGCAAGGTGAAACCTATTATTTTTATACACAGGCTGGCGAGTTACGTACAGGCATGTATCTTGACGCCTGGATTCCATCCGGTCAGGCATCCGCACAAGGTGTATCGGTGCCTGATTCAGCCATAATCTGGTATGTCGACAAGCCCTGGGTTTATATCAAACTGGATTCCCGTACCTTTATGCGTCAACCGTTGCAGCATTATATAGAAGGCAATGATGACTGGTTTGTCAAAGAAGGGGTCAAACAAGGTGATCAGATCGTGATTAAAGGTGGGCAAATGCTGTTGTCAGAAGAATTTCGTTGGTCTATCCCTGATGAGGATGATAATCCTTGAAATGTCATTAGTCATTTATCCATTGTCCCTAATCACGGTTACTTCAATTAATGACCAGTGACCAGAGACAAATTTTATGCTAGCTGCAATTGTCCGGTTCTCTATACGTTTTCGTGGTGTCGTCATCGCCTTGGTCTTGTTGTTGCTGAGCTATGGTGCTTATCAACTGCCTCGTGCAGGTCTTGATATTTTCCCTGAATTCTCGCCGAAGCAGGTAATTATCCAGACAGAATCGCCTGGGCTTTCAGCAGAGCAGGTCGAGATTCTGGTCACGCAGCAGATAGAAAATGCCATACGTGGCGTTATTAACCTGGATTACATACGCTCTGAATCAATACAGGGACTATCGATTGTTACAGTTGTGTTTGGTGATAATAGTGATATTTATCAAAACAGACAGCTGGTTAATGAACGTCTGGCTGGTATTAGCAATAACTTGCCTGATGGTGTTGAGCAGCCTGTCATCGCACCATTGGCTTCTTCTTCAGCAACCATCCTCACCATCGGCATAGACAGTGAAGTGCGCAGTATGATGGAACTTCGTGAAATCGCTGACTGGACTGTAGTTCCGCGCTTGTTAAGTGTGCCGGGTGTTGCGGATGTCAATGTTTTTGGCGGCGGGATACGTCAGTTACAGATCCAGATAGACCCTGTGAAACTTATGTATTTACATTTGGGTATTAATGATGTGATTGAAGCTGCACGGGATGCAACGGGCATCAGAGGCGCAGGATTTATCGAAAACAGTAATCAACGCTTTACGTTAATCACAGTTGGTCAGCCAATTAACGCAACGGACCTTGGTAAAGTCATCCTGGCGCGTGAACAGGGTGTGAATATCTATTTAAGTGACGTGGCAAATATTGAAATGGCACCTGAACCACCGTTCAGTGCTGCGACAGTAATGGGCAAGCCTGCGATTGTTATGAT
>JADFPU010000230.1 GCA_022562175.1 Pseudomonadota bacterium | reverse complement strand
CACCACCCGCATTGGACAATATAACACCCGATGCGCAGGCAGTGGCCGTTACAGCCGTATCGATTAACACTCGAATTGATCTGTCTGCTTCAGGGTTTGGACTGTCGCCAAGTGATGGTGATTATCTACCGATCGTCAAGGTGCAACCCATGTATCCACGGCGGGCTTTGACAAGAGGTATTGAGGGTTATGTGATCGTTATGTTTACTGTGACCAGGCAGGGAACGACACGGGATCATGTGATAGTTGAATCTAAACCCAGGGGCATATTTGACAGGGCGGCCTTGCGGGCAGCGACCAAATTCAAGTATAAGCCAAGGATAGTTGACGGGCAGCCGATCGAAGTCCCCGGTGTGAAAAACAAGATAACATTTCTGATAGAAGATTGACGGCAGATACATGATGAATAACACAAATGTTAATTTTATAACAAAAGCTGTTAATGCCATTCTAAAAATTCTGCCTGTTATATGTCTGTCTGTAGTGATCTGCGTTTTTCCTTCGCAAACAATTGCACAGGGTTATGGTGACAAAGACAGCAGTAGCGGAAATAAAAAAGCCGGGCAGAAAAGGGCAACAAAGAAAACTCCCGCGATGAGTGAAAGGGTCTACAACAAACTTACCGAAGCACAGGAGCAGATCGAGGCAGATAATTATACTAAAGGTCTGGCCTTACTGCGTGAGCTTGAGTTGCAAAAGAGGCTTTCTCCTTATGAAAAGGCCCAGATTTATAATTATTTTGCATACACCTACTTCACGATGGAGAAGTACCAGGATGCTATAGCTTCCTATGTGAAAGTCTTGCAGCAACCTGATCTGCCGGAAGCACTGGAACTGAATTCTTATTACACCTTGGCTCAGTTGTATTTCATCCTGGAGGAGTACAAGAATGCTGTAGCGACTATCAAAAAATGGTTTGCACGGACCGATAAGCCGACTGAAAATGCTTACATGCTGCTGGGGCAGGGCTATTATCAAATGGAGAAGTACCGGCAATCTTTAGTACCCTTGAAGACTGCCTATGATTTAGTGAAAAAACGTGGCAATAAACCCAGAGAAAGTCTGTTGCTGTTGATACGGGTGAATTATTTCAATCTCGATGACTACAAAAATATGATAGGGGTGTTGAAGGAATTGGTCGACCTCTACCCGAAAACAGAATACTGGCTGACCATGGGCGGCGTATATTCGGAACTGAAGCAACTGAAGAAACAGATGTCCATCTTTGAAATGCTTTATGAGCACGGTGATTTGCCCAGAGGCAATCAACAATTAAACCTGGCCAACCTTTATCTGCTGCATGAGGCCCCGTACAAAGCAGCAAAAGTGCTGGAGAAAGGCATAAAAGAGGGCAAGATAAAGAAGGAAATCAGAAATCTGCGCCTGTTATCACAGGCCTGGTTGCAGGCACAGGAAAGTAAAAAGTCCATCTCACCTCTTAAACAGGCGGCAAAGCTCTCCAAAGACGGTGATCTGGATGTGAGACTTGCACAGGCTTACATTAACCTGGATCGCTACGGTGACGCTATTGGTGCGCTGAGAACAGGTTTGTCAAAAGGCGGCATAAAGCGCAAGGATCAGGCGAATGTCATGTTGGGGATGGCGCTTTTCGAATTACAGAAATTCGATGCCTCCGCGAAGGCGTTTGGTGCTGCGAAATCGGATAAAAGAAGTAGAAAGACAGCGACACAATGGATCGCCTATGTAAAAAGCGAGAAGAGCCGTAAAAAGAATCTTGAAGAGAGTCTGAAACGACGTCGCAGGTAATGCTGATTTTTGGTCACTGGTTATAAGTAGTAGGTTTTAGTTATAGTAGCGCTCTTCAGCATTCACCCATCATCAATTACTAACTAGTGTACAAAGACCGCCATTCAGGCGGGTCATTTGTTAGACTGGATTCCGGCTGGAGTTTATGCCCGGCCGGCCGGAATGACGGCAACCTAATCCATACACTTATTTAGTCATTTACATTGTCCTGTCAGCGGACTAAAACGCACCGGTATGAATTGAGGTAGATGATATGCAACGCGAATCCATGCAATACGATGTTGTGATAGTCGGTGCCGGGCCTGCCGGGCTGGCCAGTGCTATTCGTTTACGCCAGTTGGCGATCGATAGTGGTCATGAGTTAAGCGTTTGTGTGCTGGAAAAGGCATCGGAAGTCGGCGCACATATCCTATCCGGTGCGGTGATAGAACCCCGAGCCATGGATGAATTATTGCCCGATTGGCAGGCACAGGGCGCACCATTAAATACCCCGGTTACGACGGATCAGGTCTACTTTCTGACGGGGCCGGATTCGTCGATCAAGACACCTGGTTTCCTGGTGCCGGCCAGCATGCATAACAAGGGGAATTATATCGTCAGTCTTGCCAATGTCTGTCGCTGGCTGGCTGAGCAGGCAGAAGGACTTGGCGTGGATATTTTCTCCGGTTTTGCGGCAGCTGAGCTGCTGTATAACGAAGCTGGTTGTATTAAGGGGGTGGCAACCGGGGATATGGGGATTTCCGCCACAGGTGAGCATAAGGACTCCTATGAGCCGGGTATGGCATTGCTTGGCAAATATACTGTTTTTGCTGAAGGTAGTCGGGGGCATCTCGGCAAACAGCTGATTGAAAAATTTGATTTGGCGAAGCATGCTGATCCTCAGCATTTTGGTCTGGGCATCAAGGAGTTGTGGCAAATTGAAGCGGCAAAGCACCGGCCGGGGCTGGTCGTGCATGGCGCGGGTTGGCCGTTGACTGGTGGGGCATCAGGAGGATTTTTTCTGTACCACCAGGAAAATAATCAGGTGTCAGTGGGCCTGATAGTCGATCTCAATTATTCAAATCCGTATTTGAGTCCGTATGATGAATTCCAGCGCCTGAAACACCACCCACTCATATTAGCAACACTGCAGGGTGCTAAGCGCATCGCTTATGGCGCACGTGCGCTTAGCAAAGGCGGCCTGAACTCGCTGCCGACAATGAGTTTTCCAGGTGGCCTGCTGATTGGCTGCGATGCGGGCACACTCAATTTCGCCAAGATTAAAGGCGCACATACTGCAATGAAATGCGGCATGGTCGCGGCTGAAACCTTGTTTGAAAGTCTTGCCAAGGGTGATGAAGGTGGCACAGATCTGTTGAAATTTAATGAGGATTTCCGCCATTCCTGGGCCTATGATGAGCTGTACCGATCACGTAATTTCGGCCCTGCCCTGCATAATTTCGGTCTGTTCGGTGGTGCAGTATTTAATTACATCGATCAGACAATTTTTCGAGGCAAGCTACCGATCACACTGCATGATCGTCAGGCTGATCATAAGTCATTAAAACCTGCTGCCGAATGCGAGCAGATTGAATATGCCAGGGCCGATGGCGTCATCAGTTTCGATAAACTCTCCTCCGTATTCGTATCGAACACCAATCATGAAGAAGATCAACCTTGTCATCTCACATTGAAAGATGAAAATGTGCCTATCCAGTTTAATCTGCCAACCTATGCGGCCCCTGAGCAACGCTATTGCCCTGCAGGTGTCTATGAAATAGTGCAACAACAGGGGCAGCCAAGTCTGCAAATAAATGCACAGAATTGTGTGCACTGCAAGGCCTGTGACATCAAGGATCCTGCTCAGAATATTATTTGGCTGCCCCCGGAGGGCGGCGGCGGGCCGAATTATCCAAATATGTGAGACTATGGTGGCCATACTGGCTAGAGCCCGGTATGACAAACAGTTCTTATATGTACATGTGTCGGTACACTTATTTAGAGAGACTAGCGTATTCAGTATTGTACAGATGTAATACTTTTCATATAAGGATTTTAAAATTCGAATTTTTGTTTACTTGCACCAACCAGCGCTGGCAAATCTGTCTCAAACAGGCTTTCTTTAGCCCATTCCTGCTCACCGAT
>JADFPU010000229.1 GCA_022562175.1 Pseudomonadota bacterium | reverse complement strand
CGCGTGGATAAACTTGATGCGGCACAGATAGAGAGGATAGTCAGTGAGATGGATATCGAAGGCAATGTACACGATTTGATGAAACGGACATCCTCATTGCTGTCTGATATAACCAAGCTTGCCGGTATCGTTATGCTGCCACGTGCTGAGCATCAGGAATTGCAACATGTTGAATTTGTATCATTGTCTGATAATCGGGTACTGGTTATCCTGGTTGTCAGTGATCAGGAGATTCAAAACAGGATTATCCAGACGGCGCGTCGCTACACACAAGCTGAGTTACAGCAGTCATCAAACTATGTTAATTCTCTATATTCCGGCAAGGATTTGCAGACTGTGCGCGCGGAAATCTTGAAGGAGTTGCAAGGAATGAAAGAAGATGTCAGCGAGCTTATGCAAACGGCCATTGAGATGGCGCAAAAGGCCATTATCCAGACCGAGATAAAAGATGACTATGTCCTGGCCGGGCAAACCAACCTGATGGATGTGGCTGAGTTGTGCAATGTCGAGACATTGAAGAAAATATTTGACAGTTTTAACCGCAAGCGCGATATTCTGCACTTGCTGGAGCAGTCTATCCACGCCAGGGGTGTGCAGATATTTATCGGTGAGGAATCAGGTTATGACGTATTGGGTGAATGCAGTATTGTCACATCACCTTATGAAGTTGATGGCCAGATCCTCGGAGTACTGGGTGTGCTCGGGCCCACGCGGATGAATTACGAGAAAGTTATTCCCATCGTTGATATCACCGCAAAAATGTTGGGGACGGTCTTGAATTCATCTAACTAGTCCCCATCTCCTAGCCACATCGTATTTTCAATACGATGGTTTCTTCTTATCATCAGAATATTAATCGGATCGAGGGAGCTCATGGCTGCAGAACAGAAAGAAAATCAAACTGATAAAATCATAGAAGGTGAGGAAGTTCAGGATGTCGAAGCTGAACAGTCAGCTGAGGCAACTCCGGAACAACAGCCTGAGATTGAAGAGCCGCTTGCAGAGGCCTCTGTGGAAGACGCCCTTAGACAGGAAAATGAGAATCTGCAGCAGCAGGTCAAGGAAAACCTGGAAAAAGCGCTGTTGGCCCAGGCCGAAATGGAGAATCTGCGTAAGCGTACCGCGCGTGATATGGAAAACGCGCATAAATATGCGCTGGATAAGTTCACAAAAGAACTGTTGCCCGTGATCGATAGTCTGGAACTGGGTTTGTTTGCCACAGATACTGCTGAGGATACCGATAGCCTGAAACAGGGCATGGATCTTACCTTGAAAAAATTTCTTGATGTCATGCAGAAATTTGGTGTTTCGGTGGTTGAGGCAGAAGGCGAGAAGTTTGATCCGGAAAAACATGAGGCAATCTCCATGCAGGAAGTCGATGATGCGGAGCCGGGGACTGTGATTACAGTGATACAGAAGGGCTATGAGTTGAATGGCAGGTTGGTCAGGCCTGCGATGGTGGTTGTATCGCGAGATAAGAATGCCTGATTCGCCTGCATGGGCTGCAAATTGATGCGGCAATTCAGCAAAAAACCGTGTGTATTAATTTCCAGCTGTGATGGGCTTGAATTTACCGGGCCTTGCCCAAATATACCTTACAACCGTAGATATCATAATTTTTCTTTAATCATTAGTTAGTTAGGAATTTTGGAGACAAGAACCATGGGTAAGATAATCGGCATTGATCTCGGCACGACCAATTCATGTGTCGCAGTACTTGAAGGCGGGCAGCCAAAAATCATTGAAAATAGCGAAGGTGGCAGAACCACGCCCTCCGTTGTGGCCTTTACCCAAGACGATGAAGTCCTGGTCGGTATGTCTGCAAAGCGCCAATCAGTGACCAACCCGACTAATACCCTGTTTGCGGTTAAACGTCTGATTGGACGCCGCTTTGAAGACGATGTGGTACAGAAAGATATCCACATGGTTCCCTACAAGATCAGCAAAGCCGATAATGGCGATGCCTGGGTCGAAATCGGTAACAAGAAGTTAGCGCCGCCGGAAATTTCAGCACGTGTGCTAATGAAGATGAAGAAGACCGCAGAAGATTATCTTGGCGAAGAAATCAACGAAGCTGTGATAACGGTACCTGCTTACTTTAATGACTCGCAACGCCAGGCGACCAAGGATGCAGGACGTATTGCCGGTCTTGAGGTGCGTCGCATCATCAACGAGCCGACCGCTGCGGCACTTGCTTATGGCATGGACAAGAAGCATGGCGATGCCACAATAGCGGTATATGACCTGGGTGGCGGGACATTCGATATCTCTATTATTGAGATCGCTGAGGTCGATGGCGAGCACCAGTTTGAAGTACTCTCCACCAACGGAGATACCTTCCTGGGTGGCGAGGATTTTGACTTACGCATCATTGATTTTCTTTGTGATGAATTCAAGAAGGATCAAGCCGTCGATCTACATAATGATCCGTTGGCCTTGCAGCGCTTGAAAGAAGCGGCTGAGAAGGCAAAGATAGAACTGTCATCGAGTCAGCAAACGGAAATAAATCTGCCATATATCACTGCGGATGCCAGCGGTCCGAAGCACCTTAATATTAAATTATCACGTGCCAAGCTGGAATCTCTGGTTGCGGAATTGATTGAACGGACGATTGGCCCCTGTCAGACAGCACTTGACGATGCCGGATTGACTACCGCCAAAATAGATGATGTTATCCTGGTCGGCGGGCAAACCCGGATGCCGAAGGTACAAGACACAGTAAAGGAATTTTTTAAAAAAGAAGCGCGTAAGGATGTGAATGCGGACGAAGCCGTTGCGGCCGGTGCTGCCATCCAGGCCGGTGTCCTCGGTGGTGATGTTAAAGATGTATTATTGCTGGATGTCACGCCATTGTCATTGGGGATTGAGACCCTGGGCGGTGTCATGACCAAACTGATAGACAAGAATACAACAATTCCTACCAAGGCCAATCAGACTTTTTCCACCGCTGAGGACAACCAGACAGCGGTTACTGTACATGTGCTGCAGGGTGAGCGTGATGTGGCATCCGGTAATAAGTCTCTGGGCCGGTTTGATCTGAGTGACATACCACCGGCCAGGCGCGGTATACCGCAGATCGATGTGGCATTTAATATCGATGCCAATGGTATCCTTGATGTTTCAGCCAAGGACAAGGCGACGGGGAAAAAGCAATCCATTATCATCAAGGCCTCCAGCGGCCTGTCCTCTGAAGAGGTTGAACAAATGGTCAAGGATGCAGAAGTCCATGCCGAAGAGGACCGCAAGCTGAAGGAATTGATTGAAGCGCGTAACATGGCTGAAAACCTTGTGTATGCCAGTAGAAAGTCTATCGATGAGCTTGGCGAAAAGGTTGAAGAGCAGGAGAAAAAAGACATCGAGGCAGCGATTGCAGAAGTGGAAGAAGCCATTAAAGGCGATAATAAGGATTTAATTGAAGAGAAGGCCAAGAAACTTACCGAGGTTGCAGGCAAGCTTGCAGAGCGTGCTTATCAACAGGCCAGCGAGCAGGAGCAGGCACAAGCCGCCTCGGGCAGTGGAACAGAACAGGCTGGCGATGATGACAGTGGTGGTGCAGAAAACGTTGTCGACGCAGAGTTTGAGGAAGTTGATGACGATAAGAAGTAATTAATGACTCATTGATAGTGGCCCGAAATCAGGACCAGCTATTTGTCGAACACTTGTTTAAAGGCCCGGCTGAGGCCTGAGCTTCACGCCGGGCTTGTACGTATGAATCTCTTTGGGTTCATTCCCCGCGGCTTGCCGCGCTGATGTCATTCCTGCGAAGGCAGGAATCCAGTCAGATAAAGTCCGCTTACAGCGGTGCATTATTTTACTGGATGCTGGAACAAGTCCAGCATGACGGTGCTAATACCCCGACCGCTTGCGGCGGGGATTTTTATTTAAAAAATTAC
>JADFPU010000228.1 GCA_022562175.1 Pseudomonadota bacterium | reverse complement strand
CACAACACCTCCAGATGTCACTAGCACAAGGCAGATACACAGACCTCCCAGGGTAATGCGCGCGACCTTCACACTTATACCCGCCGCATCTACGTTTAACCGCTCCGTGTAAGTATCGGGCTTTAGAGTTATTGGCCTCCTCGCCCCAATTAAACGCCTCGTATGCGATTCCTGTTCGTCGGATCAGTGCTTTGCATACCGCTTCCTTCAGATATCACCTCACGGTGGCTACCCTTGCGGTTCCGCTAGTGGTTCCCCTTACCGGGTCCACAGAGGACTCTCACCTCCAAGTCGATTGCTTACATTACATCATAAACAACAAGCGCCTGTCTTTGGCGCTTCGCGCCATGCCTGGCGCACCAATAAAAAACCCGCTCCTTTATGGAGCGGGTTTTTTGTCTGGAACTAACTAGCTATGGTTCACAATAACTGGAATAAGAATATGTTACTCCAGCTTTTGCTAACACGCGACGTTTTCATCTGTCCAACTTGTGGCTTATGGCTGGGTGACGCCTGCGAGCCAGACCAGCCAAACCGAGCAGACCCAGGCCCATTATTGCTAATGAAGCAGGTTCCGGTACGTCAACAAATGTGCTGGCGGTGAATGATGTTATGCCCTTAGACACCGTTGTGCTTGTGGGATCATTTGTCCCGTGATCCAACTTGATGTTATAGGTAATAGATATCGGGTTAGTCAAGGCAACTTCACCCGAAACAGTTTTAAATCCCCCTGCTCCTGTAAAGAATCCGGGGAGGAAATCAAGTTCTGTACCGATATCGAAATCAAAGGTCAGGGTGTCACCAAGTCTGTCAGAGGCCATTGTGCTAATGAGATCGGTGGTCAGTAGATTGCCCTCTGCAAAGGATAACTCACCTGTCACGGTAATGAACAATACGCCTGTACCTCGGAGTCTGATTCCAGAGGCTGAAAATTCACCCTCTGTGCCCGTAACTGAAGCTGTACCACTAGCACTAACTAAAATTTTCCAGTCTTCACCAAAAGTGGTACCTCCAATAATACTGATAATACCGACAGTTGCATCTGTATCGCCGACACCATTATCTGTAATTGTCAGATCGACACCCCCATCCGGATCGGAGAACGTGATTGTTAACGGCGTTGCCTGAACTGCAATGCTGAATAATCCCAGTGTTCCGATTGCCAAGATCTTTTTCAATATTTTCATAGCTAGTATTCCTCTCAATTAAACAATTTTCATTACATTCGCCCCTATTACATAGCAACCTCCATGCCAAATATAAATATTATATATATTTCAAATGGTTATGCATTATTTTGCTTTATCGGGGTGCTCAATTTGTAAAGAAAACTTTACAATAAAAATCATGTTTTTGAAGCCATTTTCCAAGCATTTACTCTTTTCAAATAAAATATTTTTATAAATCAATGTGTTATAAATATTTAGAGTGCTCAAATAGTATTATTTTTTAATGTAAAATTTTTCGACATCAGCTTGCGCTCTTTTTACACACAATATTTACTTTTTAATATCAACAAGTTAAAAATAATACGTTAAATTTCTGTCTAAATCATATATCTGAAGTTAAAACAAGAGCATCAGGCCTTATTTTTTAACCCATATCGCTCGACTAAACTGTATAAGGTTGGTCTTGTGACCCCAAGAATTTTAGCCGCCTGCATAATCTTTCCATTACAGGAAATCAATACTTTTTCAATAGCTTCTTTTTCGGCCCTCTTTCGTGCAGATTTTAAGTCTAAATAGCCATCATCTATAGCGATCGAATCTGTGAGACCCAAATCATTAATTTCAATCTGGACTGATTCAGCCAAGACAACAGCACGTTTTATTGCATTTTCCAGCTCACGGGCATTACCTGGCCAACTATAGCCCTGAATTGCAGATAGTGCAGTCTTACTGAAACGTTGTGCCTTCCTTCCCTGAGACGGCCCTCGGTAAAGATTCAGGAAATGATTTGCCAGTAACACAGCGTCATCTGCCCTGTCACGTAACGGTGGAATATTAATCGTGATCTCACTGATCCGATAGTAAAGGTCTTCCCTGAATTCGCCGGATTTTATTTTTCCAACCAGATCTTCGTGTGTCGCACATACTATCCGCAAGTCGACCGGGATCTCCTTGCGGCCGCCAACACGTTCGATGACGCGTTCCTGCAAGAATCGTAGTAATTTTGCCTGCAATGCCAATGGCAGATCACCGATTTCATCAAGAAATAATGTCCCGCCATCTGCGTATTCTATTTTCCCCCGTGTCTGCTTTGCAGCGCCAGTAAACGCACCCTTTTCATAACCGAATAATTCGCTCTCAAGCAGATTTTCCGGGATTGCAGCACAATTTATAGTAATGAAAGCGCCTTCGTTTCTGGTACCCATGTAATGCACTGCCCTCGCCAGGAGTTCCTTACCGGTACCACTCTCGCCGAGCAATAGTACAGAAACATCTGCAGGTGCAATATTGGTAATCGTTTCACAAACATTAAGCATCTGTGGACTTGATGCAATAATACCTTGCACCGGGGTTTTACTCTGTTTGTCCAGTAACTTCTTGTTTTCCTGTTCGAGTGCGTACAATTTAAACGCGCGCTCTATAATTAATCCTAAAATTTCCGGTTCAATCGGTTTTTGATAGAAATCATAGGCGCCCAGATTGATAGATTTCAGGGCATTTTCATGTTCGTCATTCCCAGTAACGACAATCACCTTTGTATCGGGCTCAGTTGCCAGGATCTGTTCAAGTGCGGCAAGCCCTTCACTGGCATTGGCCGTATCGGGAGGCAGGCCGAGGTCGAGCGTGACTACAGGAGGCTGTTCTTCGCGGAGCAGTGCCACGGCTTCCTCACGTTCACCCGCAACGAAGACGTCATATGTATCAAATGACCACTTTAGTTGCTTCTGTAGACCAGTATCATCTTCTATAATTAACAGTGTCTGTTTATCTGATTTCTTTTGGCCCATTGGAAGAGCCTCCTATGGTATGGGCAATCGTAAAACTTCTTATTACAATATTTAAGATAATGGCTTGAAATGACAACCACCATAACCATCAATGGTAAAAACCAGGTTATTTTATCATCAATTTATAATTATAAGTATGAATCCGTATGGTCAGTCACCCGGATTTAGTTGACAACTGCACTATGAACAAGCCTCAGGCCTTGCCCATGACCCATTTTAACGCACGCGCGAGTCGCAATAACACCGGGTGTTTACGCAAGTTCTCTTTTGCCAGGCGTGGTAAATAACCAAACAGTAGCGATATTAGCGAGCGCGGATAAAGATAGAGATTAAAATAGTTACTGTGACAGGGGGCCCAGTTAGTCTGCCAGGTAGTATCGCTCATTAAGTTGAATTCTTCTATTCCTTCATCCGCAAATGCGCGTTCAAGGACGTATTTAAATAGCAAGCTACCGGTAGAATATTTGCGAAAATCTTCATCATAACCAAGCTTCCAGATCACAGCTATAGCACCGAATCGCACTGAAAGATTTGCGGCAATCAACTGCCCATCTCCATACAAGAACTCCCATCGTAACATACCGGAAGAGGACAGGCGTTCAGTCAATGTTGTATAGAAGTCTGTCAGTTCAGTTGATTCACCAATTGCTGAACCAGTACTACCTTTCCATCCTGATGCTTCAATCGGTATAAAACTGGCCAGCAACGCGGCTGTTGCATCCGCGCCTTCCAGAATAACCGTCTTCAGATTGGTCCTTTCCTTAAGTTGATTTTCAGCCCGGCGCAGATTACCACGAAATTTTTTTGAAAGACCGGAATAATATTCCTCAAACTCACCCATGGCAGGAAAGTAATAACCTATCCCGGCACTTTCTGTAAAGACATAACGCCTGTTTCGTATAAGACTGGAAGTGATAGATGGTGAATTTTCAACTACACGGGTAAATATAAACACGTATCTGTCCGGTGTCTCACGCTCTGCTGCAGACACAA
>JADFPU010000227.1 GCA_022562175.1 Pseudomonadota bacterium | reverse complement strand
AAGCATGAAAATGCAGTGAGTGCATTTCAGCAAGATGTCAACGTCAAATCTATAGAGGAAACATTTGGCGCAACGTTAAGAGAAGATTCAATACAATCACAGTAACAGTAACATAAAAGGGTGTAGTCTATGAAAAGCGGTTTAGGCAGTATGATGAAGCAGGCCCAACAGATGCAGGAAAATTTACAGAAGGCGCAGCAAGAAATTGCTGCGATGGAAGTTACCGGCGAGTCCGGTGCAGGCATGGTGAAAGTAGTGATGAACGGTAATCATGGAGTAAAACGTGTAGAGATTGAAGATAGCGCCATCGGTGATGACAAGGAAATGCTGGAGGATTTGATCGCGGCCGCTATCAATGACGCAAACAAGCGTATCGACAAGATGAGTAAGGAAAAAATGTCGGGTCTGACAGCAGGTTTTAATCTTCCGGCCGGCATAAAGTTACCTTTCTAAATGGCTGTCAAATCGATTGGCGATGGGCTTGTAATATCATTACAAATGAGCCGCCGAGCTTCTGTTTACAACAATGTCTGATTCTTCACTCCTTAACAAACTCATCGATTCACTGCGTTGTATGCCGGGCATAGGCAAGAAATCGGCACAACGCATTGCCTACCATCTGCTGCAACGCGATCGTGATGGCGGCCGTAAATTGTCAACATCCTTGCTTGAGGCAATGGATGATATCGGTCATTGTCAGCGTTGCCGGACATTCAGCGAGGATGATATTTGCGGAATATGCAAAAGTTACAAGCGTGACAGAACGTTATTATGTGTCGTGGAAACCCCTGCTGATGTGTATGCGGTGGAGGAGGCCGGTTATCAAGGTGTGTATTTTGTGTTGATGGGCCATCTTTCGCCACTTGACGGTATTGGTCCTGGCGATCTGGGGCTCGATAAACTGGCGGCCTTACTCGATGAAGGTGAAACACAGGAGGTTATCCTGGCGACGAATTCGACTGTTGAAGGTGAAGCGACGGCACACTTCATCGGTGAAATGGTCAGGAAGAGAGCCATGCGGGTGACCCGCATCGCCCATGGTGTGCCGATGGGTGGCGAGTTGGAGTATGTCGACAGCAATACCCTGTCGCATGCGCTGGCCGGCAGGCGTGATATCTAGCCCTTCTCAGAGAGACGTAATAAAATGCATCGACAGGTATCAGGCCAGTTTTTCAGACAAGTGTTTAATCCTGATGGGCGCCGGTGGATGTGAATCATGAAAAGCTGAAAACTGCGGATCCGGTGTCAGGGTATTTGCATTTTCCTTGTAGAGTTTGACCAGGGCCTGAATGAGTTTGTCAGCGTGGGCTTGACTGGCGGCGAAATCGTCCGCTTCGAATTCATGCTGACGGGAGATATAGGAAAATAACGGCTGCAGGAAAAAACTGAACACGGGAGACACCATTACAAACAGGCTAAGCGCCATATAGGTCGAAGCTGTCTGCACCCCCAGGCCTTGATAGAACCAGGGCATTTCAATCAGCCAGCCGAGTATTGCCAGGCCGATAAAAAATGTCGCAGCCAGCATAGCGATACGTTTGCTGATATGGTTACATTTAAAATGGCCCAGTTCGTGCGCGAGTACGGCCTCGATTTCCTCGTGCGAGAGCTCATCGATGAGGGTGTCAAAGAATACAATGCGCTTGTTCGCTCCCAGCCCGGTGAAATAGGCGTTGCCATGTGCAGAACGGGCCGAACCATCCATAACGTAAATTCCCTTACTGACAAATCCGTTACGTGATAACAGTTTCTCTATCCGATCACGTAATTTTTCATCTTGCAGAGGGCTGAACTTATTGAACATGGGCGCGATAAAGGCAGGGTGGGCCCACATCATGAACAAGCTGAAACTTAACCAGGTTGCCCAGACATACAGCCACCATAAAGAACCTGCACTGGTCATGATCCACAGTACCAGGATTATCATAGGTGTGCCGATCAGAAGTAGTAATGAACTGTTCTTGAGCAGATCGGTGATGAAGGTTTTAACTGTCATTTTATTAAAGCCGAACCTTTGTTCCAGGCCGAATGTCCGGTAAATTGACATGGGGATATCGATAATGGATGTGATCAGTACCATGCACAGGATGAAGCCGACGCCTGTCCAGATTTCCGTTAAAGCAAATGCTTGCCAGTGACTATCAAGATATTGCAAACCCCCCAGCAGGGTCCATGCAATGAGCAGAAACATACCTATAAAAAGTTCAAGCAGTCCGGTCCTGACCTTTGCACGGGTGTAATCAGCGGCTTTCTGGTGGGCCTCCAACGGGATCTTGTCACGAAACGCCGCAGGGACTTCACCACGGTGGGCGCGGATATGAGCGATGTGGCGTTGGCTCAGATAGCACTGCACCGACACACTCAGAAAAATTGCCAGCAGGAAAATAATTGTTAAAGCATTCATTGTGTTATTACACCATTATTCAAGAAGTTTTTTCACAGTTTGAGTTGTGTTTCACAGCAACTTCAATTAAAAGTTAGAATAATCATTTACTTTTATATCACTATATATCAGCTATGACACAATCAGCAGAAAATCTTGTCTGGATCGATCTCGAAATGACCGGTCTTGACACGATGAATGATTATATTATTGAAATCGCAACTATTATCACCGATAGTCAGCTCAATATCCTGGCGCAAGGACCGGTTGTTGCGATACACATGGACGATAGCACGATCGCTGCGATGGATGAGTGGAACAGTAAAACACATAGCCAGACAGGTCTTATCGAACGCATACGAAACAGTCAATACACAAGCTCGGATGCTGAACGTATGACCCTGGAATTCCTGCAAAAGTTCATTCCGGCCAATGCATCGCCGATGTGCGGCAACAGTATCTGCCAGGACAGACGCTTCATGGCCCGTCTGATGCCGGGGCTGGAAGCCTATTTTCATTATCGTAATCTGGACGTCAGTACCCTCAAAATACTTATCAGCAAGTGGGCGCCTGCTGGTCAACAGTTCCAGAAAGAATCCAGGCATGTTGCGCTGGAAGATATCTGGGATTCCATCAACGAGTTAAAATTCTACCGGGAACAGTACTTCAATATTTGAGTGTTTCCTGATAACCAATGCTAACTTTGCCAACAAACCTGTATCGGGCTGAAGATGTCCGCGAGCTGGATCGCATCGCTATTGAACAACACGGCATTGCCGGCATCAGCCTGATGGAACGTGCCGGACTGGCGGCATGGGACGTGCTGCAGACAAGCTGGCCCGCGGCAAACAACATCGTTGTGCTGTGTGGCGGCGGCAATAATGCCGGTGATGGTTATATCCTTGCCAGACTTGCCGCCGAACATCATTGCAGCGTGCGTGTCTTGACGACTCATCAACCTGCAACGCTAAAAGGTGATGCGAGGACGGCTGCCGACAAGCTTCTTGCACAGGGTGTGAGTTGCGAAGCCTTTACAGCAGATTTACTGGCTGGGGCGGATGTGATTGTCGATGCCCTGCTGGGGACGGGCATCGACCGTCAAGTCAGTGGTGAATTTAAACAGGCCATTGAGGCGATTAATGCATCAGGCAAAGACGTGCTGGCGATAGATATCCCTTCCGGTCTGAATGCCGATAGCGGTTGTCCGATGGGATCAGCGATCAGGGCTGATGTAACGATTACATTTATCGGGTTAAAACAAGGTTTGTTTAGCGGTGAGGCAGCAGCATACAGTGGCAAGATCCTGTTTTCAGATCTTGATGTGCCGCCTGACGTGTACCATGCTGTTGCCAGTTCTGCACAGAGAATGGAGCTTGCGCAATTAAACAGATTGCTGCCGAGACGCTCACGCAGCTCACACAAAGGTCACTATGGACACGTTCTGCTGATTGGCGGGGATACAGGTTTTGTCGGTGCGGTGATGATGGCCAGCGCGGCCGCTGCCAGGGTAGGCGCCGGACTGGTCAGTTGTGCAACACAGCCGGCGCATGCCGGCACACTGCCACTGGCCATCCCTGAAGTCATGAGCCA
>JADFPU010000048.1 GCA_022562175.1 Pseudomonadota bacterium | reverse complement strand
AATATTGCCGGCACCGGACACATTTGGTGAGGAACAAGAAAGCCAGGTTAATACTACACGTGAAAAATTTCGTGACATGTTACGGGCCGGGAAACTGGCGGATAAGGAAATAGAGATCGAGATCAGCAGTCCTGTGATAGGCGTTGAGATCATGGCTCCACCCGGCATGGAGGAAATGACCAATCAGTTACAGGGTTTGTTCCAAAATATTGGCGGCGGCAAGAAACGTGTACGAAAATTAAAAGTCAAGGAAGCATTGGTGCTGCTCGGCGAAGAAGAAGCAGCCAAGATGATCAATGAAGATGAAATAAAACTGCGTGCTTTGGATAATCTGGAGCAAAATGGTCTGGTGTTTCTGGACGAGATCGACAAAGTAACCGGTCGAAGCGAATCAAGTGGCCCTGATATATCTCGAGAGGGTGTGCAGCGGGATCTGTTGCCACTGGTTGAAGGATGTACTGTATCAACAAAGTACGGTATGGTCAGAACAGATCATATCCTGTTTATTGCCTCTGGCGCTTTTCATCTTGCCAAGCCATCTGATTTAATTCCTGAATTACAGGGGCGTTTACCCATTCGTGTAGAGCTTGATGCCTTGAGTGTCGAGGATTTTAAGCGCATTCTGACTGAACCCGATGCCTCGCTAACAGAGCAATATACAGCACTTATGGAGACGGAAAAAGTCAAATTGGAATTCACTGATGATGGCATTGCAAAGGTTGCAGAGATTGCATGGCATGTCAATGAAGCAACGGAAAACATAGGTGCAAGACGTTTGTATACGGTTATGGAGCGGTTGCTCGAAACGCTATCATTTGAAGCGCCGGATAAAGCCGGCGAACAATTTATTGTCGATGCGAAATACGTTGCCGAACACCTTGATAAATTGATACAGGATGATGATCTAACGAGATATATTCTATAACGGGACTCGTCACAAGGGGGCGTGGCTCGCTGGCCATGTTATGAACCCCGGGACATGAGTAACGAGATATGGGTAACGCAAAAATGACTGATAAGACACCACATCCTGTTTCCATTAATTTACATAGTAAATCACGTCTTCTTCTGATCGAGTTCGATGACGGTTCAAATTTTGAGCTGAGCTGCGAGTTTCTCAGAGTGTATTCTCCATCGGCAGAAGTTAAAGGCCATGGTCCAGGCCAGCAAGTTTTGCAGACAGGTAAAGAGGATGTCAATATTGCCGAGATTGAACCGATTGGACACTATGCTATTAAGTTGAAATTTGATGACGGCCATGATACCGGTATTTATAGTTGGGAATATTTATATGATCTGGGTAAAAACTATGAACGCTATTGGCAGGACTATAGCCAGGCCTTGAAACAAGCTGGACACGAAAGGAAGCTGCAATGATTGATGCCGGTTATACTGATTTCGGTTTTAAACGGGTGTCACCGGGACACAAGGCCAGTCTTGTCACCGATGTATTTAGTTCCGTTGCATCAGACTATGATTTGATGAATGACCTGATGTCATTCGGTATACATCGTTTATGGAAGCGTTACGCTGTGCATATTTCGCATGTGAGGCGTGCTGCCCGTGTTTTAGATGTCGCTGGGGGTACAGGTGATATGTCAGTACTTTACAGGGATAAGGTGGGAAGCGAAGGCAGTGTAATTATCAGCGATATTAATGCCAGCATGCTCGCCAATGCTAGAAGCCGCCTGTTCGATAAAGGCCTGATTAACGGCATAGATTATGTCCGCGCTGATGCCGAGTGTTTGCCGTTTGCCAGTTGTTCCTTTGATTGTGTCAGTATTGCTTTCGGCCTGAGAAACGTTACAGACAAGGCCAGGGCCCTGGCCTCCATGTATGACAAGCTTAAATATGGTGGCAGTATTATTATTTTGGAATTTTCGAATGTCGTGCTGCCGCTGTTAAAGAAAATATATGATAATTATTCACTCAAGCTCATCCCGAAGTTGGGAGAGATAATCGCTAAAGATAAAGACAGTTATCAGTATTTGGTAGAATCAATCCGTATGCATCCTGATCAGGAGACCTTGAAAGCCATGGTGGAATCGGCCGGCTTTTCCAATGTATCCTATTTTAACTTGTCAGCGGGTATTGTTGCGGTGCATAGAGGCTATAAACTTTAAAAATACAGAAGCCGGTAGCTGGAATGCAGAACAAAATAAGCTTGGTTGCCGACCTGTCAAATGAAAATTTTACTGACCGGAGACTTACCCCCTTGACTGAAAAACTTTTTGCCAGGCTTGAGAAATCAATCAATTATGCGCTGTCGTATGATAGAGATAGTTTGCGGGAGATTGCGACTTTATCAGGTAAGGTTATCTCGTTTGAATTTATCAACACGGATATCATCCTCTATGTTTTCCCTGGCGATGAAGGCTTTCGGTTCCTTGCCGGGTTTGATGGTGATGTGAGTGTCAGAATCCGTGGTACACCCCTGGATATGCTGTCATACCTGATGGCAACAAAGGCAGAATCAGCTACGTTTACAGGTAGCATGGAAATAATTGGCGATGTTGGTTTGGCCCAGCGAATACAATCTATTATGAAGAACATAGATTTCGACTGGGAAGAGCATTTATCTCATTGGCTTGGCGATACTCTTGCACATAAATTCAGCAATGCATTGAGGACTACCCTGAGGTTCGGTATCGAAGCTAAAACAACACTGGCAATGGATATAAGCGAATATCTTCGCTTTGAAAACAACACTTTGCCTGATCAGGCGGAAATCGACCAATTTTCATCTTCGATAGATGAGTTGCGCGACGATGTCGAGAGGCTGAAAATACGTATCGAAAAGATCTGCCGGGTCTCAGAGACGGGGGGCTGAAGCTGTGTTAACTGCCGGTCAATTATTGCGACTGTTCTATATTCAACGGGTGCTTATTCGGTATCGCCTTGATGAAATCATATTTGCTACACATTTGTTCAGACCGATCAGGTATCTATTTTTTCTGTTCCCGTGGAACTGGTTTCGTAAAGACAAGGGTAACAGGGCGGAACGTTTCCGCAGGGCGTTGGAAGACCTTGGTCCACTGTTTGTAAAATTTGGCCAGATTCTGTCTACCAGACGCGATCTGCTGAGTGAAGATATTTCTAATGAATTGGCAAGGTTACAGGATAATGTGCCGCCATTTCCCGGCAGTGAGGCACGCCGCATTGTTGAGCAGGCTTATGATAAAAAGCTGGATGATGTATTTTTGGAGTTTGACGAAAATCCACTTGCCTCTGCGTCCGTAGCCCAGGTGCATGCAGCAAAATTAAAAAATGGCAAGGACATCATTGTAAAGGTTATACGCCCCGGCATTGAAAAGAATATAAGACGTGACATCGGCCTGTTGCGCTTCCTGGCAGAGAAAGCTGAACAATATTATCCACAAGGAAAGTCCCTGCGACTCACAGGAGTTGTCAGAGAGTTTGAGAAAACCCTGCTGGCAGAGCTGGATCTTATGCGTGAAGCGGCGAATGCCTCACAATTGAGAAGAAATTTTGAAGGCGAAGAAAAATATTATGTGCCGGAAGTGGAGTGGGATTTAACGCGGCGAAATGTGCTGGTCATGGAACGGGTCTCCGGCATCTCAGTAAACGATATCAGCGGCTTGCGTGAAGCAGGCATAGATCTTAAATGGTTGGCCGAATACGGGGTAGAAGTTTTCTTCACACAGGTATTCCGGGACAGTTTTTTTCATGCAGATATGCATCCTGGCAACATGTTTGTCGGCAAAGCTGAAGATGGTAAGTCTGCACGTGTATTGGTTGTCGATTTTGGCATCATGAGTTCATTGACGGAATTTGATCAGCGCTATCTGGCCGAAAATTTTCTGGCTTTCTTAAATCGTGATTATCAGCGCGTTGCCAGACTGCACGTTGAATCAGGTTGGGTGCCGATAGGCACACGGGTGGACGAATTCGAATTTGCTATCCGGACTGTTTGTGAGCCACTTTTTGATCGGCCGCTGAAAGAAATATCCTTTGGTGATTTGTTATTACGGCTTTTTCAGACGGCGCGCAGTTTCAATATGGAAATATTGCCGCAACTAATGCTGTTGCAAAAAACCATAGTGAATATTGAGGGGGTAGGTCGCCAGCTTTATCCGGAACTGGATCTCTGGCAAGCAGCCAGACCTCAGTTAGAGCGTTGGATGAGCGAGCGTATGGGTTTGCGTGGTCTGGTAAGAGGAACTAAAGATAATCTGCCTCACTGGTTGGACCGGTTGCCGGAACTACCCAATAAAGTCATTGATCTGATTGACCGATTGCGGGATGGCAAGATTCAGATTGAAAACAAATCGGATGATATTAAGAATCTTCGTCATGAAATGAAATCTTATAACCGCAAAACTGTACTCGCCGTGATCGGATCGGGTGCTTTGTTAAGTGCGGCTATCATCTACGGTCTGGATGATGGTTCTACTGCTGCAATAATAGCAGGAGCGCCGGTCGTGTCATGGCTGGCAGGATCAGTTGGTTTTTTAATGTTGATGCTTTCAATACGGGATTAACAAAGGCCCGTATTTATAATTGGATACACCCTCTCGGCTTTGGCGTCCTGCGTTACTCTACCAACTACATCCCTGTAGTTGATCCCAGCCTTCTCCCTGAAGGGAGAAGGAGTAAAGGTAAATAATTTATAGAATTCCCTCTCCCTCTGGGAGAGGGTTAGGGTGAGGGGATTTTTAAATATGAAATATATGTAGCTTGCTGCGACTTGGTTTATTTAGATAATAATGCATGTCTGTTGCCTGTTTTTCCGTAGTGGCTGGACAGCAGATCGCTGATATTAACAAGTCTCACACCGTATTTATCCAGCTGTTGCAGTTCTTTCATCAGCACCTGTATGGTCTCCGGATGTGGATGACCAATCGCGATAGCCCTGCCCTTACGCCTGGCTACTTTAATCAATTCTCTAAACTGTGCCTGTATGTAATGTATCTCCTGCTGATTATCCAGAAAGATGTCCCGTTGCATATAAGGAACTTTCTTTTCACGTGCAATCTTGCTAACGATACTTTGTCTGCTGGTCATGCTGTCTATGTAGAATTTTTTATTCTTGTGAAGAGAGTTCATTAGCCACTCCATATGACCTGGATGACGAGTCAACAGGCTGCCCATATGATTATTTACACCTGTTGCATCCGGCACGGAACGAAAGTTTTCATCAAGCGTGTGCATGAACTCCTCACGTGTCATATTCAGCGTTAGCGCGCCAGGGCCAAGAAATCTGTTTTGTTCCTGCTCGACAGCTTGCATTGGCAAGTGTAGTAATACAATTTTCCCTAGCAGGTTGGCCCGGCGAGACATTTTTTCTGCATGAGGTGAGTGGGGCATAATGGCAAAAGCCACAGCACCCGGCAGTGACAGTGCACGTAAGTCATCACCCATGCGGTAGCCGATGTCATCAATAATGATGCTGATAGCCGGCAAAGGAATTGCCTCTGCTGAAGGCGATCCAAATGGGATAAGCAACAGCAGGCCGACAAGAAAATTTATTTTTCGTCTTCGATGGAGCTTCATATCGCTAGTTCGCCAATGCGTTATATTGCAAGATAGCCAGGCCTTTGAGCACATTCAGTGCTTCATACAAGGCATAATCTGTAACTGACAAAGGTTTGTCGTTGGACTTTTTCGTATCTGATTTTTTCTCTTCAAGGTCGGCTTGTTCGGTTGCTTTTTCGTTTATAAGATGTCTGCTCAAATCAGCCTCTTTTACAGTGCTGATTTCGTTGTCAATATTTTCAACCTTGAGTTTGTCGATAATAATATCCGGTGTGATGCCCTCGGCCTGAATAGAGCGGCCTGATGGTGTGTAGTAACGGGCAGTTGTTAATTTAAGTGCCGCATCGTTTGCCATTGGCAGAATAGTCTGTACCGAGCCTTTACCAAAGGTCTGTTGACCCATGATGACTGCACGTTTATGATCCTGCAGCGCGCCGGCAACAATTTCCGAGGCGGAAGCAGAGCCGCCATTTACCAGTACAACGATCGGCGCATTATCCAATATATCTACCGGTGTGGCGTTAAATTTTAATTTCGAGTCTTTGACGCGTCCTTCGGTATAGACAATCAAGCCCTTCTCAAGAAAAAAATCAGAAATTGCCACGGCAGCACTCAAGATGCCACCCGGGTTATTGCGCAAGTCGAGTATCATTCCCTTTAATTTATTATTGTTTTCCGCGATTAGTTTTTGCAACTCACGCTGTACATCATCAGGTGTGTGTGTCTGAAAATGCGAAACGCGCAGATAACCAAAGCCAGGCTCAAGTGTCCTGTATCTTACACTCTTGACGGTAATAATATCCCGGGTAATAGTAATCTTGAGTGGCTTTTTCTCACCTTCGCGTACCACAGTCAGGGTAATATCGGTTTTTGGTTCACCCCGCATTAGTTTGACGGCATCGTTCAGAGACATGCCTTTTACCGGGGTATCATCCAGCCTTATAATCAGATCACCTGCCTTGATACCTGCCCGTTGTGCCGGGGTATCGTCAATGGGTGAAATGACCTTGATAAAACCGTCTTTCATGCCCACTTCAATACCAAGACCACCGAATTCTCCAGATGTGCCTTGCTGTAACTCCTCATAGGCTTCTTTATCAAGATAGGCGGAATGTGGATCAAGCCCTTCCAACATGCCACGAATGGCGCTTTCCAGCAGTTTACGGTCGTCTACATCCTCGACGTAATCATTTTTTACCTTGGCAAAGACCTCTGTGAATGTTCTGATTTCATCAAGGGGCAATTCCTCGGCACTGGTTTCACTGAGCTCATTATCATCGCTCTGGGCGGCCACAAAGCCAGTAGCCAGTGCCGACAAGACAATCAGCATGAATATATTGTGTAAGTAAAACTTCATCATAGACTTCAAACACCTTGTTAATGATTTTGTCAGGCAAAAGAAAATCGCATTTATCTCCATGGACGGAGTGTATGCAAAGCAAATGCCAAGAGCAATTGCTGCTTCTTTTGCCGGGCCCTGAGTAGTGCTGCACGGACCTCGGTACCCCCTTGTGGGGTGTGCAGCGTTTACGAAGCTAAGGACCTCGGTGCCCCTTGAGGGTATGCAAAAGTCCAGCAGGGGCTTATTCAGAGCTTCCTTTAATCGCCAATAGACACAGCATACCGTCGCTATGCTGTTGAATACAAGCATACATTGATGATGTTAGCTCAGCCTTTACACCATAAGCCGGGATTTAAAGGCTTGCCATTTTGTCTGATCTCAAGATACAGGCCGGATTGTTGCTGGCCACCTGTATCACCTACTTTAGCGATATTCTCATCCGTTTGCACCCAGTCACCTACCTTTTTCAGTAAACGTTGGTTATGGCCGTACAAGCTCATGTAGCCATCGCCGTGGTCAAGAATGATCAACAGGCCCATATTTCGAAACCAATCAGCGAAAATAACTTTGCCGGTACTGATAGCGCGTATTTCAGTGCCGCTGCCTGCTGCAATGGTGACGCCCTGCCATCTGAGTTTGCCGCCTTTTCGCAGCGCGCCAAAACGGCTTTTTATTTTGCCACGCACCGGCCAGCTAAGCTTGCCCTCAAGAGTGTTAAAAGCTGGCATTTCCTCATAGATTTGTACTATTGACTCTTCTTCTCTAAGTTTGTTTACCAGTGATGCCAATTCCTGTTCATTTTTTTGCAGGGTTTGTAATTGTTTGCCTTGTTCTTCAATATAGCCATGCAGTCGGGCGACAATGTCCTTTCTTGACGCGCGATAAACTGTGAATTCTTCCAGTTCAGCCAGTTGTACTGCCCGCAGCTGATCAAGTTGAATTGTTTCTGATTGTATTGTTTGCTGAAGTTGAGCCAGCTCAGCCAGAGAATCCGAGACTTTGTTAATGCGGATTGTACGTGCCTGGTTGTAGTAATCATAGTAGGCCAGCATCCTTCCAGTCCGGGCAGGGTCTTGCTGGTTCAGAAGAAGTTTAAGGTAATCATTTTTCCCCATCTTATAAGCTGCACGGATCTGTTGTGCCAGATGTTTGCGTTCTTCTTTAAGAGATAATTCGCTTGCAGATTTTTGTACTCGCAGTTTTGCAAGCCGTTTTACCTGGTCATTAATTTGTGTTTCAATTTTTTCAAGTTTGTCAGATACATTGGAAGCCGCAATTTCCTTTGTCTGTAATTCTTTAAGCAACACCCCTGTTTCATTGCGAGCTGTTTCTATGTTCGATTCAACATCCCTGATTTGTGTACGTACGGATTCCAGCTCAGCGGCTGTCAGATCGGACTTTCCTTCGGCAGCGGCATGGACGATTTGCGTACAAAGAAAAACACAGCCGAGCAAGTTAACTGCCGCGTGCACAGGATAGTAGTGCATGATATGAAATACAGGACGTGTTGACTTAATCGCCCGCGATAGCTTGTGTCGCATAGTCGTGCAGATTCAGTAATGGTCTTCCGGTCATCTCTTGTGGCTGTTTTATACCCATCAGGGACAAAAGAGTCGGCGCGATATCACTCAGGATCCCTGTGCCAGGCATGACTTCTGCGGGGCGGCCTATATATATCAATGGCACCGGATTGTTTGTGTGAGCAGTGTGTGGCTGCGACTTGATCTTCTCCGTGGTAAATGCCCGCATCTGTTCCGCATTACCGTGATCGGATGTAATCAGCAATTCACCGCCAATATTTAATGTACAGTCAACGATCTTACCCAGACACTGGTCTATAGTCTCGACAGCCTTGACTGTTGCATCGAAGTTTCCGGTGTGTCCAACCATGTCTGCATTGGCAAAATTACAAATGATAACATCATATTTGCGGCGATTGATCGCCTCAATCATCCTGTCCGTGATCTCAAAAGCACTCATTTCCGGTTTCTGATCGTAGGTCCTGACATGCGGCGAAGGTACAAGGATCCGATCCTCGTGCTCGAATACACGCTCCTCACCACCATTGAAGAAGAATGTCACATGTGCATATTTCTCTGTTTCGGCAATACGAAGCTGATGCAAGCCCTGTTTGGCAATATACTCACCAAAAACATTGGTATGATGCTCCGGCGGGAAAGCAACAGGAAATTCATAATTGGCCTTATATTCAGTCAAGCTGATAAAGGCAGCAAGTTGAGGAAACCGTTCGCGCGGGAAACCGGCAAAATCTTCCTTGGTAAAGGCTCGCGCAAGTTGCCGGGCACGATCAGCGCGATAATTGGCAAAAATAACAATATCACCGTCCTCGACTTGTGTCGGTGGCTGACCATGTCGGATTATCGCAGTTGGTTTTACAAACTCATCTGTTTCGCCGCGCGCATAGGCCATGTCTACTGCAATGAAGGCATCTTCAGAGCGGTAGTCGGCCTTACCCTGGCTGATAAGATCATAGGCGGCCTGGGTACGATCCCAATTATTATTACGATCCATCGCATAAAATCTGCCAATGATACTGGCGAACCGGCCCTTGCCGAGTTCAGTTATTTTTAATTGTGTGTCATGCAGATATTCTTCAGCACTTTTGGGAGGTGTATCGCGGCCGTCCAGGAAGGCATGCAGGTAAATGTCGTTCAGACCACATTGGTCAGCGAGTTCTATCAACGCAAAGACATGATCCTGGTGGCTGTGCACGCCGCCGGGGGACAGTAAGCCAAGGATATGCGCGGCCTTTTTATTACCTGCGGCCTCTTTAAACGCCGTACAGAGGGTTTCGTTTTTGAAGAATGAACCGTCATCGATGGTGCGACTAATACGTGTGAACTCCTGCTCGATAATGCGTCCGGATCCGATATTCATGTGGCCAACTTCGGAATTTCCCATCTGCCTGGCAGGCAAGCCGACTTCTGTGCCTGATGCTTCAATCAGAATATGCGGGTATTCCTCCCAGAGTCGATCCCAAACGGGTTTTCTGGCGCTATGAATCGCATTGTAACTGGTATTTTCCGAATAGCCCCAGCCGTCGAGGACAATCAGAATGATTGGCCTGTGGGCTAATGGCATGAGTTGTCAGGCAAGCACAGGCAACTCATGCCAGCAATAAAGCCGATACAAGCTGCATAAGTTGAAGCATACTTTTCGCAGGGGGATGTTTAATCGGATTCATCAATCAAGTCTGGACAAGTTGATCTCTGAGTTATTTAGTTGAAATTACACGGTTTCCCTTTAGATGGGCATAGTCTAGCATGAAAAATATACGAACACACTTTGATCAATTGATGGATGGAATTCAAAATAAAAGTACTTGATGGAGTACTTGTATCTGTATCATGCAAGGAGTTTATTATCACGCCACTATCACGTATTATTACGCGCCGTGCTGTGCCGGTATGAGTATTTAAAAACGAGTAAAATATAAATGGAAAAAATCCCCGAATTTATCGGTAATCATATGTTCCTGGTTACCCTCCTGATAGCGATCCTGATGCTGTTACTCTGGAACCTGTTTGGTAGCGCTATGAGTGGCATACAACAGATTTCAGCCGCCGAGGCGACGCGTATGATGAATCATGAAAAAGCGGTGGTACTGGATGTCCGATCTGCGGATGATTACGCTAAAGGCCATATCCTCAACGCACTGAGCTTGCCGGAGTCAGAGATTCAATCACGTAAAAAGGAACTGGATAAGCTCAAGAAACAAAAAAATATCGTCTGTTCTGCTAATGACGCGATTTCCCAGCGCATAGTCCGTATTCTTAAAGCGGAAGGCTTTGAGCAGGTAGTGAGTCTCAAGGGGGGGGTGGCTGCATGGCAAAGCGCCAACCTGCCATTAATAAGTGATAATTCATAACGATTGATTCCATCAGAATCGCAACCGCTGGAGGTGATATGGCAGAACAAACAGATGGTAAACTGGAGAGTGCAGGTGCTGAGGTTCAACAGGGCCAGTTCGGCATGCAAAAGATCTATATCAAGGACATTTCCTTTGAAACACCCCATTCACCGCAAATCTTCAAGGAACAATGGAATCCGGCGGTCAATATGGAAATCACCAATAATGCAAAAGTGATCGAAGACGACATGTATGAAGTCGTCCTGGCAGTCACGGTAACAGTCAAATCTGAAGAGAAGATTGTTTATCTCGTAGAGATACATCAGGCGGGTATATTCCATATCCACGGCTTTCCTGGCGAGATACTGAACCGGATGTTGGCAACGATTTGCCCGAATATCTTGTTTCCTTTCGCTCGCGAAGTGGTTGCCGATTTGATCATGCGCGGGGGGTATCCACAGTTATTGCTTGCCCCGGTCAATTTTGATGCACTGTATCAGCAACAGCAACAGCAACAACAACAACAGCAACAACAGACATCTACCGAGGCTGATGCTGATGCTGAAGAAATGAAGCATTAAATACGGCAAACGGCATTTGTCGCCCGGCTGAATCGAATAAAAAACAACAGGTGTGGCATCTTGAATAATAACCCCATTTTAGTAGTTGGCGCCGGCTCATGGGGCACAGCATTGGCGCTTGTATTAGCCAGAAATCAAAACCTGACTTATCTCTGGGATAATGATCCGCAACATGTTCGGAACCTGAGTACGCAAGCCTGTAACAACCGGCATCTGCCTGGTTACGCGTTTCCGCCAAACTTGTCTGTTAGCGTCGATCTCGCAGCATCACTGCAACAGGTAGAGGATATTGTCATCGCTGCACCTTGTGAGGGCTTGCTGGATATCCTCGACGAGATATGCCGGAGCACTGCACGCAATTTGAAGATCTGTCTGGTTTGCAAAGGCCTGGAACCCAGGACTCAATCACTCAATCATCAGGTTGTGCTGGATAAACTAGGTGATATCCCGGTGGCAGTATTATCCGGACCATCGTTTGCTGCGGAGGTTGCTGCGGGCTTACCGACCGCAGTGACAGTGGCCGCAGAGAATGATGATGTGGCCAGGTATTTTTCCGCAAGGTTTCATAGCGACGTTTTCAGGGTCTATACCCAGAATGATATTGTCGGTGTTCAGATTGGCGGAGCGGTCAAGAATGTCATGGCCATTGCAGCAGGTATTGCTGATGGTTTGGGTTTTGGCGCCAATACACGTGCTGCATTAATTACCCGCGGGCTGGTCGAGATCACTCGTCTGGGTATTGCCATGGGTGGCAGACAGGAGACCTTTATGGGCCTGGCAGGACTGGGGGATCTGGTTTTGACATGTACCGATAACCAGTCACGAAACCGAAGGCTGGGCCTGGCCCTGGCGGCGGGTAAAAGTCTGAATGAAGCGTGTCAGGAAATAGGACAGGTAGTTGAGGGTGTAAAGACTGCCGAGGTGGTTCCCAGCTTGGCACAGAAATACAAAATAGAAATGCCGATTAGTGAACAGATAATCAAGGTCATTCATGGCGAGTTAACACCCGCTGAAGCCGTTCAGGCATTACTGGCGAGGGAGGCAAAGTCTGAATAAACAGAAGTCACCCGTAATCCAGTAGAGATAATGAGGAGTAGTTCACATATTGTAGATGAATTGCTTCAATAATCTTCCCAAATAAGGTCCATTTGAATTTCAGAAAGTTTTTATTGCGAAATAAAGCCCCGTGCGTTAGCACAGGTAGATTCAATTATGAGGAGATAAAACTACTAATTAGTGCCTGAACGAAAATAAATAAGCGTTTGAAATCACAAATAAAATAACTCGAATTGGCCAACGAAGTTTCAGTCACAGCGGTTAATAAATGAGATAATAAGGCCATAAACGGTTCTTTCTATCCAAACTTCGGCTAAAAAATATACGTATAGCAACAAAACTTCAGCTTCAGTTAGGTGAAATCGATATTGCCAACATTCGCCTTGATCCCCGTTCTCGTGATGATATTCCACAGCTACTTCGCGGTTTGCAATATCTGTATACCGATAAGAAGCTGAGAGCGGAAATATTTGAAATACTCGCCAAGCTGACGCCAAAAACGATCACTCCGGAATTGGGTCGTCCCGGCATGGCCTTGTGGAAAATCTTCGTCATGGGGTCATTACGCCTCAATCTGAATTGCGATTATGATCGGCTTCAGGAATTGGTGAATAATCATAAAACCATTCGACAAATGTTGGGCCATGGTTTCACGGATGATGAGTTGACCTATCATCTGCAAACACTCAAAGACAATGTGCAACTGTTTACCCCCGAGATCCTCGATGAGATCAATCAGGTGGTGGTACAAGCCGGACATAAGCTTAAAAAAAAAGAGTTGCTGGCGGCACGCTGCGATTCTTTTGTGGTTAAAACGCATGTGCATTATCCGACCGATATTAATTTGTTGTTGGATGCGCTGAGAAAAACCATCACACTGACAGCAGACTATGCCAGTATGACGGGTCTTGATGGCTGGCGACAAAGTGGCTATAACGCTCGGCAAATAAAAAAAGTCCATCGAAAGGCACAACGGATGAAACGCTCTTCATCCAGGGATGCGCTCAAAAAAGAAAACCGACAATCAGACATTGTACAAGCGCATCGGGATTATCTGGAGCTGGCCGGACAGTTACTTCACAAAAGTCGACAGACATTAGCCACCGAGCTTGTCGATATGGGTTTGATGGTCAGGGCAAAAGCCCTGGCAATACAGACCTATATCAATCATGCACAGCGTCAGATGGATCAAATTGAACGACGCGTGATTCACGGTGAAACGATAGCCCATGACGAAAAGGTCTTTTCCATTTTTCAGCCACACACCGAATGGATCAGCAAAGGTAAAGCAGGGGTTCCCGTTGAATTGGGTCTCAAAGTCTGCATCGTAGAAGACACCCAGGGCTACCTGTTGCATCACCAGGCGATGGAAAAACAAATCGACGATCAAATCGCCATAGACCTGATCGCTGAAACCCAGGCCCGCTATCCGACTCTCCGGGTGTGTAGTTTTGATAAAGGCTTCCACTCACCGGCAAACCAGATTGCGTTAGCGAAAAAACTGGATCGTGTGGTGTTACCCAAAAAAGGTCGTTGCAACAAAATGGAACAAGAGAGACAAAACAGCGAAGAATTCAAGGCCAGTCGTCGCCGGCACTCGGCCGTTGAGTCAGGGATCAATGCGTTGGAAGTCCATGGCCTGGATCGATGTCTGGATCATGGGATCAACGGATTTAAACGCTATATAGCCATGGCGATTGTTGCCAGAAACATTCAGAAGCTGGGAGCTGAATTGCAAAAGAAAATCCGGAAGCAGGAAAAACGAAAACGGGACAGAGACAAGCTTGTCGCTTAACCAGGGGCGATCCAAATTAACTTTCGCGGGACCTGTCGTTGGAGAGTTGCGTCTAAATATCGTAAATTGACACGTGAATGATCAAAAAATGCTCCATTCCCTTGAACGGCGATGTTGATAGCATAAAAAACATTTACCCGTACATTTTTAAAGGTAATATTATGCGAAAATCTGAATTTTCGTTCTGGCACTAATTAATCATCTGTTCGATCATGGGGTGATGATGATCAATACCTGTACCTTCGCGCTATCAACTGCCATGACTATCAAAGAGATTGACCATCTGGTCACAGCATTAAAGAGTGGTTTTGAAATGCTCAAAACCAAAATGAGCACAACAGGACGTTAACAGATCAACTGGATCGGAATATAGCAAATGACAGATGTATATATTTGCGATGGCATTCGTACCCCCATTGGCCGTTATGGTGGTGGCTTATCTTCAATACGTACTGATGACCTCGCCGCATTACCCTTGAAAGCGCTGCAGCAACGTAATCCCGATGTGGATTGGAGCCAAATTGAAGACGTTGTTCTTGGCTGCGCCAACCAGGCTGGTGAAGACAATCGTAACGTTGCCCGGATGGCCTCACTACTGGCTGGGTTACCCCTGCAAGTGGCGGGGTGTACCATCAACCGCTTGTGTGGTTCGGGATTGAATGCCGTCAGTATTGCGGCCAATGCCATCAAGGCTGGTGAAGCCGAGTTGATGATCGCCGGTGGTGTTGAAAGCATGTCCAGGGCACCCTTGGTTATAGCTAAGGCCGAAACAGCTTTTTCCCGATCAGCACAAATTTTTGATACGACTATCGGTTGGCGCTTTATCAACAAGTTAATGGACCAGCAATATGGCACTGATTCCATGCCGGAAACGGCGGAAAATGTCGCCGAGCAGTTTGCCGTTAGCCGTGAAGATCAGGACAAATTTGCCCACTGGAGTCAACAAAAAGCCGCCGCCGCCCAGCAAGATGGACGCCTGGCCGAAGAAATCGTGCCGGTGACCATCCCCCAGCGCAAAGGGGATGCCCTGATTCTCGATAAAGATGAGCACTTGCGTCTTAGCCCGTTGGATAAACTGGCACAGTTAAAGACGCCATTCAGGGAAGGAGGTACGGTTACTGCCGGCAATGCCTCCGGCATTAACGATGGTGCAGCGGCACTGTTATTGGCCAGCAAAGAAGCGGCGGTGCAGCATGGACTCACACCCAAAGCGCTAATTCTGGGCTCGGCCGTGGTCGGCGTTGAGCCACGAGTTATGGGTATGGGTCCAGCCGTCGCCAGCGCCAAGGTGTTACAACGAGTGGATCTGAGCATTGACGATAT
>JADFPU010000047.1 GCA_022562175.1 Pseudomonadota bacterium | reverse complement strand
GGTCTTTTATGTGGATGAGGCCGATGTCGATTTGAATCCACGGATCGGTCATGCCTGGATGAAAAAGGGCACACAAACCACTATCCCAACGCCGGGCAAGAACCGGAAACGCTATCTGGCAGGCGCGCTGCATAGCGAGACCGGACAGGTCCTCTGGGTGGAAGACGAGAAGAAAAATTCTTATCTGTTCATCCGTCTGTTGGCCGCTTTAAGACAAACATACCGGCGCACCAAACGACTCATCTTGATTGTGGACAATTATATTATCCATAAAAGCTACATGACCCAATGTTTTCTCAGACACAACCCCAAATTCAAACTCTTGTTCCAACCCGTCTATCATCCTTGGGTGAATAAGATTGAGCGATTATGGAAACAATTACATGATAACGTTACGCGCAATCACCGTCACACAACCATGAACCAATTAATGAATGCTGTGCGACAATTTATGAACAACGTCTCTCCTTTCCCTGGTAGCAAGGTTTCTCTTTTGAAATCGTGATGTGTAGGGGGAATAAGATCAGCTATTTAGCAAAAAACTGTCAATTGCGGATTCCAGGTTAACGGCCCCCGAACGCATATCTGCGTGTAGACTGATGACGTGGATAGTTTACTGAAAAATAGTAACTATATTAAAGATAATCAGGAAACGGAGATCTTGCTGAAAAGATTGGGAAAATTTCCCGAATTTTTAAGGTTCGCTACAGTTTTTACTGGCTATCGTCTGAACGGTTTATATGAATTCCTCCAGGACTTCCCTTTCCTCGTTACTGATGCCCGTATTCTGCAGCCGGTTCTTAATCATGTCGATATCGATATGTTGATTTTCGATCAAATCTTTTTTCTCAGCGGCGCACAGAGAATCCAGAAAGAACAGGTTGCTTGGCGGGAAAAAACCGGATTCGATAATGACATTGGCTTCATTGGCGATTATACGAAATTTACCGATGTCCTTATTGATACGGGATTCGGCAAAAGATTTGTCAACTATCCCTGCTGTGTAGATAGAGTGTACTTCCATGCGATAACTGATGATATGTGCGGGATCTTCATTTTCATCAATATCTGACTCGATATGTTCCAGTCGGGGTCCCAACATCTCACGTAAGGATTTAAGTATTTGTTCATCTTCTATACGTTCCGAATATATGTCCAGAATATTATCGATGGGAAGCTGGTTGTAAGTATCCGTGCTGAATAATTCGTTACAACGATAAGATAACAGCTTATAGGAACGGAAACCTATCATCGAAAAAATATCAGAGAGATCCCGAATGTGCTTGTTAAAACCTAGCGCGCAAACCAGTTGTGAGTGATTCAGATCCAGTTGTGAGGCAACCTTGTTAATCCTGATGATGAAATCGTCACTGGGATCTGATTTAACCTTATAGAAGATCTTGACAAGATCTGCATCGAAAGCTGTAAGGAGTTCTATGAAACTAATCATGATTCATAAGCTCATCGCCTTACTCGTGATGTAACTGGAGATGTTCATGTAAAATCCGCTTTTCTTCCTTGGGTATAGTCTTGTCTTCGAGGCGCGATGTTATCAATTCTCTGGGAATGAGCCCTTTGTTTAATAGTTTGCGTTTTTCTTCTGGCAAAATACTGTCTCTGAAAAATATATCGCCTACCGGGATCAGCTTGCTCTCAATAATTATACCAACCTCATTCAGTAAAGCTCTGAAGCCGCTGTCACTTTTATTTAAACGTTCTTCAGCAAAATCAATATTGGCAATGCCACCATTATAGATAGCACGCATTTCGGCCTTGTATTTTTCTATAATCAAGGAATTTATGGTCTCTTCAATTCGCTCTTCAATTTTCGCCAATCTTTTTTTAAGCAGGTATTGCATTATTTGCAGAATTTCCGCGCTATTTTTTACAACAGTATAGATATTGAGCATGTTATCCAGTGTCAATCGCCTATAGATATCGTTTGTAAAAATATCATTCCTCTTCTGCGCCAGGATTTCGAATGTGTCAAACCCTAAAATGGGGATAATCTCGGTCAGTTGCTGAGCATTTGGGTTAAATCCAACCGCACAAATAATTTGATCGGCACGTAAGTGTAATTTTTTAGCTAAAGCTGCGAGTTTTTTATCCTGGGAAGTTTTGTCGTCCCGCAGTTTATAAAAAATCTGAACAAGCTTCTCTTCTTCTGCGCTGATTATGGCTTTAAAATCGGTCATTATCTTTTGAGAAATATCTTGTATCAATAATAGTGCATGACAATATTATTGCCGCAGTTTAAAAAGTAACAAGGCTTTTAATTCAACATCTGCTGTAAAACACCAAAATTTCTTATCCATGGTTTTGTTTTGCTCAGATTGTCCGGTAAGTCCTTGATTGCTTGTTGGGCCTGTTCAAAATTATCGTAGCTCCCATAGAAGGCGTTATAGCGTTTTACGTTATTAATAACGACCTCAATATAGGCTGCATCGGAATCCAGCTGATTCTCTTCAATAAATCTGATGATATTTGCTTCCTTAACGAGGCTGACGATTTGCAGCGTATAGGTTTTCGGGTTTTGTCTGAGTACCCAATCCTCTCGTTTGATACCATCCGGCTGTATTTCGTCAATGGTATAATCAGCAAGCGTTTCCTGAGTGGTTTTTGTGTCACCAGTGTCCAGCGCTTGCAGTTTTTTGTTTGCCTGCGCCAGTCCCTGTGCCATTGCCCGTTCGTACCATTTTCTGGCCGTCTGAAGATTTATCTCGACGACAAGACCATTCTCGTAGAACACCCCCATATTAAACTGGGCTTGCGCAACGCCTTGTTCAGCCGATTGGCTAAACCACTTCAGTGCTTTCCGGTAGTCCTTTTCTACACCATGGCCAAATGAATACATCACGGCCAGGCTGTATTGGGCATGACCATGTCCCTGTTCAGCGGCAAGCTGAAACAACTCTGCTGCCTTGCTGTTATCAGGTTCGATGTCCAGTCCACGGTAATACATCAAACCCAGGTTAAACTGGGCATCTACTTGTCCACCGTTCGCGGCCAGTTCCCACCACTTTGCTGCTTCGGCATGATCTTGCTCAACACCACTACCACGAAAGTACTTGGTGCCGACCTGATACTGAACAGCAGGCTGCCCTTGTTCAGCCGAACGTTTGAACCATTCCAGTGCTTTTTTGGGATCGGCTTTAACACCATGCCCGTAGTCATACATGATGGCCAGTATTTTTTGGGATTCAGGATCGCCAGCCTCTGCAAGGGGTTTCAGGATCGCATAGGCGCGTTGGTAGTCACCACTGATGTATGCGCTTCTACCCGTCTGGTAGTCATCAGCAGCCCTGGCAAAAGGCGCCATTACAAGGCAGCAGCTAAATAAAACCAGGAAATAACGGATGAAAGGCAAACTGACTTTATTCTGTATTATCATAGTCTGTCCATACTCCACTAAGCCATTTGCTTTGCCAATTTGAAGATTTCTTCGGCATCGAGTACCAAATCATTCTGTTCAAACAATTTTGCAATACAGGCTCTATGTAACACCAGTTTCAGGCCACCAAAACCTATCGCTCCCCATATGATTTTGCCGTGCCTGTCCTGACCCTTATCCATCATATCCGTTCCGCCGATGCCCAGAGGCGGCGTGGCATTGGCGTCGGCAAGTATTTGAATATCAGGGTTGTCCTGCCAGTGCTCCGGATCCAGCAAGTGTGCGCCTGCCGCGCCGGTGGCAAAGACAATTTGTGTCTCAGCAATAGCCATGCCGCGGTCATCATTGCTGACGGCCGCGATGGGTTTAATATCCACCCCAAACCTGTCTTTTATAGTCTGACAAGCCTGCTCTGCACGGTCGATGCTGCGAGAGGTCAGAGAGACGTCGGCGCCTTCGTGTGCCAGCATGAAAGCAGCACGTCTGCCGACAGGGCCTGTGCCGGCCAGGACGACCGCTTTCTTGCCTGCCAGCGGCAGTGAGCTTAATAATTTTGCCACACCTGCAGCTGCAGTCGTGTTACTGCCATTACTATCAAGCATCACTGAGACACGGAAACCTGCGAAGAATACTTTTTCAACTGCCTTGAGTAGCGCATCGCCAGCCATCAGATCACTGCCTCCAATAAACAGGGCGGTGTTTTTTTTGTGTTTCGTTCCCCGGGTAAAAATGGCGCCTTCCACCAGTTTCGTGACATTTTCCGGTGCACAATTACCATGCCCGATTACGTGATCCGCACCGCCATCGTAGCCGACTACAGTATCAAATACTGCAGGCTGCGGATCCGTGTCCAGTTGGAATAATAATTTTTCCATATCCCCTCCCCTGTGCCTAATCATTTGTTTTTATTAGTGAAATATTATTTATGCGGGGCCGTTATTGTAGCAAACACCTGTTTGGCAGCCACCTCAACAAGCCCCTTTACAGCATGGATACGAGTACGTTAATCGAAGACTCTGCCAACAGCAATAAAACAGTGTGACAAAACCATATTACCGTTATTATCACAAGCAAAAAGTGTACTTAAATCTTATCCCCTAAAACCTGTCAATGAGGAGCTTGCATGATTAAAGATAAATCTGTCCAGGTATTCCTGGATGAACTCGCCAGCAAGGCATCAACTCCGGGCGGTGGCAGTGGCGCGGCCATCATGGGTGCAATGGCGGCGGCACTGGTCAGCATGGTCGGTAATTTTACCGTCGGCAAGAAAGATTACCAGGCGGTTGAGGACGAGATGCAACAACTGCTGACATCATCAGAGACATTGCGTCGACAATTGACAGAGATGGTCAAGGCAGATGTGGATGTGTTCGATAAGGTCATGGCGAGCTACGGTTTGCCCAAGCAGACTGACGAAGAAAAGGCCGTGCGTTCAGGAAGCATACAAGCCGCGCTGAAGGAGGCGACAGATGTGCCACTTGCCTGTGCCCGACTTTGTGCGGATGTCATCAAGCTGACTGTGCCTATGGCGGAAAAGGGCAATAAAAACGTCATCAGTGACGCAGGTGTCGCTGTATTGGCGGCCCATGCCGCGTTGCGCAGTGCCGCGCTGAACGTCTATATCAATATCGGCGTAATAAAAGATGCGGACTTTGTCAGTGACAGACGCAGGCAGTTGGAAGATATTTTAGCGGGCACCAATGAGCTGACTGAGCAGGTTTACGAATTGGTGAAGAGTAAGCTTTAAATGTCCTTTGTTAGTAGTCAGTGGTTCCTCGTCAATATTTTTACTTGATTATACTGATATGACAAATGACTAATGATCATCAATTATTTGCATCGAAAAATCTATTGCCCGCACATGCTTGGTTAATGCCCCCACGGCAATATAATCCACCCCTGTCGATGCGATAGCCAGCAGGATGTCTTTATCAACACCACCGGACACCTCCAGGCTGACGCGTCCTGCATTCAGCTTCACAGCATCTTTCATGGTCGGGATATTGAAATTGTCCAGCAGCACGGTATTGGCTCCGGCGTCGATAGCTTGTTGAAGTTCATCAAGGTTTTCTACTTCCACTTCTATATTCCGATGCAGGGATTTAGCTGATGTCACAGCCGCCCGGATACTGCCGGCGGCGTGGATATGATTCTCTTTGATCAGTATGGCATCATATAAACCCATGCGATGATTCATGCCACCGCCACAGGTAACGGCATATTTTTGTGCGGTGCGCAGGCCGGGGATGGTTTTACGCGTATCGAGCAGTTTGGTCTTGCTGTTTCCCAGCATGCTTACATAGTCACGCGTGGTCGTGGCAGTGCCAGAGAGTAGTTGCAGAAAGTTCAGCGCGGTCCTCTCGCCGCTTAGTAGTACACGGCTTGATCCATGCACTGTACAAACGGTTTGATCCGGTTTTATCTGATCCGCATCCGCACAGGCCCAGTCAATCCGGATGGTTTTATCCAGTTGCAGGAATACTTCATTAAACCAGGCCTGGCCGCACAGTACCGCAGGCTCTCGACAGATAATGATGGCTGTGGAGGCATTATTGTCAGGGATCAGTCCTGCGGTCAGATCACCCGCACCGACGTCTTCGCTTAAAGCCCGGCGCACAGTGCTGTGGATGTCTGCGGGCAGAGAGAGGTGAACATTCATAGGCGTTATTGTTTTGTTTTCAAAAGATATTCGCGTGTTATCGAAAAGATAACCGGACTCAAGAGTAATAAAGCAATCAGATTCGGTATGGCCATGAGACCGTTCATGACATCGGCAATGGTCCAGATAAATTTCAAATCCTTGTCTGCGGCATAATAGATGGCAAAGATCCATAACAGGCGATAGGGCAGGATGACCCGGACTCCGAACAGGTATTCTCCACAGCGCTCTCCGTAATAACTCCAGCCCAGCATAGTGGTAAAGGCAAAAATGACCAATCCAAATGTAACAATATAAGCGCCGATGCCCGCAAGTCCGGTGTTAAATGCCAGTGAGGATAAAGGGGCACCATTCATACCACTTTGCCATGCTCCGGTGAGGATGATCACCAGCGCCGTCATCGTACAAATGAGGATGGTATCAATAAATGTGCCGAGCATCGCCACCATGCCCTGGCGAACCGGATCGGATGTACGTGCGGCCGCATGGGCAATGGGAGCACTGCCCAGTCCCGCCTCATTGGAAAAGATGCCCCGTGCAAACCCCCAGCGTATTGCCATCATCAGCGTCGCACCGATAAAGCCACCTTCGGCGGCCGTGCCGGTAAAGGCGTCAGTGATGATCAGATTCAGCGCCGCCGGTACTTCAGCGATATTCAGACAAATGATTATGCCGGCCGCGGCGATATATAAAATCGCCATCAGCGGCACAATTCTTTCAGCGACTTCTGCAATGCGATGGATACCGCCGAGGATCACAGCGCCGACCAGTAGTGCGATAATCAGGCCGGTCAGCCGGGCAGGCACGTTGAAAGCATGCTGTAATTGATCAGCCACGGTATTGGATTGCACCATATTACCGATACCGAAGGCAGCTATCATACCAAACAAGGCAAATGCCGCGCCTAACCAGCGCCAATTGTTACCCAGTCCATTCTTGATATAGTACATAGGGCCGCCAACATAATTGCCCAGTTCATCGGTTTCGCGATATTTCACTGCCAACACTGCCTCGGCGTATTTTGTCGCCATGCCAAACAACGCAATCAGCCACATCCAGAAGATCGCACCCGGGCCACCGAAATAGATGGCGGTGGCGACACCGGCGATATTACCAGTACCTATAGTCGCTGACAGCGCCGTCATCAGGGCCTGAAATGGCGTGATGTCACCCTTGCTGCCGGCATCACCCCGGCGGCCTGCGATGAGTAGCTTGAAGGCGTAGGCTATATATCGCCACGGCATGAGTCGCAGGCCGAAGGTCAGATAGACGCCGACGATAGCCAGCAATGGGAGCAGCACATACTCACCCCATATAATGCCACTCAGTTTATTCAGTAGATCATGTAAAGCGTGCATGGTTTGCAGGTTTCACTTAATTATTTGTATTGACGTAATGTCAGTTGCTCGCCTTGTTGAGTAAACTCAAGCTGTTTGAGAAAACTCATACCCAACAATACCTCATTTCCCTGCATATAGGGGTTGATGCTGGCGCGTATATCCTGCAAGACAATATTTCCCAACTGGACTTGTTGCAAGCGTGTCGTATAAACATGGATGTTGCCGCTCGCGGTGATGACTTCTATAGACCGGCCGCGCTGGAGTTGCAGGGAGTCTGCCAGGTGTTCGGGGATACTGACGATGGTGGCGCCGGTATCCAACATAAATACAACTGTTTGGCCATTGATCTTGCCATTTGCAACATAATGGCCGAAGCGGTTTCGCTGTAATACAACCTGCCGGGAATCAGCATGACTATAGCTGATAACAACTTCATTCGGGTTGTACTGTCGTTGCAGAAATCGACTGAAATAGACGGTTAACATGCCCAACAGCACCAGCCAGGCACAAATGACCATGCTGTTTCCCAGCCGTTGAAAAAAGGGTTTATTTTCCTGTTTATCCGCAGACACCGTACCGTCCTGAATTTTTTATTAATGCCCTGGAAAAGCGTATGAATATATTACAGTTTTTACTGATTATGCCGTTAATAAGATGGAGCAAAACAACTAGTCGTATAATTGAAAATGCTGTGGAAAGATTTTAAATGTCTCCTGTTTAGTGTGCTAACTATAACATCGATCAGCACAGTAACGGTCTTTGCGCAAGAAGCTGGCGATAACAAAGCTGCTGGCAAGCAGACGTCGCCGCCGGTGGCGCCACTGAAGAAAGTCGAAAAATTTGTTGTCCCCAAGATCTATCTGGCAGCAAAAGAAGGCCGGTTAAGCAGATTAAAATCACTTATCGCAGAGGGTGTTGATGTGAACGCAAGTAACGCCAGTGGACGCACGGCGCTTATGAGTGCTGTGCTCAGGCGCAACAGCTCGGTGGTAAAGGAATTATTGAGAGAAGGCGCGAACGTGGATGTGGGTGATGCGCAAGGTAAAACGGCATTGATGCTGGCAGTTGCACAAAAAGATATGGCAATGATCAGTTTATTGCTCGCCTCCGGGGCTGATGTAAAGATTGAGGACAAAAAAGAGAATACTGCGCTGACGCTGGCAGAAAAATCCGATTTATCGAGGTCAAAAAGGAAAAAACTGCTTAAGATGCTGGAGAGGGCTGCAGAGTAGGGCGTCAGTCGCCGTGTTTATGCTTCGAGTTACAGGTGATTTCATACAATCATGCCAGCACTGCATTAGATCGAATCCGAAGCAAAAGCCAGCCGTATCCCGGCATGAATATGGCGCTTGTCGGCCTGATAATAATTGCGGAAGCTAAGGCGGTTTATCGCTGTCTGTGTGTAGCAGCAACCACCGCGTAAAGTGAAGTGACTGTCATCAAAATAGGGCATTGAATAACCATCGTACGGGAACGCCCTGAACCCTGCGTAGGGATGAAAGTTATTTGCACACCATTGCCAGACCTGAGCAGGTGATTTTAAGATGCCCTGGGAGTGAGCGATCTCCCACTCGTACTCATGCGGCAGTCTGGCGCCAGCCCAACTGGCATAGGCACAGGCTTCGTAATAATTGAGACCGTATACCGGCGCGGCTGATGCAAGCTGATAAGGGCCATTCGCATCATGTCCATACCATAGACCCTGCTGGTCGGTACGCCAGTGATCAGGATGTCTGGCTGATTGTCTGGCACACCAATCCCATCCTGGGTCTGACCAATACTCCTTTAGCTGATAGGCGCCTGCTTCCATAAAGGCCAAAAATTCTGCGTTAGAGACAGGTTCCGTTGCAATGTGAAACGCTTCAAGGGTGGTAGAAAAGGCGGGCTGCTCGTTGTCATAAGGACTAATTGCCTGCTGGTTACCAATGCTGTATTCCCCTGAATTTACGCTACGGGTCTCATGTCCTGGCATCTGCGCTTGCAGGGGCGAGCTCACCGTAAACGGCTGCCGGATCTGAAGTTGCTGTTGCGTAAGGATTAGCTTGATGGTTTCGTTGTGCTGCGCGTAATGTTGTACTAGGAAACGAATTAAATAATTGTTTTGCATGAGCACGTGAGCAACATTATCTTGCATCAGTGATGATAATAATGTTCTGTCTTGTTGCTGTGTTTGTTCTGCCCAGGCAAACAAAACATCATGTACGGGCAAGCCGTTGCTACGTTGTGGTTTTCGCGATAATTCAGGTGTATAAAACGCCTTGAGTGCAGCGCTTTGTTCCTCGTCACCCATGAGTATTTCCCTGATCCAGTAGATCTCGGTATAGACACAATGTCCAAGGTGCCAGCCTGTGGGGCTCAGATCCGGGTGGTATTGTGTCTTATAATCCGCCTCCGGGCATTGTCTTACAGTTTGCAGCAGCAGGTCTTGCTGGGTGTGTAGTTGTGTCAGCAGATCATCGGCATTCATATAGTCACCGATCGGATCGGATTTTCAGGTGACAGGATCAATAACGAATGCTTGGCAATTTCTTGCCAGTGTTCAGGTGAGGAGAAGCGTTCGGAGGCGAGCAGGCTGGCGTTCGGGTAATCCGGGTGTGCGGTGCTGTAATACAGCGATGGACAGGCGCCACCGTTAGTCGCGTGGCGACATGCGATGAATTGTTTGCCATCACAGATAATGAGATTGATCAGCCCTTTGGCGCCATCGAGTAAATTGTCCAGAGTCTGCAAGGTCTCTAGCAGGGCTTGTTCGGTAGTGCCGTTAGCCTTGCTTAAACTTTGTTTGAATAAAGCAAAGATATATTCAGAATCGGTATTGCCCTGGATCTCTGCCTGTATGTCTGGCGCCAGATGCTCAAAGAAATTCTGTTTTAAGCCATGACTAAACCCTTCCAGGTAGCCGTTATGCAGATACATGTAATGCTTATAGAAAAAGGGTTGGGTATTGGTCTGACTCAGGGCCTGGCCAGGCGTGGCGCTCCTGACGTTAGCCAGCCAGATACGGCTTCGTAATGACTGTCCCAGTCCGGCAAGATTGGTATCCGACCATATCGGCAAGGTACTGGTATAAATTGCCGGCTGCCTGTCAGGGCCGTACCAGCCGAAACCAAAGCCGTCTGCATTGAGTTTGACTTCATTCATTTCTTCGGGGGCCCAGGATTGTTCGATCAGACTGTGGCTTGGGTCTTGCAGCAGTCTGTGTAACAATAAATCCGGTCCCATATAAGCGGCTAGTCGGCACATATCATATTACTTTAGTGTTAATCTAATGTGTCATCATCTAGATCCTGGGAGCCTGTCCGAGAATAGAAGCTGTTGCGATGGAAAACTGTTTTGAGTCAGGTTTTTTCATAATTTGAGGCGAATAGCACCGCTGTTTAACGAATATTATGGGAAAATCCGGCCAAAATCAGCTTTTACTCAATAAGGCTTTCTATGCTCGGACAGGCTCCTGGCGTAACATTGTCCGTTAACAGCAATACCAGGCCGGCAAGACATCGAGAGATAATGTCCATAAAACTGGATCCACACAATGAATGGCTTGAGCACGTCAGACGGTTGCCGTCACCGAATTGTGATGAACGGCCTGCCGGTACTGCTATTGATTTACTGGTTATTCACGCAATCAGCCTGCCGCCCCGGCAATACGGTGGCCCATATATCGATCAACTCTTTACTAACACGCTGGATGTGCCGGCGCATCCATATTTTTCTGAAATAAAAGACCTGAGAGTTTCTCCGCATCTCCTTATCAACAGAAAAGGTCAGGTGAGTCAGTATGTGCCCTTTACAAAACGGGCCTGGCATAGCGGGGAATCCGAGTTTAAAGGCAGGCAGGTATGTAATGATTTTTCGATCGGTATTGAACTGGAAGGATGTGATGAAGAACCGTTTGAAAAAATCCAGTATGAACGTGTTGCAGGGATTACTGACATTTTAAGGGCTCATTGGTCCGCAATCAGCAGGCAGCGCATCGTCGGACATTCGGATATTGCGCCGGCACGAAAAACTGATCCAGGTCCGGCATTTGACTGGGATTATTTTTTTTCACTATTGGGCTAAGTCCAGCACAGCTTGTTACAATAACAGCAAAGCAAGGGAGAACAGATAATGACATTAATCAGTATTCTTATTGGTTTGGCTCTGGACTATTTTCTGAGCGGCATAAATCGTATCAGAAATTTTTCATGGTTTGAATTCTACACTCAGCAGATGGAGCTGCGATGCAGTAAATACGCCTTCTGGAACGGGCCGGTTGGACTATTGATTACATTAGCTGTACCTCTCATATTGCTGATGGGGATTGCTTATGGTGTGGGGATAATATCTGTATACCTGACGTACCTGCTTGCCCTGGCAGTTTTTATCTATAGCCTTGGGTCGGAATTGAACAAGCTGTTGAATAGTTATATCGACGCAATCAGGGTAGACGATGAAGCAGGCAGGCTGGCAATAGAACAAACTCTGAGCAGTGAAGAGCATACCGAAGACAGGGACGCCGCAAAAATAATTCGATCAATACTCGTCTGTGCACACGAACATATTTTTGGCATCATATTCTGGTTCAGTATGCTTGGTATGTTCGGAGCCCTGTTGTATTGCCTGGTTGTCAGGATGAAGAAGAAATTTAATGGTATTCATGGCGCTTATGCCGATGCAATACGCGATCTGCACTGCATTCTTATGTGGCCATCTGCACGCATGTTGGCGCTGGGATTTGCACTGAGCGGCAGTCTGGTCGATGCACTGGCGAGCTGGCGTGGTATTACAGATCATACGCTCGAATGTAACGAGGATGTGATCGGTAAGAGTGGCCTGGGTGCGCTTCAATATCAAAACATTCAACCGGAGGAATATGCAACAAAGGACAGCTATTTGTACTGCATACAGGAAGCACAATCGCTTGTTAACCGCACGCTGATTATCTGGCTGACGGCCCTGGGTATTATGACTCTCGGTGGCTGGCTGGCATAAAAAAGGATATTCCCTCTACCCGTGGGGGAGAGGGTTAGGGTGAGGGGGGATATGAAATCTTTAGCCAGGACGCCAAAGCCAAGAGGGCGTAAGTCGTAGTTACCCCACAGATTCTGCCGAAGAGCCATTTGAATTAATGTAGTCTTGCACGCGCATCAGTCGTTTGTCACCGTTACTGCACACCAATACTGAATCGTGCTGGTACCAATCCCCAAGCACCATGCGTCTCGCCGGTTTGTCATCGAGTTGAAACTCATGTGTATTGGGTCGATGCGTATGACCGTGAATGAGTTCCCACACCCCGTGCTCACGCATGGTTGATGCAACGCTAGACTGGTCAACATCAATGATGTCGGCCTGTTTGCTGCGAACTGAGCGTTTCATGACAGGACGCAGGCCACGTACAAGCAACATTCTTAGCGCGTAGGGAAAACTCAGGAATAATTTTTTAATAACAGTCAGTTCCATGAACTTGCGGTAGCGTTGGTATTTTACGTCGCGTGTGCAGAGTACATCACCGTGCATAATTAATGTTTGGCTACCATCAAGGTCGATGACTGATGGGTCTGGTAAAAAGGTACAGCCAGTTAAATGTTCGATGCCTTTTTCCATGACTAATTCACGGTTACCTCGAATAATATAGAGTGTCCCGCCGGCCTGACAGAAATCAGTCAATTCGGCAATCACCCTTTGGCAAGGTGGCGTGGCATCATCGTTTCCGAGCCAGAAATTTTCAAACAAATCGCCCAGTATATAGAGTGCACCTGCCTTGCGGGCAGGTCCGCGCATGAGTTTTTCAAACAATGCCAGTTTGTCGGGACGCTCTTCACTCAAGTGAAGATCAGAAATAAACAGGGTGTCCACGTGTTCAATTTATGAGTAAAAAAAACAATGACCTTTATTATTCCTCAATGATGATTACCTTTTCTATGAAGATCACATCCTCGGGCACATCCTGTTGGCCTTGTCTTTTCGTTGTCACTGTCTCTTGTATTTTTTCAACCACATCCATACCATCGGAAACCTTGCCAAATACGCAATACCCCCAACCATCTTGAGTTTCTGCACGGTGATCCAGAAAGGCATTGTCAGCGGTGTTAATAAAAATCTGGGCACTGGCGGAATGCGGATCACCGGTCCGCGCCATCGCAATGCTGCCCAACAGATTACCCAGACCATTATTGGCTTCATTCTGAATCGGGTCATTGGTGGGCAAGTCATTCATATCTGTGTCCATGCCACCACACTGAATCATGAAATCCTTAATCACCCGGTGAAAAATTGTCCCATCGTAATGACCACTTTTCACGTAGGTGACGAAATTTTCCACCGTCAGCGGCGCCTTTTCAGCATCCAGCTCAAGTGATATTTCGCCAAGGGTCGTTGTTAATTGCACTTTCATTATGGTCTCCGGATAATCGATATATTGGATAGAAATCTCGTTTCATTGCTACAGGGTTTGTATGATAAATGCTTGCAGCCGGCACACAAGGGAAAACATTCAAGATATTTTTTTATGTGGTGGTATCTTTTGCTAACATGCGCGCTCAATTATGTACAGGATGTACTGTCAGGATTTGTGTTCCAGACAAATCCTAAGTACCTGCGTCCATGCAGGCAATGTCGCGGTTGCATGGATGCAAAAGACGCATATATGGATATATGCGGTTGTTTACGTAGGGAACAAGTAAACCAGCGACGCATAATTAGTTAACTATAGAAAATATACACGTGCTAAAAATCTATAACACCCTGACAGGTGGTAAAGAGGTCTTCGAGCCCATCGAAGCAGGCAAAATCAGGATATATGTCTGCGGCATAACGGTATATGACTATTGTCATCTCGGTCATGCCCGCATGATGGTGGTGTTTGACATGGTCACACGATATCTGCGCTCACGTGCGTATGAGGTCACCTATGTCCGCAATATTACCGATATTGATGACAAGATTATCAACCGGGCCAATGAGAATGGCGAGACCATTCAGATGCTGACTGAGCGGTTTATCAGCGCCATGAATGACGATATGGACGCGCTTGGCGTATTGCGACCCGATCAGGAACCTCGTGCGACCATGCATATTGAACAGATCACCGCTATGATCAGCCGCCTGATAGACAACAAATATGCCTATACTGCCGATAATGGCGATGTCTATTACGACGTCAGCGCATTTCCTGAATACGGCAAGCTTTCCGGCAAGAAGACAGATGAGTTACGCGCCGGCGCCCGTGTAGAAGTACAGGAAGCAAAGGATGATCCGCTTGATTTTGTATTGTGGAAGGCCGCCAAACCAGACGAACCCAGTTGGCAATCCCCGTGGGGGGCGGGTCGTCCCGGCTGGCATATAGAATGCTCTGCGATGGCTACCCATTGTCTGGGCGATCATTTCGATATTCACGGCGGTGGCCAGGATCTGCAATTTCCCCATCACGAAAACGAGATCGCCCAATCCTGCAGCGCCACCGGTAAGGCGTTCGTCAATACCTGGATGCATAATGGCTTTGTGCGGGTGGATGAAGAAAAGATGTCAAAATCGCTGGGCAATTTCTTCACGGTGCGTGAAGTGTTGGAAAAATATCACCCGGAAGTGGTGCGCTTTTTTATCTTATCCAGCCATTATCGCAGCCCGTTGAACTACTCGGATAGCCACCTCGATGAGGCCAGGGCCACGCTGGATGGGCTGTATCTGGCGCTTCGAGAGGTAACAAACAGCGATGACAGCGAGATTGATAACAACTACCTGGAGAAATTCAATGCGGCCATGGACGATGACTTCAATACACCCAAAGCCGTGGCGGTATTGCACGAAATCGCCCATGCTATCAATCGCGAGACAGATAAGGACGCACAGTCTACGAGGACGCTGGGCACCACCTTAAAGCAGCTGGGCGCAACGATGGGGCTGCTGCAAGCCCATGCAGACACATATCTGCAATCCGCTGCCGCAACGGAGAGCGATGGTCTGACGGCGGATGAAATCAATACATATATCGAGCAACGCAAGCAGGCGCGTATCGATAAAGATTTTGCGGAATCCGACAGGATCCGGAATTTGTTAACGGAGCAGGGCATCACCCTGGAAGACAGCCCGACAGGCACCACTTGGCGCCGGCTATGAGCTGGCAAAAAGCTTGGGCTTCAAGTGGTTAAAATTGACGCTGGTAGCCCCCACGCGTATTATCGCATCCCCTGTGAAATGGCAGGAAAAATCGGGGCATAGCGCAGCCTGGTAGCGCATCTGCTTTGGGAGCAGAGGGTCGGGAGTTCGAATCTCTCTGCCCCGACCAATTTTGTTAATCTACTCTTTAAAACGAGATTGTTTAGGAGTTTAACGACGTCATACCGGACTTGA
>JADFPU010000226.1 GCA_022562175.1 Pseudomonadota bacterium | reverse complement strand
GTACTCTTATCCTTATCAATAATACCTGGCAATAAAGCTTCAATGGCCTCAACCGTTTCTGCCTTTGGCAGTTCCGTGAACAGATACCGAAGATAAGCATAGGGCTCCAGTCCGTTGGCCTTGGCGGTCTCGATCAATGAGTACAGATTGGCACTGGCCTTCACGCCCTTAATCGAGTCAGAGAACAACCAGTTCTTGCGCCCCACTACAAACGGGCGGATGGCATTCTCAGCAGTGTTGTTGTCGATCTCTAGACGACCATCGTCCAGGTAACGGATGAGTTTCGGCCATTCGTTATTTAAGTAATTTAAGGCCTTACCGGTCGCGCTTTGAGGCGGTACCTGTGGCAACACGTCATCCAGCCAGCAACGCAACTCATCCAGGAGCGGACGGGCATGTCGTTGGCGGTGATCATGGCGTGCCTCAGGGTCAAGTGTCCGTGCCTGTTTTTCGATCCGATACAGTTTCTGGATCAGTGCCAGTCCCCGCTGCGCTTTGCCGCTTTGCTTTTTCTTGCCCTGGGCCTTAACCGCTTCGCTAAACTTGCGCCTGGCATGGGCCATGCAACCTACATGCGTAAGATCATTCATTGCCACCACCGCATTGTAGCCATCATAGCCATCGGTTTGCAGGTAGCCCTTATAACCTGCCAGTAAACGTTTCGGTACCGCCTGGCTGCGGGAAGGATCATAGTCAAACAAGATCACCGGCTGTGCCGGTGGGCCACCGCGTTGCAACCACAGATAGGATTTCGATTGCGCCGTTTTGCCCGGCTCTTTCAACACCTGCACGGTGGTCTCGTCCATTTGCAGGATGTCATAGTCCAACAGGCGATCACGTAACAGGTTGATCACCGGTTGCACCAGCGTGCCTACCCGGATCATCCAGTTCGCCAAGGTGGCTCGGGGAAGTGCCACGCCAATGCGCTGCAAGATCGTCTCCTGGCGATACAAAGGTAAGGCATCCTGGTATTTCGACACCGTGATGTGTGCCAACAGGCCCGGTGAGGCCAGGCTCTTGGGGATCGCCTGTGCCGGCAGCGGGGCCGTCTGAATACACCGTCCACAATCACAGGCATATTGCTTGCGGATATGCCGAAGCACCCGGATCTGCGCCGGGATGATGTCCAGTTGCTCGGAGACGACCGAATTAATTTCGTTAAGTACCTTGCCATCGTGAGGGCAGAGACGTTCTGCTTCGGGAATGTCATGAATGATGTCAACTCGCGGTAAGGCCTCAGGTAGTTTTTTACGCCCGCTTTTCTTGCGCGTATGGGCAGGCACGCTGATGTTCTGTTCGCTGTCCGTCTCCGTCTCGTTGACAGTGTCCTGCTCAGCTTCGTCGAACAGGCGGATCTGATCCGGTGAAAGTTTCTCGCTGCTGGCGGCATAACGCCGGGCCAGGGCCAGGTTGAGTTGTTCTTGAAGGGAGAGAACTTTCGCTTTGTACTGTTGGTTCTCGGTGGTGAGTTGTTCGTTCTTATTAACGACGGAGCGATTTTCGATGCGCAATTGTGCGTTGGAATGTCGTTGTTTTATCAGTAGTGACTTCAGTGCATCAAGGTCATCGGGTAAGCGATCCGGTGCAATTGCCATGCACCGTATTATACGATAAAACCAGGGGAAATATCCTATAAAACACTGCGATAGTGCAATCTTTTATGTGGTTGTAGACGCATAATATCGACGCCATCAAGCAACCAGTTCAGTTGTTGTCCGCTCAAGGTGATGACCTCACTGTCATGCTTGTTCGGCCACTTGAAACGGGCCCGCTCCAGGCGCTTTTGCCACAGGCAGAAACCATTGCGTTCCCAATATAATATTTTAATCTTGTCGCGTTTACGGTTGCAGAACACGAACAGCTGTTCACAAAACGGATCGTGTTGCAGGGCCTCTTCAACCAGTACCGCCAGGCCGTTGATACCTTTGCGGAAGTCGACGATGTCCCGGCACAGATAGACCGCGGACAACTCGTTCGAGGGCCGCATCATCCGAGGCTGGCTGCTGTGTTCAGTACAGTGGTTAATGTCTTGGCATCCACCGCGCCAACGAACGCCACCGATACACCGTTGGGTAACAGGATCCGCCACTCGCTACCCACTACCGGCGCTACCACTTGTACCCGCTGAAACCGGGGTGCCCGTGTGGACGGCAAGGCGCCTTTTTTGACCAAGATCTTTTTACCTGCATACATTGTCTTCGCTTGCAGTCCCTGCGCCAATGCATATTCAGCAATGGTCTTGCCAGAGGCAGCGCACGCTTGCACGTGCTTCAGCCAGTAGCGCTGTCGGGTCGTCAGGGTGGTTTCTGTTGTTTCACTCATCTGCCTGACTCCACTGTGATTGAAATGTCACAGCATGCAAGGATTGATGTCAGTCTGATAGGGTGGGGTTTATTTGGCGCTTACCCTTGTTTAGCGGGCGTTACAAGGCCATCCTGGTAGAAGCCGAGCCCTATCTGTTACAACTCTCCCGCTATATCCATCGTGATCCGATCGACACAAAACGGCCATTCGTGACACAACTGACAACTTACCCCTGGTCAAGCTATCGCGCCTATATCAACCAGGTACGTTGTCCACCCTGGTTAAAGCGGGATCATTGTTACGGGATGTTGGGGACATCAAGGCGATATCAGCGTTACAGGCAATATGTAGAAGCAGGTGTCGATAAGGAGATAGAGGCGTTTTATAGTCAAAAGCACAGCAAGCCCCTACTGGGTAGTGAGGCGTTTATAGAAGCGCAGAGGGCTGGCGTAAACATGGCGCAACAACAGGCACTCATGAAGGCCTTGGAACGGTTGCCGTCGATAGTCGCCATTGTCAATGCTGTAGCGAAAGAAATGGACGTGACGACAAGTTCAATTTTTCACAGTGAACGAGGCAGAGGCAGTAAAAATACAGCCCGGTGGCTGGCGATTTGTTTAAGCCGGGAGGTGGGTGGCCATGCCCTGTCAGATATTGCTGCTGCCTTCCATATCAATCATATCAGCGGTATCAATCAGGTGGTTAGGCGGCTTAAGGCTGAAATGAAAACGGACAGAGGTGTTAACAGGGTATTTAATATATTATATCTATACTTGACCCCTTAATCTTCTGCTATTTCATGAAATAATGTAACCCGATTACGACCAGTTCTTTTACTTTCATATAAAGCCTTGTCTGCACAATCTGTGAGTACATCTATATTATTTGAATCTTCAGGAAAACCTGAAATTCCTATACTGACAGAGGATGTGACACGATTGCCACGCATGTCAAACGCTGCATTTTGGATTGCTGATCTGATCTTTTCACCTGCTTCCTTTGCATCCAGAGTATTTGTCTCAGGCATTAATACAATAAATTCATCACCTCCATATCTCGCAATTATGTCTGATATACGCAGACATTCTTGAATATTGGAAGCCATCAGTTTTATAAGTCGATCACCAGCCCCATGGCCGTAATTATCATTAACTTCCTTGAGATTATCAGCATCAATCATCACAATAGAAAATGTGCGAGAATACCGTGCAGCTTTATTAAATTCAGTTTTCAATGCAGTGTTAAATGACCTTTTATTCTTAAATCCAGTCATGTCATCTGTTTCCGAGAGTAACTTCAACGCTTGTTTACCATGTTGCACATCCGCGGCTAACATGATTGTAACATAGGCAATAAGAAGAATCGGCATGAACACAGTCATGAAGTTGCTGAAATCATTTACTGTAAAATCATTCGCTGTGTAAACGGGATAGCTAATATAAAAATATACTGCCGTAATCAGCGCAAGTTCTAGAAACGTGATGAGCTTGCCCAAAGCTAATGCACTGGCAATAATGACTAAAATATAAAGGTTTAATAGCGGGCTATCAACTTTTCCTGAACTCCATATCACCCAGCTAATAAACAAGATCATTACCCATGTTTCTATCGCGATTTTCCAGCGTGATGGAATTGTGAAAAAGTTAACATAGTGAAAAGCAATAACGAAAGTGGCAAACACCACTATAGAAATAAAAACTCCAAATGGATTTACAAACTCAACCCCCGGCGATACGTAATAA
>JADFPU010000225.1 GCA_022562175.1 Pseudomonadota bacterium | reverse complement strand
TTACGGTTGCAACGCAAATCTTACACCAGCGAATACCCCGATACCCGGGGTCTGGAAACCAAATACTTCTTCATATTCTTCATCCAGCAGATTTTCTATCCTGCCGTACAGGCTGATGTTCTGATTCATTTGATAACTTCCAGTCAAACTTACCAGGGTAAAACTAGCTAATTTAACCCGTTGCTGCGGGTTCGGGAATGGAGGGAAAAAGAGATCTATCTGCTCGCCGTTATAATTAATGTTTAGATTTAGCCCTGCCCTTTCATTGAAAAACACATAGTCCATATTAAGGCTGGCTATGTGATGAGGCCGGCGGACTTCCTGAATCTGTCTACCGGTCGCATCAGGCTCTGTTGCATCGGTATAGGTATAAGCACCACGTAATTGCAAACCGTCCAGTAATTTAATCGCTGCTGTGACCTCAACCCCCTCTCTATTACTTCTGCCACTAACATTTTGTGCAGTAAAACCACCAAAAGCACCTATAGACGCGTCAAACACAAAACCATTGATTTCATCTTGCAAACGCTCGTTAAAATAGACAAATCCCAAACGAATCTTTTCATCCATAAACATTTGATCCACGCCAATTTCCCAACCGCGGGATTGTTCAGGCTTCAAGCTGGCATTACCCACGAAAGGCATTATTGAAGTTGCGAAAAATCCAAAGCGTTCGGTAAAACTGGGATTTTTAACGCCGGTCCCGTAACTGGCATGAAGACGTGTACCGGTTTGTGGATACACGAATGCTGCCGTTGTGCGATATGTCGTAGAACCCTGAAAATCACTGTTGATATCATGGCGTACACTGCCCGACAGGGAGAGGTCATCAAGTACATTGACTCGATAATCACCGACAATACTGGTTGTATCCATCTGCAAATCCTGATTAGGATCGCCAAAAGGCGTCGCTGTACCACGTTGCTTGAACTCTTCCTTTTCATGCTCTAAGGCAAAAGTAAAGGTATGGGAAGCATTTAATATATCGGTCGTTTCCAGGAAAAAATTAGTTTGATAGTCGAATTTATACTTTTTCCCTTCATTACTTGTTGTTTCAATTCCAGCAGAGAAATTCTCGTTATCGGTGCTGCTGATCGATGAACCCAGTATATGTTGCCACTGGTCGTTAAATAGTGATAACTTTGCCTGGATCCGGCCATAGTATTGTACTGTGTCTGTTTCATTATCGGCATCTGTCGGCAGACCGGTGACAAAAAAATCGATACTATCAAATTGATTGGTGGCATCCGTATAACGACCTGTCACTGACAGGGAAAAATCATCATTCGGCTCATAGCCTGCCGAGAAAGACAGGCTGGTGTTTTCATAGCCATCATCTTCATCACCCTGCCTGGAAATATTTTCCCCATCGCTGTCAATAATCGAACCAGCTAGATTAAAGTGGTAGTTTTTTCCACTACCCGAGATATTGCCCCCTCCCCGCTTGGTACCAAATGAGCCCCCTTCAACAAAACCGCTAAATGAAACAGGCCCTGCTCCGCGTTTGCTGGTAATATTGATTACACCGGCAAGTGCATCGCTACCCCAAAGGGCGCTTTGTGGACCACGAATTACCTCAATACGCTCTATATCCGATGTTAACAAGTGGGCAAAATTAAATTCACCGCCCTGGGCCAGGTCGTTTACTTCAACACCATCGATGAATACCAGTACCTGGTTGGCTTCCGATCCACGAACACGGATCTGGGTTGAAGATCCCAGCACTCCGTTTCGGCTTACAGAAAAACCGGGCACATCACGCAGGATTTCAGAAATCGATACCAGCTGTCGATTCTTTAATTGCCTGGCATCTATCACTGTAAAGGAGCTACCGATTTGATTAGTTGATACAGGTGTACGTGACGCTGTTACTAACATGATCTCAAGATCTTCACTATTATCAGCAGATAAAGCGAGTCCCGGGATTATTGAGATGATAATAAATAAAAAAAATATATTGCGAAACATGATGTTTTCTCCTGAGAACTCTCACCCGAGTTCTTGATAAGAATGAATCAATGTGTCGCAATGCCGCTAACTATAGCGAGCAAGTGAAGGCTGAAAAATCTATAACATTGTCGCCCTCCGCGACACACAGTAAGTGTCAGCATCAGGCCGGTCTCCGGACTCGTGAGTGATTATAAAATCTGTTCAAACCACCTTCCCATCCAACCACTAAATCAGCACTTGCTATTGCTGCTTTAATAGCGGGACAGTGGCATATTGATTTAAACCTTTACCCACTTACCGTTGCGGGGGCAGTGTCGGGTTTGTTTTGCTTATCGCATAACGCACCGACTTCCCGTTTAACCCATCAGTCGGAGGACTTCTGGGAACCTATGCTTCGGTGACTATTCTATACCAGACAGGGATCGGAAAGCTAATCCAGTATTGTCTGGCGCCCATCCAGGAAGCATAATTCTCGCCAAGGCACAAACATCGTAAAGTTATAAGATATTGGTATAAAAGCATATTACGATTTCTTGCATGGCGCCTTGGCGAGAATTATTATAGCGTTTATGGATGCACACCAACCAGCAGGTATATTCACTAAATACTAGAATCATTGCTGTTAGCATAATATAATGACAGGGTCTGCTACAGACCATTGCCTGAGGAGCGTTGCGACGGTTAACCCCCGCTAGGCTCAGGCAATGACTACTTTTGGGAACGGCGCTCGCTTATATTGTTTGGAGGCAAGGCAACATAAGCATTGCAAGAGAGCCGTCTGTTCTGCTTGAAATGACTCCAATCACGATCGCCATTTTATCCCCTGGATGAATGGCTACGCTTTTGTCTTGATAAAAATGACTGATACTCAAAATAGCCAGAACCATTTAGAAGCGTTACTCAAGCAACGCATTCTACTGCTCGATGGCGCCATGGGCACAATGATCCAGTCTTATAAGCTGGGAGAACAGGACTTTCGTGGTGAACGCTTTGCCGAACATGCGTGTGATCTAAAAGGCAACAATGACCTCATTACTATCACCCAACCGCATATTATTCGGGAAATCCATACCGCCTTCCTTGAAGCAGGTGCGGACATCATTGAGACCAACACCTTTAATTCCACCGGCGTCGCCCTGGCTGATTATCAACTCGAACAGCTGGTCTATGAATTAAACAAGGAGGGTGCGGAGCTTGCCAAACAATTGGCCGTTGAGTTTAGCGAGAAAACGCCGGAAAAACCGCGCTTTGTTGCCGGTGTTTTGGGCCCCACCAACCGTACCGCGTCAATTTCCCCGGATGTGAATAATCCGGGTTTTCGTAATATCAACTACCAGGAACTGGTGGATACCTACTCGGAGGCTATTCGTGGCCTGGTCGATGGCGGCGCAGATATTCTGTTAGTAGAAACTGTATTCGATACCTTGAATGCCAAAGCATGCTTGTTTGCCATCGCGCAATACTTCGATACACAGTCTATGTCTTTACCCATCATGATATCCGGGACTATCACTGATGCCAGTGGACGCACCCTGACTGGTCAGACCACGGAGGCTTTCTGGAATTCCATCCGGCATGCGCAGCCTATCGCCATCGGACTCAATTGTGCACTCGGTGCTAAACAACTGCGTCAATACATTGAAGAACTCTCTACGATTGCAGACACCTATATCAGCATTCACCCCAACGCCGGTTTGCCTAATGAATTTGGTGAATATGATGAAACGCCTGAATACATGGCTGAAATATTAAAGGACTTTGCTGATAACGGATTTCTCAATATTGTAGGCGGCTGCTGCGGGACCACACCAGAACATCTTCGTAGTATCTGCGAGGCGGTTAGCAAATGTCCCCCCCGAAAGCTGCCTAGCTTTAAACCCTGTTGTAAATTAAGCGGTCTGGAACCCCTCAACATTACTTCAGAAGGTAACTTTTTGAATGTGGGCGAGCGCACCAATGTTGCCGGCTCTCCCCGGTTTTTACGACTCGTTAAAGAAGGCAAGCTGGAACTGGTAGGCGGGAAAACGACAACGAAGTCAAAGTCGGATACACCGGAAGAGTAACCAGTGGAAAAGGTCATTAACCGTACACTGTCGAGGATAGAAGAGTTATTATC
>JADFPU010000046.1 GCA_022562175.1 Pseudomonadota bacterium | reverse complement strand
GGAGTATGAGCTACAGGAGCAGTTCGATGATGAAGAAACCGGGACCTTGAAACAGGAGATCGGTTCCGAGGCATTGAACAAATGGTTATTCAACACGGATACGGTGAATAAGGTACTCATGCATCTGATGGAAAACGGCCTCAAGGTTGAGGGCGGTGACAAGCTGGGCAAGACCATAATCTTTGCCAAGAATAGAAAACATGCCGAGTTTATCGTCGAGCAGTTCGACAAGAATTACCCGCACCTGGCTGGAAAGTTTTGCCGCAAGGTGGATTATTCCGTGAAATATGCCCAGAGCCTGATTGATGATTTCAGTATTAAAGAAAAAGACCCATACATAGCAGTGTCTGTGGATATGTTGGATACTGGTATCGATATACCGGAAGTAGTTAATCTGGTTTTCTTTAAGCTAGTGCGCTCCAAAACAAAATTCTGGCAGATGGTGGGTCGGGGCACACGCCTATGCCAAAATCTGTTTGGCCCTGGGCAAGATAAACAGGAATTCTATATCTTTGATTATTGTCAGAACCTGGATTTTTTTGATGCTAACCCGGAAGGATATGATGCAAAAGCGCAAGAATCCGTTAAACAAAAGATATTCAAGCGCAGACTGGATCTGACGGCGGCTTTTCAACAAGGTCAGCCTGAAGATAAGGCATTAAAAGTTTTTGCCGAACAACTCAAAGATCAGATGCATGGTGTGGTCAGGGCCATGAATATAGACAATTTTATTATCCGAAAACACCGGGAGCACGTGGAATTCTTCAATGACCGGGCAAATTGGGTGCAACTCACCGATGCACAAATCAATATTATTAATGAGAGGCTCAGTGGCTTGCCATCACGGGACGATGATAATGAAGATGCCAGACGGTTCGATCTACTAATACTGAATCTCCAGGTTGCATTATTACAGCATCATCGAACATTCGAACGCTACCAGTTCGCAGTAAAAGAAATCGCAAGGAATTTGGAGGAAAAATCGGCAATACCTCAAGTGGCTGCACAGATGGAGCTGATCCTTGAGATACAAACTGACGAATATTGGAAAGACATTACATTACCCATGCTGGAAGAACTTAGGCGGAAATTACGTGATCTGATCCGATTTGCCGAGGCCTATGCAAAAGAGGACGTCTATACGGATTTTGAAGATACCCTTATTGAAGGCGATACCAAGGAGTATCAGATTATCGAAAGCGATCCAAAGCTGAAAGATTACTATAGCAGCGTTAAGCGTTTTATCCGTGAGCATCAGGATCATATTACAATTCGGCGACTTAAGAATAATGAACAAATAAGCGAACAAGATATAAAAGCACTGGAAGATATTCTGTTTTCTGAAGAAGGACCTATCCCAAGAGAAGAATATGAAAAGATATATGGAGAAACACCTTTAGGATATCTGGTTCGTTCAATGATCGGGCTGAATCGATCAGCGGCTAAAAAAGTCTTTGCTGAGTTTATGGAGAAGGCACCACTTCATCCTGAACAAATTAGTTTCCTTGACGAAGTTATAGAATATCTTGTGCACAATGGAGTGATGGAACCGAGAATAATGTTTGAAATACCTTTTATACATTTTCATGATAAAGGAGTTGTTGGAATGTTTGGTGAACGGAGTGCAGAGGAAATCGTTGATTTAGTCGAATGTGTTAATGAGAATGCAAAAGTTGCATGAAGTAATGGGCACGGGTCGGGCAGCTCTACTATATCCATGTGGTTGCTGTATAAATTAAATCGGGCAGGTATGGCGGGACATTATTGAATTGAAGTAATGAACGACAAGATTATCGATAAAATTAAAAAACTTTTAGAGCTTGCCGATTCCGAAAAGAATGACAGCGAGAATGAAAGGGAAACAGCATTAAGGCAAGCTAACGCCTTAATGGATAAACATAATATTAGTGCAATGGAGTTGCAAGAACAGGAAAACCCACGCGGAGAAGATACGCTGGTTACTGGCTCAACTATCTGGAAGACAATGTGTATCGCCGCTATTGGCAATCTATACGGCTGTGAATCCTATCGCACCACCGGCCGCAATGGCAAAACGTTTATAGTAGGGACCAGTCATAACCGGCAAATAGTAATATCAATGTCACAATACGTTATCAATAGTATTACGCGGGAAGCGTCAAGAAATCGTGCGTATGGCCGGGCCTATACAAATTCCTTTAAAAAGGGAGGGGCGATTGGCGTATCCAGACAGGTTGAAAGCATCAACAAAGAAAGAAAAGAAGGATTAACGGTTGCATCCAAAAAACAGGCATTAGTGTTGGTTGACTATTACAAAAATGAATTAGTAGCTAACAAGCAATGGTTAATGGAAAAAGGGGTGAGGGTGAGGTCTGCCGGGTGTATCAGATTGAGCGATGGAGATGGATACAGTGCCGGTCAGGATTACGGATCAAAAATGTCACTAAACAATCAGCTTGGAAGAAAATCAAAGCGGTTACTAGGTTAACTATTATGACTGGTAGGGCAGGGGTCGGTCAGCTCAACACCATCCATATAGTCTAAGCATAAGAACATTCATATTCAAAGCAGCTCAAACACATCCACGGTAGTTGCTATATTAACAAGTTTGTCAGTAGAAAAATTTTTAAGAAAGTATTGCAACAGATACGCGATAATGACACTTGCGCTTGTGAACTTATTAATCGCCAATATGAATGACATCAAAAATAACTTCTACATCACGGCTTACGAGGAGGGAAGGGAAACCTCGGCACTACCTACATGGGCAGATTCGGGCGACGGAGTGATTACTTTTAACGATTCCGTCAAACCTGCCGTCACCCGAAAAAATATTGATAATGTGCCTGGCGCGTTTCAGTTGCTAAACGTATTAACGTCGAGCGAGTGCGATCAGTTTGTGCAAATCACCGAGTCGCTGGGTTACCACACCGACTCCCCGGTTTCGCTGCCGCATAGTATCCGCCATAATCTCAATCTCAACTGGGTGGTTGATGAATCGGTCGATGGGCCGATCTGGGCGCGTTGCAGTGAATTGATTACAGAGCGCATCGGCGGCCAGGTGGCACTTGGACTGAATGCACGATTTCGCTTTTATCGCTATGCCAGAGGTGATCATTTTAAGCCACACACAGACGGCAGCTGGCCCGGCAGCCGCGTTATCAACCGACAACTGGTGCACGATGCCTACGGCGACCGCGACAGTCAGATGACGATTTTATTGTTCTTGTCAGACGGATATACGGGCGGGGGCACACTGTTTTTTGTCCACGATACGTTGGCTGCGGGTGATGACACACAGACGTCGCCGAATGTTGTAGCCGTGTCGACGCCAAAAGGTGCGGCCCTATTCTTTCCGCACGGATCCCACCCGCAGCACTGTTTACATGCGGGTGAAAAGGTCGAGTCGGGTGTGAAATACATCATACGCACTGATGTACTTTATCCGTTGCATTCCGAACCGGGATCGATCGGATAATACCTTGATTGACAGTGTCTCAGTCAGGGTCTAAGCTCAAAAGTGCTCTCCCTGCAGCCGTGATGTTCGGTTAACTGAGGACTTTCTTTTTTCTATCTTCGATTTTACGTTGACTCTCGTTGAGGATCCGTTTGCGCAGTCGAATCGTTTTGGGTGTTATTTCCACCAATTCATCATCCGCGATAAATTCCAGAGCCTGTTCCAGGCTGAGTTCTTTGTGGGGGATCAGTCGTACGGCTTCATCGCTCCCGGATGCCCGGACATTGGTCAATTGTTTTTTTGCACAAACGTTTATGACCAGGTCGTTTTCACGAGAATTCGCGCCGACAATCATCCCTGCATAAACCTGGTCGTTGGATGGGATGATGAAATAGCCACGATCTTGCAATTTCCATATAGCGTAAGGGATGGATTCTCCCTGCTCTTTAGCCACCAACACACCATGAGATCGAGACACCGTCTCTCCTCGAAACGGTTGGTAGCCGATCAAGGTGTGATTCATAATACATTCGCCTTTGGTCAGGGTCATGCACAAGGAGCGAAAACCGATCAAGCCACGGGTGGGTATGTGGACATGGAGGCGGACGTTGTTTCCGGCATAAAGATTAAGGGGTCTACCATTGAAATTAGTAACTGGTAAGCAGGCAGCATGATGGCTACACTTAATATTGACAAGGGTGTGGCTTAAGGGGTCCGTCATCGAAAGATTGACTTAATCTTGAATTGCCGCCCTTGTCATCACCATCATCCATCCGAAATCTACCGGGATGATGTCAGTCTAAAGACCGTGACTCTGTAAGTAGACGAGATCAGATGGATGTAATATCAATCTAATCGAAGAGATCGTCATGAAGCAGAATAATACTCAAGAACTACACGTCAGTATTGATGTGGGTTGTTATCAACACGATATTTCAGTTGGCCTTGCCGATGGTACTTTTCTTGGCCGTTTTGAAATCAATCATGACAAGGTTGGTTTTGCTGAGTTCTTTAAACAAGTCGAACAATACAAAACGCAAAGTAATGGCACGGTTTCTGTGGCAATGGAAGGCTATAACGGCCATGCTCGTCCGCTGGATCGGATGATTCAATCAAAGTCGTATCGTCTGCTTAATATTAATAATTTGAAGTTGGCTCGATTTAAAGAAATCTTTCCTGGCGCCGCAAAAACTGACCCAATAGATTCCCGCAAAGGACTCGAGCTTTTTCAGTTACAACAAGTTTTACCACTGGCCAAAAATGTTTTGCAGGAAGTCTATGCCATCCCTCGGGTAAACCAGGAACTGAAACGATTAACACGCAGAAGAAGACGCCTGGTTAACGAAAGAGTAAGCTATATCAACACGTTACAGACAGATTTGAGGGCATTAAGTCCAGGTCTGGTTGAAATAAGCAAAGACGTTAAGAATATTTGGTTTTTGAATTTCCTGGATTCAGCTAAGGACTTAGAAGCACTCGCCAGGAAGAGTAAAAAGACGCTGCTTAAAATCAACCAAGTTGGCCTGAAGTATGTTGAAGTCATTCTTAAATGGCAAAAAAATGCTACATTTAGCGATGATGCGTCATTCATGTTTCCAATGTTAAAACAGGACATTACTCGAATTATTGAACTGAGAAGTATGATCCATGAACTCGATAAACATATCATAGAAAAATTGGAGTGCTCACAGATTGGTCAAAGGTTACTCACTATAAAAGGTTTTGGCGTTACCAGCTGCGCTGAATTAGCTGGAGAAATAGCGTGTATTGAGCGCTTCAAAAAAGAGTCGAGTTTAGCGTTGTATATTGGTATGGCAGCACTCGATAACTCTTCGGGGAAACATAAAGGCAGTAAGAAATCTAAACAGGTTAATCGCCATGCTAAAGCCGCCATGATGGTTGCTGTTGATCACCAACGAAGAGGAAATGAGCAGTCGCAGCGATACTACGATAAAAAGAGATTGGAAGGGAAAAAACATAATCAAGCCATCCGCTCATTAGGCCGTCATTTAACACGAGTTATTTTTAAAATGCTAAAGGATGATAGAGATTATTATGTTTGAAAAATCAAAAAATAATTAAAAATGAATTGAAATTTCAAGCGGGATGTTCAAGTTGCTTGTTTCATAATACTTTTAATAAGACTATCAACTTTTCGCTTATTTTCTTTGCTTTCATACTTCATCTTTCGCACTTGATGAGTAATGTAACTAACTGATCCAACATGGCTTAGATTAAAATAATCAGCTATCTCTCTAAGTTTCGCCGCCGAAAGTTCTTGACATAAATACATGGCCAGTTTTCGTGCCTCATTGCCTTTTTGTGGCCCCATGGCTATTTTTCTAATATCGTCCACGCAAGTACCATAGTTTAGTGCTACATTATTCGTTATGTCTTCCATGGTTAAATCTGGCTGAATCACTCGGCTTTTTTCTTCCGCTGCCAGCTTTGGTAATAATTTTTCATAGACCCATCCCTTGAAATCTTTGTTACCGATAATAGCTGCCAAATTACCTTTCTGATAAAATTGTGCCGTCTCTTCATCGACCCCTTGCATAACGTAATTCCTATAGCCTTTAAAGCGCTGCTTTTGTCCCAATAAATGATATGTTGTTTCTCGTTCAAGCCAATGGGTAGATTTTGTTTTCCCGATATAGGCCGGATAACTGGACCAGGGATAGTCTTCCAAATGAACAACTAAGGGACGTTTCATCTCAACGGGGTTACGGTGTATATACCGCGATAGTTGCAAAAGATATGCATCTTGATCGACCAGAATGGCTTTGTAACGCCCTCGAAATAACGGTCCATCGATCTTTTTTAGCCGATTGTAACGCTGAGTATACACACCATTGATATGCCGCATAATACGGCTCAAGTTCGCATTTGGGGTTTCTATCAGAAGATGGTAGTGATTCCCCATCATGCAATACGCATGGATAGCACATTGGAAACGTTGCTGAGCCTCGGCAAGGGTCTCCAAAAACGTTTGATAATAAACAGCATCATGAAAAATCGTTTGCCTTGCCCTACCACGATTCATCACATGGTAAAAGGCGTTTTCATATTCAATTCTTGGCGGCCTAGGCATAGTTAAAGCATAGAATAGAAAGTATTATCATACAAGCAACTTGACCCCTTATTCCTTGGTATATGTAGTCGTCCTCTTCTCGGCATGCAATGGACAATATGCCTTTATTTAGCTATCGTCAACTAAGTTATTAAGTCATCAGTGTCCCTCTGTTTTGCATTGTTATATTCCGATTATTTGGTTTAATCCATCCACGATTTCCGCTAATTGCTCAGGTTCAACAGCACCTACCTTTTTCCCGATTCGTTCCACGGACAAGGTGCGTATTTGGCTAATCTTGACCCAAGATGGTTTCTGTAGTTGATTGGGCTCCAACGAATATGTGACCGGGAAATGAGCTTCTTGAGGCTGGCTAGTTAAGGCCATGGCAATAACAGTACCCGAACGCTTATTGAAAATATCATGACTTAGGATAAGCACTGGCCTACGCCCCGCTTGCTCATGTCCACGTGTCGGATTGAGGTTCACCCAGCGAATCTCACCCCTTAATATTCGGGCCATTCGGACAGATCCTTTGTCAATCCTTCATCTGCTAAAGCCTTTTCATAATCTGGATCCAGTTTTGCACATTCCTGAGCTAAAAGATCGTGGCTCAATCGGCTCAATTTTTCTCTCACTGCCTCTTGAATTGCACGACTTCGATTGGGGAACAGGCGCTTTTTCACCAGCGCATCAACCTCGGCTAACATGCCCGATTCCATAGTAATGGCTATTTTGCTACTGCTCATAGGACACCTCCATTAGTATGATTATTGGTCATACTCGAAGATTCGTCAAGGAATATAACCCACGGCTGAGCGACGAGGCGAATTTTCGCCGCGTTCCGTTCGAGCCGATTGTTAGACCTTGATATCATGTCGATAATTAGATAATCGGTGCCTTCTCATAAAAGTAACTTTTATTGATCTAGATCAAACAACTGTTTGATTTGAAACCATGTCTGGAAAAATAGAAAAATAAATATACTATGCTTAAAGATAGGAGTTAGTTAAGCGTAAGCGGCAGTTGTATACTGCGGAGGTTTGCCATGCAACTAATCATTGTGATGATAGTGTTGGTGTTTGCGGCACCCTTATTGTTCTTTGCGACGCCCATATTTTTGTATGTGGTGCCGGTATTTTTACTTGTACTAATCCCGTATCACCTGATACACGACGATCAGGATAGTCATCCAAAACATTAGCCCTGAAACAAGCTGGCGTTTCCACTAGCGAAGCACACAGGTGACTGGCTAAATGCCTGGGAACAGAAATATGGGGAGATATACGCACAAGCACTGGATGAAACGAAATAGAAAAATAGAAAGGGGTCTACCATGGCGATGCCGGCTAGAGACGGTAATCCAGGCTTGACTGATGACAATGTAAAAAAGGTATTTTCATTTATTAAGAGTAACTTCGGTCAATAGTCGTTTACAATTATTTACAAAAAATTACATGTTGTTACAAAAACTTACACTTAGTTACACCACGTTAACTGGCGAATTACAAATCGCTACTAGACTTTTTAAATCAACACTTACATTAGGATTATGTAGAGTTTTGTAAATCAACGAGATCAAACACATAATCAACCAACAATAGAGGAGAAGATCATGAGTAAATTGTCCTTTAGTAAATGGGTAATTGCTGCTTTGGCCCTGTGTGTTCCGCTGACAGTTTTGGCGAATGAAGAAGTCGCAAAGCTGGATCAGAATCCGAACTACTGGGCCTCTCCAAGCGGTGATTACAACAACTGGCGGTATTCAGAACTTAAGCAAATCAATAATAAGAACGCAGGCAAGATAATAACTGCATGGACGTTCTCAACCGGCAGGCTGCAGGGCCATGAAGGTGGTCCATTAGTCTTGCCGCCGAGTGCTACAGGCCTGAGTACTAATACTCTGTTTATACACACATCTTTCCCGAACGATGTCTTCGCAATAAACCTCGATACCCTGGCGCTTGAGTGGGCCTATGAGCCACAGCAGGACGCCAGTGTGCCCAGCGTTATGTGTTGCGATATTGTCAACCGCGGACTGGCGTATGCCGACGGCAAGATCTTCTTGCAACAGGCCGATACCGTATTGGTTGCGATTGATGCAAAGACGGGTAAGGCAGTCTGGGAGACCACCAATGGTGACCCCACGAAAGGTGAATCCAATACCAATGCCCCGCATGTAATCAAGGACTTAGTCATCACAGGCATGTCTGGTGCGGAATTTGGTGTGCGCTGCTGGATAGCAGCTTATAAGGTCAGCGATGGCAGCCTCGCCTGGAAGGCCTATAGCGTGGGTCCGGACTCCGACATCCTGTTCGACGAGAACACCACTTCATTGGGTAAGAAGGTTGGTAAAAACTCCAGTATCAATAGCTGGAAGGGTGATCAATGGAAACTGGGTGGTGGTTCTGTCTGGGGCTGGTGGCCCTATAACAAGAAAGAGAACCTGCTTTATTATGGTTCTGGTAACCCCGGCACCTGGAATCCTGTCGTTCGTCCGGGTGATAATAAATGGACCATGACTATTTTTGCCCGTGATGTCGATACCGGTATTGCCCGTTGGGTCTATCAGATGACCCCACACGATGAGTGGGATTATGATGGTGTCAACGAGATGATCCTGGTTTATGATTTCAAGGTGAAAGGTAAAAAGCAGGACGTTCTGGTTCACTTCGACCGTAACGGTTTTGCCTATACCATGAACAGTGTTACGGGCGCTTTGTTAGTTGCAGAGAAGTATGATCCTGCTGTTAACTGGGCAACCAGCATTGACATGAAGACCGGCAGACCTAACCGTGTTAAAAAATTCAGCACGGAAGCTGGCGGTGAAGATGTTGTCACGGGTGACATTTGTCCGGCTGCACTGGGAACTAAAGACGTAAGCCCGGCATCCTACAGCCCACGTACAGGTCTGTTCTATGTAGGAACAAACCATGTCTGCATGACTTATGAGCCGGTCAGCTATGCTGCTGGCGCTAGTCACTACACGGCTGGTCAGTGGTATGTGAATGCCAACCTGACCATGTTCCCGGCTGGTAACGTCCTGAAAGACGGCACCACCAACATGGGTAACATGATTGCCTGGGACGCAGCCAAGGGTAAGATCGTCTGGTCTATCCCTGAGCAATGGTCAGTCTGGAGTGGTGTGCTTGCCACCGCAGGTGATGTAGTTTTCTACGGCACCCTTGACAGCTATGCCAAGGCGATTGACGCCAAGACCGGCAAGCTGCTTTGGAAATTCAAAGCACCTTCCGGCATTATCGGCAACTTCAACACCTGGTCCCATAAGGGCAAACAGTATGTAGGCGTATTGTCCGGTATTGGTGGTTGGGCCGGCGCCGTTGTTGCTATCCGTGCATTGGCGGATGCACCTGGCGGAGCTGCTCTCGGTGCAGTAGGTGGTTACAGAGCTCTAAATAATACAGGACGTCCTGGTGGCGTTTTGATGGTCTGGAGCTTGCCGTAACAATACAAACAGTTAGTTAGTTTGTAGATAAAATTATCCCTGGCATCTGTTGGATGCCGGGGATTTTTATTGTTAATTCCGTCAAAGATCGTTAAATCTATAATATCTTTTCGAATACAAACTAATTATAAATGATAAAACCATAACCATTACTCTAGTACATCCGGGAGACCCCCCAGCTCTGCTGGGGAGGCCTTCATAGTTTGACAGATACGGAAAACTCATAGTAACTCCAAAGCGTGAGCCGCCAAGCCGCACGCTAAGGAGAAACCATGAGACAAGTAAATAGTTGAGAACACACTCGTTGGGAGTGTAAGTATCACATAGTATTTATCCCAAAATATCGTAAGAAAGTAATGTTTGGAAAGATACGAAGGGAATTAGGCGAAGTATTGCATAGTCTGGCCCGGCAAAGGGAAAGTTTGATAGAAGCAGGACATCTGATGCCGGATCATGTGCATATGATGATATCGATCCCACCGAAGTATGCAGTGTCACAGGTGATAGGATTTATCAAAGGGAAGAGTGCGATCCACATTGCGAGGAGGTATTCAGGCCGACAAAGGAATTATGTAGGGCAACATTTTTGGGCGAGAGGATATTTCGTATCAACAGTGGGTCGGGATGAGCAGGTGATACGAGAGTATATCCGTCGTCAGGAGAAAGAAGATCGTCGAATCGATCAAATGCAACTGGTATAGAACTTGACCTACCTATTCTTCATCTTTACCGGGATGAACCGATGACCCAACAAAAACCAGGATTAGCAAGGCAATTGAAACCAAAATTCCTGACCATAGGGTATAAGGCATTCCTAGAAACCAGGGATTCATTTCGTTTGAGGGGGATCACAAGGGAGGTAAATGCAGCCCCTGAGATAAGAATGGTGAGTAAACAACAAATTTTCCAGGGAAGCTTATTCATCATATTTTCTTTGGTCTTGAGATTAAAAATTCAATTTTCCAGTATATGAAGTGTGAGAAATTTCTATGGAATACATTGTGCAAAGGAAAACCACCTTGAAGCGTCGATTAATTTAGCCGAACGTCCAGGTTCAGAGGCGCGGCATGAGTTCCTTTGATATCCTCTCCAGCATGTCGAGATCGTCCTTGATAGAGTACATGACCGATGATATTCCCCTGATGCCAAGTTCCTTTAGCGCATCCATCTGCTCCGCCACATCGTCGACGGTACCCGAGGGAAGAAAGAAATCGATGACCCGCTGAGTGGTGTACTCGGTCTGGGGTCCGCCGACACGTTCGGTCCAGTAGGGATCCCAATGGTCATAGATTTGTTTGAACTCATCGATTAGTCCGGGGTGCGCCTTGTCGAGTCTCTTCCTGAGATCGATCACCTGGGGGTTTTCCTGTTTGAGGATCTGATAAAGCTCCCAGGTGGCGGTCGCTGCGTAGGGTTCCATCTCGCGTTTGACCGCGGCCTTGGATTCGGCCAGGTAACATTGCGTACGTATCCACACATCCACTTCCGCCGGATCTCTACCCGCCTTCTCGCAGCCGCGCGCAATCTGTTCCATGCGCCATTGCTGCAAGGTCGGATCCATCCCGATACTAAAGACGCTGTGACCGACCTCCCCGGCAATCTCGCATGTTCTCGGTCCTGCCACGGCGACCCACACCGGCACTGACTGTCCGGCATACTTGGATTTGTTACGGATCCACTCGCTGTGCCACGAATCGCCCCGCCATACGCCATCACGACCTGCCGAATACTCGTTGATGAACCGGACCGCCTCACGCAATTCGCGTATCAGCACGCCTTTGGTCAGGAATTGGCCGTAGGGGCCGCCGGCTCCGATCCCGACGAAGGCCCGGTTACCGGTCAGCTCTCTCAGTGAAGCCGTGGCGTTGGCGATTGCCCCGGGATGATAGGTGGCGGGATTGGTGACCCCATGGCCGATGTGAATGCGTTTGGTACCCATCGCAGCCACCGTCATCATGACATTCACTTCCTGGCCAAGTGTGCCCATGTCGATCATGGTGACATGGTGATAACCGAGATCCTCGGCCACCTTCGCGTAGTGCGCAATGTTATGTACGTCCTGATCCTGACCTAGTGCTATACCGATATCTAAGGGCATGATTTTCTCTCCACTTAGCGTTTAGGTGTGTCCCCCACAGGTACATAAAGGGAGAGCGTGTATTTTTTGGTTATTGCCGCGATCAAGATACATTGTAACCTCTGCAAGGTCATTATTGCCAATTTGACATAGCCGGTTTTTGCTAGATAAATGTTCCAGACGTAATCTCGGTCTCTGTTCCGGACTCGACTCTCGAGAATATGTTGGAAAATTTGTTCCAGACATTTTCTCCCGAATATATCCATATATTCGTCCCGACATTCACTACCTTCTCCATCCAGTGAGGCGTACCGATTCCATCCATGGAATCGAACCGACTACATCCCTAAAGTATCCACCTTATTTCTTCTGAATGATGAATCTGGCCCGCTTCTCTTTCACAGATATGCGCTTTTGGGCGCAGGGACTGCAGCAAGACTGAGCACTGTTGTTGACGCGCACTCGGCAATCCGCGAGCGCAGAAATGTCAGCAATAACAACACCTGCCAGTAAGCACCAAAAAACCGCTTCGACCATGTGGACACGACATTGACACTATACGACAAGCCGTCGAGATCGATCAGCGCCATGCATACAAACAACAGGAAAAATCCACCGCTGAGTCGCAGGGTAAGCCAGGAAATCTCGGCGCTGGTGTTGTCTCCGGGACCTTCGTCGATCGCGGATGTCATATTACCTTTGCAGGCCTAAGCTTCCTCAATTCCGGCAGTACCTCTTTCGCGAAACGATCTAGATAATAAATCTTCTTTTGATTGAAGCGCGTTAATTACCTTTTCCGGTGTGATTGGCAGATCGTGGATCCGCACACCGATGGCGTCGGCGACCGCGTTGGCGATGGCCGCGGGCGCCGGCGTCAAGCCCACCTCGCTGGCGCCTTTGGCGCCGAACGGACCTAGGCCGGTGCGTGATTCGAGAATAATCGACTGGACGCGACACATATCCATCGAGGTCGGGCACAGGAATTCGCTCAGCGACGGCGTTACCAGCTGACCCTCTCGATAGATCAACTCCTCGCTGAGGGCGTAACCGTGCCCCTGCGCCACCGCGCCCTCGATCTGCCCTTCGACGGCCTGCATGTTGATGGCCTGTCCGACGTCGTGGGCGCTGACACTCTTGGTGACGGTTACCTCGCCGGTGTCGGTATCGACCGCCACTTCGACCGCGTGTGCGCCGAAGGTGTAGTCGGGGTGGACCTGTCCCTGGCCGGTTTCCGGATCCAGCGGGTCGCCGAACGGCGCGCGAAAAATCGCCAGTTCCGAGCGGTGAATGCCATCGGCGGCGCACAGAGCGATCAGTTCGGTGAGGGCCATCGAGCGTTGCCGATCGTCGATGACAAATACCCGCCCCTCGGCGATATCGATTAGCTCGGTGCGCGCACCGAACTCTTGTGCCGCCCGATCCGCGAGACGTCCGCGAATGGCTTGCGCGGCCAGGCGCACGGCATTGCCGGCCATATACACGCCGCGCACCGCAGTGGCAGCACCGGCAAACGGCGTGGCTGCGGAATCGCTGTTGTAGACGGTCACGTCGTCCATGCCAAGGCCAAGGACTTCAGCGACAATTTGCGCCAGGGTGGATATCTGCCCGGCGCCGATATCGGGCATGCCGCAGCGCACCAGTACCGTGCCGTCGAGTTCGATGCTGAGCCACGCTTCGACCGTGTCCTGCAGCCACAGCAGGCGGCCGTAGGGCTGTTGGTAGACGGCCAGGCCGCGGCCGATTTTGATCGGCCCGCTATCGGTGCTGCGCTGGCCCAACGCCTCGATCACGCGGGTCGCGCACTCGTCGATCCACACCGCACTCTCGATGCGATAGCCGGTGGCGGTGGCATCGCCGGTATCGAGCAGATTGCGGCGGCGCAGCTCCATCGGGTCGATTCCAAGGATTTTGGCGGCCTCGTCCATTTGCTGCTCGTAGGCGATGCAGGCCTGGGCCGCGCCGAAGCCGCGAAAGGCGCCAGTGTACATATTGTTGGTGGCGACCGCGCGCGAATCGATGTGCAGGTTGTCGACCCGGTACGGCCCGGCAGCGACTTCGGTCGCGTACATCAACACGTACGGCGACAAGAATACATAGGGCCCCGAATCCGATGTCATATCGATTTGCGCGGCGGTGATTTTGCCGTCCCGGGTAAAGCCGGTCTTGTGGGTGATGGTGAAAGGGTGGCGCTTGGCATGTCCGAGGAATGACTCCTCTCGGGTGTAACACATGCGCACCGGCCGGCCGCTGGCCTTGGCCAACAGCGCGATAAAGATCTCCACCGTGATATCGTTTTTGCCGCCGAAACCGCCGCCGACCATGGCGCCCATGATGCGGACCTTGCTGTGTGCAATCCCGAGCGCCTGGGCGACGTCGCGGAAGCGCTCGACGTTTTGTGTCGAGACGCGAATATTAACGACATCGTAATCGTCCAGCCAGGCCAACCCGACCTCGGGTTCGAGGAATGCGTGTTCGACGAACTGGGTGCGGAAGGTATTTTCGATGATCGTGTCGGCGGCCGCGAAGCCGGCTTCAAGATCGCCCTTGCGCACCTTGTATTGGGACACGATGTTATCGCTTCCACAAATGATCGGGGCGCCCGGCGCCAGCGCCTCGAACGGATCGTAGACGCCGGCCACGGGTTCGAGGTCGAGTTCAATCAGGTCGATCGCCTGTTGTGCGATGGCCGATGTTTCCGCTGCCACCAGCGCGATCGGCTCGCCGTGATAGCGAATGACATCGCCGACCAGAATCGGTTGGTTGTTTTGCCCGGGTTTGGCCGAAACCCGGTCGGGAAAATCCGTCGACACGGTCTGGTTGACCAGGTCGCCGGCGGTCAGGACGCAGGCAACCCCCGGCAGTTGCCACGCCTGCGCGACATCGAGGCGGGCGATCCGGGCGCTGGCCAGCGGGCTTCGCAGCACCTTGGCGTGCAGCATGCCCGGCATCGCGTAGTCGCCGGCATAGAGCGTTTTGCCGTACACCTTACCCGGCGCGTCGATGCGAGGAAGAGGCTTGCCCACCAGTCGGAATTCGGTTTTCGTGTTTTGTTGCATTCTATCAACCGCCTCGTTCATTTTCATTCCTCCTCGCGAATGACCCTGGCCGCTTCGGCCACGGCCTCGATGATCTTGGTGTAACCCGTGCATCGGCAAAGGTTGCCGCTCAGGGCATATCGGATGTCATCGTCGCTGGGATCGTTGGTGACGTTTTGCAACAGAGAATGAGCCGCCACGATGATACCCGGTGTGCAGTACCCGCATTGCGTGGCCCCGCGTTCGATAAATGCGGTCTGCAACGGATGCGGGGTGTCTGCAGTGCCCAGGCCGGACACGGTGGTAATGGCGCGGTCCTTAACCGCCCAGGTCAAGGTGAGGCAACTGTCCACGGCGGTGCCGTCGACCAGTACCGCGCAAGCGCCGCAATCGCCTTTTTCGCAACCGCATTTCACTTCCGTGTGGCCGAGGCGGCGCAGTGTTTCAAGCAAGGTCTCATTGCTGGCGATTTGCTCCCGCCGACATCGATCATTGATGCGCAGGGAGACGGATTTGTTTCGTTTCATCGGGCTTATACTCCGCCGGACTGGCGCGCCCAGGCTTCGCCGAGCAGGCGCCGGGTGAGTGTATGGACTGTATGCCGCCGGTAGCTCGCCGACGCGCGAATGTCGTCGATCGGATCGGATGCGGCAACCGCCGCGCTTGCCGCCGTGTCGATGAGATCCGCTGTAAGGATCCGGCCTTCGCGCAACTGCTCGGCGTCGGTTGCGCGCCGGTCAATAGGGGCAACGG
>JADFPU010000045.1 GCA_022562175.1 Pseudomonadota bacterium | reverse complement strand
CATAGAGCAAGAATCCCGCCAATTTAAAATCAGATTAAGTTCAGTAGGTTATATTTATGGGGCGTGAAAATATGTAATGCTTTAGCGACATCATTATCTAATGAAACGTGACGTAGTTCACAAAAAACCCCGCACAAGGCGGGGCTGAGTGAAAGGATAGGTACAGGATTATCTGTATTTGTAGGCACTTTATATCCATATTAATAACGGTCAGGGCTAATTTGTCCTAAATTGAGGGAGATTAGTTAATAGTGCGAACGTCCGCTGTGGGTCGACAGCGGAAGTTCATTCCCGAATAGGCTGAGGGTCTGCTTGTGGGTGTAAAGCAGACCGTCAGAGCCTACAGTTAATAACTCGGTGACAGGCAAGGCTTTATAGAGACAGATTTTATTAATTCCCTTACAATTCGCAATTCGCACTTAATATCCCGGTTTACGCATAATCCCATGAAAAACGAAACGATTACGGTCACTAATACAGAAAGTGGACAGAGTATGGATGTAGTTGTATTAAACAAGCGGGCCAATCAGATCACAGTAGTCATTGGCGAGGGTATTCATAGTGTGCAATGTGATCTTACTCCAAGCAAAAACGGACAGGCTTATGTCGGGAGTGTGATGGGTCGGGAGATTGTCTTTAATCGCAGTCGTGAACAGGTACAGGCTGATCTGGACCACGTTAATCCAGCCCTGAAAAAATCTAGAAGATTTTAAAAATAAACCAATGGATGACACTCTCTCTTTTATAGTCTACGTCCTGTTCGGTGCTATCGGTCTGGGTTATTTCGTGTATGGTAAGCGCCAGAAGAAGATTGTTCCGCTGATCTGTGGCGTAGGATTAATGGGTTATCCGTATTTTGTTAATAATGCAACGTTGTTAGTTATCATTGGATGTATTCTTCTCGGCATACCTTATTTCGTCAGATATTAAGATAGTTAAAACTCAAAATATCAAGGTACCGAGCGGCTGCTTTGGGTCGTTTGCCGCCTGTCGCGTCAGACTTGACTGAGCGTCTGCTCTTGCGTGTAAAGCAGTCGGTCAACGCTTACAATTTATTACGTTGCGTGGTCAGGCCTTACATTTTACATTTATGGTTATGAATTAGATGCGAGGTATAGGATCTTGCATTTTTCATTGAGAAGTCGTTAATACAAGCAAGCAAGGAGGATGCACGGATGACAAGACCACTTCGTATTGAATATGCAGGGGCGCTTTATCATATCACCGCCAAAGGGAATGCCCGGCAGGCTATCTATCGGGGAGATGACGATAGAAATGCTTTTCTGGGAATATTAACTTATGCATTCAGATCCCGCTGCTTGACTATGGTATAACTATTGTTATACTAAATATTATGAAAACAGCAATATCAATACCAGATGCCGTGTTTAATGTTGCCGAAAGATTAGCCAAAAGACTTGGTGTGTCCAGGAGCGAGTTATATGTCCGTGCCATTTCTAGTTATATAGAAGAGCATAAAGGCCAAAAAGTAACTGAATTACTTAATGAAATATATGGTGGTATGGAAAACCAGGAGCTCGAAATCGGGTTTAAAAGGGCCCAAATGAAATCAATTAGCAAGGAAGCATGGTAAAGGATGAATTTCAAAAAAGGAGAGATCTGGTGGACAGACCTTGATGAACCAAGAGGTTCAGAGCCGGGCTATAGAAGACCGGTAGTAATTGTTCAATCAGATGATTTCAATAAGAGCAAAATAAAAACAGTTATCGTTGCGATTATAACCTCAAATCTTAAGCTTGCTAAGGCACCTGGAAATATAAAGTTGGGTGCAACTAAAAATATTGGCCTAAAGAAAGAATCTGTCATAAATGTATCGCAGGTAATCACCTTAGATAAATCCTATCTAATAGAAAAGACAGGTAAGCTGAGTACAGGTCAGAGGCAAGAATTAAACGATGGTTTAAAACTGGTTCTAGATATATGAGGTGTACCCCTTTCAGTAGACAAGTACTATGAGATAATTTTTTTAATAATCGGGGACAGACCACGGTTTTGAAAGGGCTGTTCGTCGAAAACCGAGGTCTGTCCCTGATATTCAGTGATATTCAGTGTCGCATAATGATGTTATTTTGCATGTCTACTTATCCCAAATAGATACCATGATTATTGAAGTAGACACATGGTAGACGTTTGAGTTTAAATTCATGCTTACTCCTTCAAAGTTACTCTAACTATTTTAACCTATAAATAGGCTGTAAATGAAGGAATTCAAAAGAGTTTCAAACAAGGGGGTATTACATCAAACGAGTTAGAATAGCGCTTCTAATCCCAGGTCTGTTCGGCCCGTCAGAGGAGCTGTCCGTGGACAATGTACCGCAATTGCCTGCGCTGGAACTATTGTTGGCCAGGGCAACTAGAAAAAGACAGATTGCAGCCGGATTGTATCCTTTATTGTTCGATCTCTTTGCGGTGGGCGGAAAAGCCGGGCAAAACCTTCCTATTGCCGCGCTGACACGCCTGATCGATGACGATGTCAGGCCTGAGGGGATCTGGATGCGAGCTGATCCGGTACATCTTAGTCCTGGCAGAGACGGTCTTTTTTTGATGGATTCATCTGTATTCTCATTAACACAACGCGAATCCATTATATTGACTGCACCGCTGCAACAGATCTTTGCCGAACAAGGCTGGCAGTTCGAGATCCCCATTGCCAAGCGCTGGTATTTAAAAATGCAGGACTATCCAGATGTTGTAATGTCGGATATCGGTGAGGTTGCAGCGCGTAATATCCAGCCATTTATGCCTAGGGGTGAGGGTAGCAGCCGTTGGGAAAAGCTCATGAATGATGTGCAGATGTTACTGCATGACAGCGAGGTCAATCACGAGCGGCAAGAGCAGGGTGAGTTGCCCATCAATAGCTTGTGGTTTTGGGGTGCTGGGCAATTGCCGGAGATCCCGGCAAGGCAATGGTCTGCACTTTTCAGTGATGAAGCCGTTTCTCAGGGGCTTGCCATGCTGTCGGGGACGCCCTTTACAAGGTTACCGGAAACGGCCGATACTATTATTAATGCCGATAATTCGGACAGTGATATATTAGTGCTGATGACGGGGATGCTTGCCTATTCGCGTTATCCTGATATCTCCGCATGGCGGAGAGCGGTCGAAAAGACTGAACAGGACTGGTTTGAGCCGTTACTGAAGGCCTTGCGGGATGGTATGGTCGGGCAACTGACGATCTTCGCTGATAATGAACAATTCACCATTAAAAAAACTGCGTTATTGAAACTATGGAAAACAAGCAAGTCCCTGTTGGCGTATACCTGATGAAATAACTATCAAGCGCTAACAGCTCTTTATGTTTGACGAAATTCTGGATGCGGTTTACACCTGCTTGCCGTTACAATAGTCCGCTATGACAAAGACTATTGTTCGTCGAAAAGTCCCTGATAGTAATAATTTATCCGACTCATATCATCCAGTCTTACGTCAGATCTATACAGCGCGAAATATACTCCACACGAGCGAACTGGATTATTCTCTGAAGGGCTTGCTGCCATTTCAGGGGCTGCACGGTATGGATCAGGCGGTCTCAATGCTGGTTGAGGCGCTGGATAAACACAAACGTATTCTGATCGTAGCGGATTACGATGTCGATGGTGCGACCAGTTGTGCGCTGGCGATGCGTGGATTAGCGTTGATGGGGGCAACTAATCTGCATTATGTGGTGCCAGACAGATTCGAATTTGGTTATGGCCTGAGCCCTGAAATAGTGGAAGTCGCAGCACAACAGCAACCGGATATTCTGCTGACTGTCGATAACGGCATTTCAAGTATAGATGGCGTTCGTCTGGCCAGGGCGAAAGGTATAGATGTCCTCATTACTGATCACCATTTGCCCGGGGCTCAATTGCCAGATGCCAATGCTATCGTCAATCCGAATCAGGACGGGGATACATTTGCGAGCAAATGTCTGGCAGGTGTCGGCGTGATGTTTTATTTATTAGCCGGTCTGAGGGCAACGTTACGTGAGCGTGGCTGGTTTAACAAAAAAAATATAGCAGAACCAAACCTTGCTGATTTACTTGATCTGGTCGCTCTTGGAACGATTGCTGATGTTGTGCCGTTAGATCACAACAATCGGATCCTCGTCGCCCAGGGTCTGCAGCGTATACGGCGTGGCAAGTGTGTGGCTGGGATTAAGGCACTTTTACAGGTGGCAAATCGTACCATTACCAGTATAAAAGCCAGTGACCTGGGCTTTTCCGTCGGTCCGCGTCTGAATGCGGCGGGTAGGCTCACGGACATGGGACTTGGCATTGAATGTCTGCTCAGTGATGACCCACAGCAGGCCCTGGATATGGCAGTGACCCTGAATGATATAAATAAGCAGCGTCGTGAGATCCAGAAAGATATGCAGGCCCTGGCAGACATCGAAATGCTGGCGCTGGAAGCTGGACCTGATTTGCCTTTCGGTTTATGTCTCTATAACAAGGAATGGCATCAGGGCGTCATCGGTATCCTCGCCTCAAAGATAAAAGACAAGTGGTGTCGTCCGGTAATAGCCTTTGCAAAAGACAGTAATGGCATGATAAAGGGATCTGCCCGTTCTATCGTAAATGTTCATATCAAAGATGTGCTCGACAGCATCGCGACACGTGAACCTGGTTTGATAGACAAGTTTGGAGGCCATGCGATGGCGGCTGGCCTGACCATAAACGAAAATGATTTCATCAGGTTCAAGTCTGCATTTGAAACAGAGTTACAGAATTATATGACGGCTGAAGATCTGGAAGATGTGTTAATAACCGATGGGGATTTAACGGCAAAAGACATCAAGCTGTCGCTGGCCGAACTTATTCATCAGGCTGGTCCCTGGGGACAAGGTTTTCCTGAACCGTTATTTGATGGTGTGTTTGAGGTGGCTAACAGACGTATTGTTGGGCAGCACCACTTGAAAATGACGCTAACATTACCCGGATCGCAACATAAGTATGATGCAATTGCCTTTTTTACCGACGATGAGACCTGGCCTGCGCAGGTTGATACGGTGCAGCTTGTCTATCGTTTGGACATTAATGAATACCAGGGCAGGAAAAAACTGCAGTTTATCGTCGATTATGTCGAGCCGATGTCTTGAGTAGCGACAAGCTTCAGGCAAATTATTACATAAAAAAAACCGTCGATTTTTATCAGTTTGTTGAAGTCGTTCGGTCGATCCAGCACTTCTGGTTTACGGTTGTCGGTTTGCCCGAGAGACATTGACGTTTAGCTGTTGAAATAATAGCCTTTACTCGTTGAATCATCAGTATCCGGCTGGTTCAGCTAGTGTTTTATCGGGTGCGGGTGAATGCCTGCCTGCTCCTGAATGCCCACTTTTTTTATCCATTCCAGAGTAAAGATCCAGTTAAAGTTTGTCATCCTTACGCCGATAGACCTTTGAGGTTGTAGACGTATATTTGGCTGGTGCCCTCTGAAGCAGGAAACGCTATGTTTGCGTTATAATTCCGAAACATATTGATAGATGAGTGTTGATAATATAATAAAAGTTCTGCTGGTAGAGGATAATGAAGACGATACCCGCCTGGTCAAGGAATTGTTGTCGCATGACTGTCCGGGGAAATTTGTGATTGAGACAGTAAATCGGCTACAAGAAGCTATTGAAATAATCAAGCAGGAGGAATTTGATGTTGTTTTGACCGATCTCTCGCTGCCTGACTCGGATGGAATGGAGACCATAAGCCGTATTCAGGAATCTAATTCAAATTTACCCATCATAGTACTCAGTGGTCAGGAGAGCGAAAGCCTGGCAATGAAAATTGTACAATCAGGCGCCCAGGATTATCTCGTCAAGGGCCAGGGCGATGGTTATTTAATCAGCAAGGCGCTACGATATGCTATTGAACGCAAGCGTATCCAGGAAGGACTCAGCTATCTTGCACAGTATGACAGTTTGACCGGGCTTGCTAACCGTAATTTGTTCCGCGAACGTTTAGGTCGTGCCCTGATAAGGGTTGACAGAAACAAATCCCTTGTTGCATTAATGTTCATAGACCTGGATCGATTCAAAAATATAAACGATACACTGGGACATGATGCGGGAGATAAATTACTGATTGAAGTGAGTAGGCGGCTTGAAAAATGTACTCGCGATGGTGATACGGTAGCCAGGCTGGGAGGGGATGAATTTACAGTGATCCTGGAAGATATTAAACATGTAGATGATGCGGCTGTCATCGCCAGGAAGATATTAGTTGCAATGGAGCCTGCAATAAAATTAAGCGGGTATGAGGTTTTTGTGACACCAAGCATCGGCATTACCATCTATCCGCTTGATGATACATCGGTAAATAACTTATTAAAAAATGCTGATACAGCAATGTATCGGGCCAAGGAACGAGGCCGAAACGGATTTCAGTTTTATACGGCAGGCATGAATACCAGGACAATCGAGCGGCTTGAATTAGAAGCCGGGCTTCGGCGGGCCCTGAAAAACGAAGAGTTCGTACTTTATTATCAGCCAAAGATTGCTATAGACAATCGGCAAATAATTGGTGCTGAGGCGTTAATCCGTTGGCAGTATAAGAAGTTGGGTCTGATCCCGCCCTTAAAATTTATCCCTATCGCAGAGGAGACCGGGCTGATTGTGCCGATTGGTGAGTGGGTTATACGAACAGCGTGCAAACAGGTCGCTAGCTGGCAGGAAGCAGGGTTTACAGATTTGCGTATGGCGGTAAACATTTCAGCACGGCAATTTACGGATTCTGATATCGTAAAAGTGGTTCTGGATGCAGTCATCCAGACTAATATTGAACCACAACACCTGGAGGTAGAAATTACCGAAAGTATGTTGATGGAAGATACCAGTATCAATATTTCGGCACTGAAAGAACTAAAGGAACATGGTATACAAATTTCTATTGATGATTTTGGCACAGGTTACTCATCGCTCAGCTACCTGAAACGCTTCCACATAGATGCCTTGAAGATTGATCAATCATTCGTCCGGGATATAACAACCGATTCCGATGACGCAGCTATTGCTTCTGCCGTTATCGCACTGGGTCAAAGTCTTCATCTTACAGTCGTAGCTGAAGGGGTTGAAACAGAAGAACAGCTTAGTTTTCTCAAAAAACAGGGATGTCATGAAGCGCAAGGTTATCTGTTCAGCAAACCAGTACCGGCAGAGGATTTTGCTCAGTTATTACAGGAAGAAAAGGCATCACAATCCCACAAGCTTGTCACGCAAATGGCCTGAGGGGACTTGCTCCCCGATTCACATGAGTTGAAGCATATCTCGCTGATTATCCAGACACTGACATTATTCCCTTAATACACATTAGTCCTGTATACAGGGTTGTCATTAATGTAAAATACATGGCGTCGTTTTAATATCAAGATAAATATAAATATGCTGGAAATTAATCCAATTATTTCTCAGGTTAAAGATATGCAAGGGCGAACCAGGGCTCTTAGGGGGTATCTTTGAATATGATCAAAAATCTGAGCGTCTGGTTGAGGTCAATCGTGAGCTGGAAGATGCAACTATATGGAATGATCCGGAAAAGGCCCAGGCTTTAGGCAAGGAGCGCGCATCACTTGAGAAAATAGTTTCTACCATAGAACAGCTTGAATCAGGCTTGTCCGATATGGCGCAATTGATTGAGCTGGCCAGGGAAGAGCAGGATGACGAGACCATGGCGTCAATCGTCACGGATCTTGATGGCATGCACAAGCAGCTGTCAGATCTTGAATTTCGGCGTATGTTTTCAGGAGAGATGGATGCAAACGATGCTTTCATTGATATCCAGTCCGGATCAGGTGGTACAGAGGCACAGGATTGGGCTGAGATGCTGCTGCGAATGTATCTGCGCTGGGGTGAGCAACATGGTTTCAAAACGGAATTGATTGAAGCATCTGCCGGAGATGTTGCCGGCATAAAAAGCGCAACGATTCATTTTGAAGGCGACTATGCTTACGGCTGGTTACGTACCGAAAGTGGTGTCCATCGATTGGTAAGAAAATCCCCGTTCGACTCAGGCAATCGTAGACATACTTCTTTTGCATCAATATTTGTATCACCCGAGATTGACGACAATATTGAAATTGAGATAAATACAGCCGATCTGCGTATCGATACATACCGGGCCAGTGGCGCAGGTGGACAGCATGTTAATAAGACAGATTCAGCGGTACGCTTGACGCACCTGCCTACGGGCATTGTTGTACAATGCCAGAGTGATCGCTCCCAGCACAGAAATAAAGAGCATGCGATGAAGCAATTGCGTGCAAAATTGTACGAATTGGAATTACAAAAACGAAAATCAGAAATGCAGGAGTTGGAAAATACCAAGGCAGATATAGGCTGGGGCAGCCAGATCCGATCCTATGTGCTGGATCAATCGCGTATCAAAGATCTACGCACAGGAATAGAAACGGGTAATACACAGGCCGTTCTTGATGGTGGTTTGGATATATTTATCGAAGCAAGTTTGAAGGCGGGTGTGTAACAGGTCAGTAGTTTTTTGTTAATAGTCCATAGACTTGGGTACATTTATATTATTTGATTTTTCACTATTGATTTTAGCCTATTTTTGACAACTGACAACTGACGACTGACAAGTGACCAACGATAACGAAAACGATCTGATTGCTCAACGCCGTGCTCATCTTGAAGAATTACGGCAGCGGGGCAATGCCTACCCAAATAACTTCAAACGTGATGCGCTAGCAGCCGATCTGCACAGCCGTTTTGGAGAACTTGATAAAGAGGCTCTCGAGTCAGATCCGGTGCGGGTAAAAATTGCCGGACGGATGATGAGCCGCAGGGTCATGGGCAAGGCATCTTTTGCTCACCTGCAGGACATGTCTGGTCGTATTCAGATCTATGTAAAACGGGACAATCTGGCAGAAGATGTTTATGCAGAATTCAAGCGCTGGGATATCGGCGACATTGTCGGTGCAGAAGGCATCTTGTTCAAAACCAGGACGGGTGAACTGTCAGTCCAGCTTGATGCCATCCATTTATTGACGAAATCTCTTCGGCCCTTACCGGAAAAGTTTCACGGCCTTTCGGATCAGGAAACCCGCTATCGACAGCGCTATCTGGATCTGATTTCCAATGAAGGGACCCGCCGTACATTTTTAATACGCACACAGGTGATAGAGTTTATTCGGAGCTACCTGGTGGGGCGTGGCTTCGTCGAAGTAGAGACGCCAATGATGCATGTGATACCCGGAGGTGCGGCTGCGCGGCCCTTCATCACGCATCACAATTCCCTGGATATGGAGTTGTATTTACGTATCGCGCCGGAATTATATCTGAAAAGACTGATTATTGGTGGTATGGAAAAGGTCTTTGAAATTAATCGTAGTTTCCGTAATGAAGGCTTGTCACCCAAGCATAATCCTGAATTCACCATGCTTGAATTCTATCAGGCCTATGCTGATTTTAATGATTTGATGGATCTGACTGAGGATATGCTGCGGTTGATGGTAAAAAAAATACACGGTGTCCATTTTATTGAATATCAGGGAGAAAAATATGATTTAAGTGAGGCCTTCAACAGGATGACTGTGCTTGAATCAATATTACAATTTAACAGTGATTTTACGGCCGAAGACCTGCAGTGTCTGGATACTGTACGCAGGATAGCCGGGGATCTGGATATTATGGTGCAGAAAAATTTCGGTGTCGGCAAGCTACAGATACAGATTTTTGAAAAAACGGTAGAATCAAATTTGAATAAACCCGTTTTTATTACTGAATTTCCTACCGAGGTATCACCGCTGGCACGAAAAAATGACAACAATCCTTTTGTCACGGATCGTTTCGAATTCTTTATTGGTGGTCGCGAAATCGCAAATGGTTTCTCTGAACTGAATGATCCGGATGAGCAGGCAGCCCGTTTCCGCAAACAGGTAGAGGAAAAGGAAGCCGGTGATACAGAAGCGATGCATTATGATGCTGACTATATACAGGCGCTGGAATATGGTATGCCACCAACAGCGGGTGAGGGGATCGGTATCGATCGTCTGGTGATGTTACTGACCGACTCGCCGTCAATCAAGGATGTAATTCTTTTTCCCCATATGCGATCAAAATAAGTTTGGCTGGAGATGATTTTTGCCAGATTTAAATAATCTTGATTTATACTGAAGTGAATTATAACTATATGATATTAATGGGATATTGTGCGGGGGCGATCTGCTTGAAAAAAATGCTCGCAAGCGCAAATCAATCAGTGAATAATCGCATGCGGTAGATTACCAAGAACTTTCTTGGAACAAATGTGTCCATGTATGTGAAATGTCCGGCATGGCTAGTAGTTATGACTGCTGTAGCCGCGATAGACACTGAAGTAATAAATAATATATTAACTGGCAGCCCGCGCTTTGGGTTGTTTCCATTAACGAATTCAGGAGGATCCCCTGTGTCGAAAAGAACAACGTTAAAACCAATTGCTGTAGCCCTCGGGGTAACATTCGCAGTGTCATTGATTGCGAGCCCAATAGCTAATGCGGCGCAAAATCCTTTTAATATGACTGAGCTGTCTAACGGCGGTTATATGGTTGCCGAAGAAGGCAAGTGCGGTGAAGGCAAGTGTGGAGAAGGCAAGTCTGTAGAAAAGAAAGCCGAAGGCAAGTGTGGTGAAGGCAAGGTCAAAACCAGTGAAGGCAAGTGCGGTGAAGGCAAGGCCAAAACCAGTGAAGGCAAATGTGGTGAAGGCAAGGCCGAAGCCAGTGAAGGCAAATGCGGTGAAGGTAAATGTGGCGGTGACAAATAAGTTAAATCAGCTTTATTCACTATAAATGCCTAAGCAATACCCTGTACAAGGTGCAGGTTTAGGTCTGCGGCGAGCCTTTATGGGCTCGCTGGCAGATCAACTCCCGACTACAATAGATTTCATGGAAGTGGCGCCCGAGAACTGGATAGATGTGGGCGGTAAATATGGACGTCAATTCCATACAATTTCTGAACAGATCCCGATAGTCTGCCATGGCCTGTCGCTTAATATAGGCGGTCCTGCCCCGCTGGATGAGTCTTTTCTCATGCGCGTCAAACAATTTCTGCAGACCTTTAATATAGCCGTTTACAGTGAACATTTGAGTTACTGTGCCGACGATGGTCATCTCTATGATCTGATGCCGATCCCTTTTACCGAAGAGGCGGTACATTATGTGGCCGGGCGTATCAGACAGACGCAGGAAATTATTGGTCAGCGCATGGCAATTGAAAATGTCTCTTATTATGCAGCGCCGGGCAAACAGATGGAGGAAATAGATTTTATTAATGCAGTACTGGAAGAGGCGGATTGCCATCTTCATATCGATATCAATAATATCTATGTTAACAGTATAAACCACGGTTATGACGCCGAAGCCTTCATGAAGGCATTGCCCGGTGAGCGTATCGTCTATGCGCATGTCGCAGGACACTATGTTGAGGCAGAAGACCTGCGAATTGATACACATGGATCGGATGTCATCGATCCGGTCTGGCAATTGCTGGATATCGCCTATAAACACTTTGGGGTATTTCCAACCCTGCTGGAGCGGGATTTCAATATTCCGCCCATCCAGGAACTCCTGAAAGAAGTGGACATTATCAGAGAGTATCAACATAACAATAGTTCATTTACTGATGCCGCCATCGCAAACCAGACCTGAATCGTTTACCGATATTCAATACGCTTTTACCCGGCATATTCGTGATCCCGAGAATCAGCCGGCACCCGCTGATGTTGAAGATCGGCGCATGGGGATCTATCGTGATCTGTTTTATCGTAATGTAGAAAGCTTTTTAGCCAATAGTTTCCCTGTCTTGAAAAAGATAATCCCGGATGAGCAGTGGCACGATATGATCAGGGATTATTTCAGCAGGCATCGGGCCCGGACGCCATTATTTCCAAAAATGCCGACGGAATTTTTGCAGTATCTTGAGCATGAACGGTCAGGTCATTCTGATGATTATCCTTTTTTGTTAGAGCTGGCACATTACGAGTGGCTGGAAGTCGAACTGTCACTCGATACACGTGATATCAGTGAGGAAGGTATTGCAACGGGCGCTGATTTACTGGCAGGTATCCCGGTGCTCAGTGCATTGATCAGGCCGGTCGTCTACCAATTTCCTGTGCATAACATCAGTCTGGATTATTTGCCGGAGTCGGCAGCGGAACAACCGACTTATCTTGTTGTATTTCGCAAGCGTAATGATGAAATTGGATTTCTGGAACTGAATTCTGTGGCAGCGCGTTTGCTGGAGTTATTACAACAACAATCTGACCGAACCGGAAAAGAACTGCTTTTGCAGATCGCGGCAGAATTACAACATCCGGATCCGGTTGCCGTGATAAAGGGCGGGCTGGAGATCATGCAAGGCATGCATGAGAAGGACATTATACTCGGTACAAAAATTATAGATTAACGATATCTATTACCATTGTGATAAAAAAATATTCAATAGTGAAGGGGGAAATGATGGGCGCGATTATTAATCTATGTAAAAAAGCTCAGGATGGTTTTGATAAAGTCAGGGGTATGCTCGATTTTATCGGACCACTTTTGTTACGTATATATCTGGTTCCTGTATTCTGGTTGGCAGCTAATAATAAATGGAATCCACTTGACAGTGATAGTTCGCTGGAAAATACCATTGCCTGGTTTGGTAATGCCGATTGGGGACTGGGGTTGCCCATGCCGGCAGTAATGGCTTATCTGGCCTGGGGTGCTGAATATTTCGGTGCTATTTTACTTGCCCTTGGCCTTGCTACACGCTGGATTTCAATTCCGCTGATGTTTACGATGATTGTCGCTGCCGTTACCGTGCACTGGAACAACGGCTGGCAGTCATTGCATGATTTGATGAGTCCCTATGCCGCAGCGAATGCCAGTGAAGCACTTGAAAGGCTTGGTATTGCCAAGAATATTCTTAAAGAACATGGTAATTACAACTGGTTAACCGAGCATGGTAGTCTTGTTGTACTCAATAATGGCATCGAATGGGCCGCGACCTACTTTGTAATGTTGCTTGCGTTATTTGTGATAGGTGGCGGCAAGTACATCAGCCTGGATTACTGGATCGCCAGGAAATATAGATAATTAGGCGACACTGAAATATTCATTATGTCGCCTCTATTTTTGCTTGTTCAGTAAGCGTAGACGCAGGGCATTTAGTTTGATGAAACCTTCAGCGTCTTGTTGATTGAACGAACCTGCATCATCCTCAAAGGTGGCGATGCTTTTATCAAACAGGCTATCTGTGTCTGATTTACGTCCACAGATAGTTACATTACCTTTATAGAGCCTCAGTCGAACGATGCCGTTCACATTGTTTTGTGACTGGTCAATCAAGGTCTGAAGTACTTCACGTTCCGGGCTCCACCAGTAACCGTTATAGATCAGGCTGGCATAACGTGGCATCAGATCATCTTTCAGGTGTGCGACCTCACGATCCAGCGTGATAGATTCCATTGCACGGTGAGCCTTAAGCAGGATGGTGCCGCCAGGTGTCTCATAACAGCCTCGTGATTTCATGCCTACATAACGGTTCTCGACAATATCGGAACGACCGATACCGTGCTTGCTACCCAGTTCATTGAGTGTTGTCAGCACAGTTGCAGGAGACATGTCTTTACCATTTAAGGCTACAACATCACCTTTTGAGAATGTCAGCTCCAGACCCTCCGCCTGGTCCGGTGCTGCTTCAGGTGATACCGACCAGCGCCACATATCCTGCTCCGGTTCGCTCCAGGGATCTTCCAGGATGCCTCCCTCATAAGAGATATGTAATAGATTGGCGTCCATAGAATAGGGCGAGCCGCCTTGACGCTTGCCTTCGACAGGAATGCCATTTTTCTCTGCATAATCCAGCAGTTCCTCACGCGACTTGATATCCCATTGCCGCCACGGTGCAATAATCTTTATATCGGGGTTGAGTGCGTAAGCACCCAGTTCGAAGCGTACCTGATCATTACCCTTGCCTGTAGCACCATGGGAAATAGCCTGACTACCGGTTTCGTTTGCGATCTCGACCAGCCGTTTGGCGATCAGCGGCCGAGCAATAGCAGTGCCAAGCAGATACTCCCCTTCATAGATAGTATTTGCCCGAAACATAGGAAAGACATAATCACTTACAAATTCTTCCTTCAGGTCTTCGACATAGATCTGCTTGGCCCCCATCGCTTCTGCTTTGGCTCGTGCCGGTTCGACTTCCTCACCCTGGCCGATATCTGCAGTAAAAGTAACCACCTCACAGTCATATTTTTCCTTCAGCCATGTCAAAATGACGGAGGTATCCAGGCCACCAGAATAGGCGAGCACTACTTTTGAGTATTTGTCAGTCACAATTCAGTTAATCCTCAGACAGACTCCTGAGTACGAAGTCAAAAAAGAGGGCAATTGTACCCGCTTACACATGAAGCGTGAAGCGGACAGGCTATTGCCGATCAAGGAATGAGCAAATCTTTTCCAATACGGTGGCCGGCTGATCGATATGCAGCCAATGTCCGGCGCCCTCTACCGTATTTATTTCCGCAGCAGGGAAGAAGCCTTTTATGATGGCGTGATGTTCAGGTTGTATAGTGTTCGAATCTCCACCGCGCAGGAAAAGCACTGTCTCATTATAACTGAGTCCGGTTTCCAACGCAGGAAATGCACCGAGTATTGACAGGTTATTCCTAATGGCTTGTAGCTGAATTCGCCAGTAGAACTTGTCACCATCACGAGCCAGGTTTTGTAATAAAGACTGGCGTAGAAAGGTTTCCGGTATTGCCTGTGCCAGATATTCATCGGCATGTTGACGACTATTTATTGTGTCGAAATCCAGTCCCAGCATCGCATCGATTAAATGTTCGAAACGGCTGCCATAATCAAACGGCGCAATGTCCAGCACGATTAACCGGTCTAAACAGGCTTGGTGCAACAGGCCAAATACCATCGCCACTTTCCCACCCATGCTGTGACCAATCAGAGTTGCCTTTTGCAATCCGCATTCGTCTATGAGCTTAACGATGTCATCGGCCATTTCGGTAAATGTCATAACAGGCGCGTGATCACTTTCACCATGGTTTCTCAGATCAACCGTAATCACTTTATAATTATCTGCTAATTGTCTGGCAATAGATGTCCAGTTCCGGTTGGATCCAAACAGACCATGCATGATAATGATTGGTTCGCCTTCACCATAAATTTGATAGTTAAGTTTTATTGTCATTTTTATATAATGGACAGACTCCTGGTATAAATTATTTAACGTGGAAGCTTGTCGTGGTTTAGGAACTCAATTGGCCAGATACCTAAATAAAAAATATCTTCGTCGATACCATCCATCACGCAGTAATTTTTGAATTCCTGTTTTCCTGCCCAGGCATAGTCCGTATGCTCCGGGTTCAATATTACAGTGCCGTCCAGCCAGCGGTGATGATACAGGTATATACGATATATCCCACCATAGAAGCTATCACGTAAAGGGCCAATGTGATTGATGAGTTCTATCCTGAATTCGTTACCAATCTCTTCATGTAATTCCCGCATGGCACAGTCTTGAGGGGATTCGTTATCTTCTATATGGCCGGCAGGGAACCCCCACAGGCCGGGGCCGAGTTGCATCTTTTTACTTCGTTTGAGTAACAGGATTTCATTTTGATCATTTTCGAGGATATTGATAGAGAATCGAGCCTTGATAGTCATTGCTTAATAATAAACTAATAACAATGGTTGATGCACATGGAAGTGCGAATGCCGCGCGAGCATGGATAGCGGTAGCGGCGGGCACATGGAAGTGCGAATGCCGCGCGAGCATGGATAGCGGTAGCGGCGGGCACATGGAAGTGCGAATGCCGCGCGAGCATGGATAGCGGTAGCGGCGGGCACAGGGCGGAACGTGTCAACCTCATATGGACAGTCATCTAAAAGATAACATCTATTTGTCGTCTCCAG
>JADFPU010000044.1 GCA_022562175.1 Pseudomonadota bacterium | reverse complement strand
CAGAACGGTCAGGTATGTTCGTATAGTTTTCATTTAAACCTCCTTGTTGTTAAGTTGATTTACTTACGGGTAAAACACCCCCTATGCTAAAACACTTGTTGATAGATTAAAGAAAGCCTGTATAGAACAGGTTTGAATGGACAAAAAATAAAAAAGGCCAGGCTTACAAAATGTAAGCCGGCCTTTTCTGAAGAAATTTTTTCTGCATCCTTGCATGTTGTCAACCTTTAATTAATTAAGCTACGTTTTTCCGTCCGGTGCAAACCGTCGAAAACTAAATTCCAACAGACCTATACCCATCAGCAGTCGAATATGTCATTGGCGCCCCAGAGGGTCAATATTCCATATGTTGTTTAAAAAGATTTTTAAACGGAAAACGATGAGCCACAACCACAGGTGGTGGTAGCATTGGGATTACGGATCACGAATTGCGCGCCTTCCAGACCTTCCGTGTAATCAATTTCGGCACCGAACAGGTATTGAACGCTCATCGGGTCGATCAGGAGTTTTACACCTTCTGTCTCGACGATGGTATCTCCTTCTATGACGTTATCATCAAAGGTAAAGCCATACTGAAAACCTGAACAACCGCCACCGGAAACAAAAACACGCAAATTTAAGTCCGCATTGCCCTCATCTTCGATAAGCGATTTAACTTTGGCCGCAGCGGCGCTGGAAAATATCAGGGATTCGGTCGTTTGTTCGAGGACTTCTTGCATGCGTTCACCAATTCATTAATCTGTTTGACTGGCTAATGTAGCGCAAATTAGCCATAAAACCAAGTGTTTTAGTCAAGTATTACTCAATCGGCCTCTAATGGGTCAATATGGCCCAATGCCAATGGACTGTCTTCTGTGTTGGGTGAATGCACCAGCTTGCCATTAACCTCGGCGCCGATAGCCATTTCAATCAGATTATAATAGACATTACCGGTTACACGTGCCTTCGACGATAGTTCAACATGGTCACCGCTGTGAACATCGCCGATGACAACACCATTAATGACGACGTAAGGCACACTGACCTCACCCTCAATCGTACCCTTCTCGTCCAGAGAAAGCATAGACCTGCTGTCTTTGTCAGCGATTACATTGCCCTTTATAGTTCCGTCCACATGCAAGCCACCACTGAATCTAATATCACCTAAGATCTCTGAATGTTGCCCAATCAAAGTATCTATTCGAGTGGTTCTACGTTTTTGCCGACTTCCCCACATAATTAATATCTCCTAACTAGCTGATGCCTGCCAATCGAATACTCTCTTAATCTTAGATCGTTTTCGCCCTTTCGGTTGTAACTGTATAAACACCCTGCGTGGCGTGAATCCGCCGGGTAATTCCAGGCGACTTTCAAAGCGTTTAAAATTCCTGAATTTAAACGACAATTCTAACGTCTCATCCAGTGTTATATCCTGCAACTTTAACTGGCGTGATATACCGTCTTGTATCCCCTCAAACGATATGTCCATCGTGCCTTCTATTACCTTAACACTTTTCGCGACATTGGTTAATATGAGTTTTAACCGATAGTTCTGTCGTTGTGGTAAGGCAGCAATATGTATGCCATGGATATTCAGGCCCTGGCTTGTACCCGCATCATTCATAATGCCCTGATAGAACTCAAGTTCCCCTTTTAAACTGTAAATCTTATCTTGCTGAGACTGCAAACTTTCCTGTAATAACACCGCCGTCCGCTTATCCAGGCTTTCTGTCTGTTCCAGCATCAAAACCCGTTCACGAAGCTTGATATTTTCCTGCTCCAGACTTCGGTTCAGTTCCCGCAAATTTTCATGTTGCTGATTATCACTCATGCGATCATAAATCACGGACCAGTGACTGACATCGAGCATAAGCCAGGTGACAAAGGCGACAAACATGCTCAACATGATTATCGCCAATGACCACTGCAACGGGTGATGATTTTTTACGATCAGGCGAGACATAAACTATTCATAATCTCTGACAGACTCCTTGGAGCCTGTCCGGCAATTGAAGCCGTAGCGAGGGGAAGCTGATTTGAGTCGGATTTTTTCATAATGTGAGGCGAATAGCACCGCTATTTAACGAATGTTATGGGAAAATCTGGTCAAAGTCAGCTTTTCTGCAGTAGGCTTTCTATTCTCGGACGGAGTACTAAATACTCAGTGGCGCTGTAGTTAAGCCAGCGACTTCATCGAAACCAAACATAATATTCATGTTCTGTACGGCCTGGCCGGCTGCCCCCTTCACCAGATTGTCTTCTATTACCAGCACGATTAATGTGTCACCACCTTCAGGTCGATGCCAGGACAATCGACACATATTGCCACCCCGGACATCGCCGGTATCGGGATGACTCCTGGCCGACATCACATCGACAAATGGCTCGTCCTGATAACGTGACTCAAAGACGCTTTGAATATCAACCTGCGTATCATTCAGCCTGACGTAAAGTGTTGCATGAATACCCCGGATCATCGGCGCCAGATGTGGCACAAAGGTCAAGCCAATCGGCTTGCCATAAACCGACTCCAGACCCTGCACAATCTCAGGTTGATGCCGATGACCGGATGCTGAATAAGCCTTAAAACTATCACTTACCTCACAGTACTGCGTAGTAAGTGCTTGCTTACGTCCTGCTCCGCTCACTCCGGATATCGCATTGGCAATTAAGGAACTGCTGTCGACAAGATCAGACTCCAGTAAGGGAATAAAACCAAGCAAAATAGCGGTCGGATAACAGCCCGGGTTTGCAACAAGCTGCGCATCCCTGATGCTGGACCGGTTTATCTCTGGTAAACCATAAACAGCCTGATCGAGTAATTCAGGACACGCATGTTTTTCGCCATACCATTTTTGCCAGACGTGCGGGTCTTTCAGACGAAAATCGGCGGACAAATCTATGACCTTGACCCCCACCCTGACGAGCGCAGGGACTTGATGCATCGCTGTCGCATTGGGTGTTGCAAAAAAAACAACGTCACACTCAGACAGACCGTCTGCATCGGGCGTACTGTAGGCCAGATCAATATGTCCGCGCAGGCCCGGAAATACCTCTGCGACAAGCTTGCCCTGCTCCGTACGCGAGCTAACAAACTCAAGCCTGGCCTGTGGATGAGCGGCTATGAGACGCAATAATTCAATGCCGGTATAACCGGTCGCACCAACTACCCCAACCTTAATCATCAGAACTCACCTGCCAACGTAAACATATTCTATAAAGAAATCAGGACAATAATACGGGGTCAATGCGTTGAGGCAAGAAAAATAAAAAAATGGCCAAAATCACCTCTGCAATGATATAACATCATCAGACATGATGGCAGTCTGGCCTTCAGGGAGTAAAGCACTGTAAAAGGATCGTCAGGAGCATATTTTCCAGACAGAGCCGAGGAAACGCTGACTTAATCAGAGTTTCCCTGCTATTACTATACCAAGACCAAAACAACGGCTTAAACATATGGATACCGTACAAATCATCGCCCTGGCCCTGGGCGCAGCATGGGCCAGCGGTATAAATCTTTATGCCGCTATTTTCATGCTGGGCTACCTGGGTAGTAGTGGCAATATCGACCTGCCGCCCGAGTTAATGGTAGTAACCGATCCGCTGGTAATGTTTGCAGCGGGCCTGATGTATTGCGTGGAGTTCTTCATCGACAAGACCCCCGGTTTTGATACGGCCTGGGATACGCTGCACACCTTTATCCGCATACCTGCAGGTGCAGTTTTAGCCGTCGGCGCCATCGGCGATGTCAGCCCGGCTGTTGAGCTGGCCGCATTCCTTATCGGCGGCACACTGGCCGCAGGCTCTCATGCGAGCAAGACAGGCGCACGCATCCTGATTAATTCTTCACCAGAACCGGTGACAAACTGGACGGCTTCCGTTGCCGAGGATCTGTTGGTAATTGGCGGGATCTGGACAGCGTTGAACTACCCCTGGCTCTTTATCGGAGCTTTAATCATTTTTATCTGTTTAATGATCTGGTTACTGCCGAAGGTCTGGAAAAACATCAAACGTCTGTTTTCCTATATAAAAAACACCTTCAAGGATAACCCGGCCCCGCAAACAACCAAGCTGAACACTCCTTCGACAACACACTCAGATGACTAAGCAAACATGAAACCCAGAGCGCTGTTGATTTTTTTGTTTAGCCTTGTTGTGATTGTTGCGGGACTGCCGGCATGTCAGCCTCTGCAGGAACTGGATAAAGCACCCGCCATCTCGTTGCAACTTATCGATGGCCGTAAGATTTCGTTGCAACAACTGCAGGGTCGGCCGGTACTCATTACCTTCTGGGCGACAACCTGCGCCAGTTGCCGCAAGGAGATACCGCATCTCATAGCCTTATATAATGAACTGGCGCCAAAAGGGCTGGAAATCATCGGCGTAGCCATGTCGTACGATCCGCCGAACCAGGTTGTGGCGCTAAGCAAACGTCTACAGATCCCCTATCCGCTAGCGCTGGATGTAGAAGGTAATATTGCGCTGGCCTTTGGCGACGTCAACCTGACGCCGACGTCTTTTCTGATCGGACCGGACGGTTCCATCGTTCAGCATGACGTTGGAATAATGGATATGAATGGATTACGCAAGCGCATCGAAGGCCTGCTGTAATGCAGACGGAGTTATCGTCTTTGTGGCATACACTAAACGTTATTTCAACATAAATATATTGTTACTAGCATGCTTTGGCTAAAGGCCTTACACCTTGTATTTATGGTGATCTGGTTTGCCGGCCTGTTCTATTTGCCGCGACTCTTCGTCTATCACGCCATGAGTGACGATCAAATCAGTATTGACAGGTTCAAGGTTATGGAGAGAAAACTCTTTTTTGGTATCACAACGCCCGGCGGAGTTTTAACCCTCCTGTTTGGCCTCGGCATGCTGTCCCTGAATGGCTGGTCAGCCTACGCAGACTCGATGTGGCTGCATATCAAGTTAATATTAATCCTGCTTTTAGTTATTTATCACATCTATTGCGGCAAGCTTTTATTTGATTTTAAACATGATCGTAATCAACACAGCCACGTCTGGTACCGCTGGTTTAACGAGATCCCTGTCATCTTCCTGATCGCCATTATGATCCTTGCCGTGGTAAAGCCAATTTAGTTATTGGTCATTTGTACTAGTCCTCCTTCCTGGCGCCATAATCAGGACAACACCAGTTAAGGGGCACATCGTTCCATCTGGTTCCGGGCGCAATACTTTCGTCAGGCCAGCCTTGCACCTCATCATAGATAAAACCACATATCACACACATATACTTTTTCACTTGTTTCCCACATTCTGTCCGTTAATAAAATTTCAGCTGCAAGCCTGGCTGTGTAGAATACCTTTTATGAAAAACTCCGGACAAAAAAAACCTGTCGTGCTGGTCTTTTCAGGACACGATCCCAGCGGTGCGGCAGGTATTCATGCAGATATTGAAAGTATCGCGCTGAGCGGCTGCCATTGTGCCTCGGTGATCACCGCGACAACCGCGCAAAATACCGTCAGATTCGAGCAGATCTATCCACAGGCTCCCGCGCACTTCAAACAACAAATAGAGACTCTATTATCAGACATCAAAGTAGATGCCTGTAAAATAGGTTTGATCGGCAGTTCCGCGATCGCTGCTATCATTGCTGAAACTCTGCCGGCATTAGGTAATATCCCAATCGTACTGGATCCCGTCATTGCAGCGGGAACAGGGACAGAAGTTGCCGATAAAGCGTTACAAGCACTGATGATTGAACGTCTTTTTCCGTCTGTAACACTACTGACCCCAAATGCCAAAGAGGCTCGTGAATTGACCGACACAGAAAATATTCAGGCTTGCGTCATAAAACTTTTTCAATACGGTTGTGAAAATATTCTAGTCACCGGCGCCGACGAAAATACAGCACGCGTATCGAATAGCCTGTTTTGCCGTGATCAAGCGCCGGTAAGTTTTGAGTGGGAACGTCTGGCAGACACCTTTCACGGATCCGGTTGTACATTGTCCGCACATACGGCGGGACTGCTGGCCAGGGGCATGGACATGAAATCCGCTGTAGCCAGGGCACAACACTTTACCTGGCAGTCCCTCAGACAGGGTAGAAAACTGGGCAAGGGACAAACTCATCCGGACAGGTTTTTTTCTGCATGAAAAAGACCTTGGGCAAAGGCCTTTATGCTATTACCGATTGCGAAAACCTGGCATTCGACAGTCTGTTCGATAAAACCGGGCAAATACTAAATGTTGGTATCGTTGCCTTGCAGTACCGGGATAAATCTACCGGCAGCCAACTGCGCAGGGAACGCGCCAGGACACTACAGGCAATCTGTAAACGGCATCGGATCCCGTTCCTGATAAACGATGACATACAACTTGCCCTGGACATCCAGGCAGACGGCGTGCATATCGGCAAATATGACGCTGGCTTACAGGAAACCCGGCAACTACTTGGACAAGATTTCATTATCGGTGTGTCCTGTTACAACAATATAAAGCAGGCCGAGACTGCCCAGGCTATGGGGGCAGATTATATTGCCTTTGGCGCATTTTATCCCACCACGACCAAGCAACATACTGTCTCTGTCATGCCAACACTGCTGTCGCAGGGTAAAGACGTGTTGAATATACCCATAGTTGCCATCGGCGGCATCACCCCTGAAAATGGCGCTGCTTTGGTTGAGGCAGGTGCTGATATGCTCGCGGTCATCAGCAGTATTTACTCGCCGGCAGAGCCAGCCCAGGTAATATTACAGTTCAATAAACTATTTCAAGTATCCAGTCAGGTGCATCAATGAACAGCAACTTATTCGAAAAAGCAAAAAAAGTTATCCCGGGAGGCGTCAACTCTCCGGTTCGCGCCTTCCAGGCAGTCGGCGGTGATCCCGTGTTTTTCAGCCGCGCAAAAGGCGCCTATTTATATGATAGCAATGGCAAGTCATATATTGACTATGTTGGTTCATGGGGACCCATGATCCTGGGACATGCCCACCCTGTGGTGATTAGCTGCGTTAAGGAAACCATCGACAACGGCCTCAGTTTCGGTGCGCCAACTGAGCTTGAAACCAGCATGGCGGAAAAGATTTGCAAACTAATGCCCAACATAGAAAAAGTGAGGATGGTAAATTCAGGTACTGAAGCGGCCATGAGCGCTATCCGGCTGGCGCGTGGTTACACTGGCCGGGACAAAATAGTGAAGTTTGAAGGCTGTTATCACGGCCACGCCGATTCTTTGCTGGTCAAGGCAGGCTCAGGCGCGCTGACGCTGGGCGTGCCATCTTCGCCCGGTGTTCCAAAAGACCTTGCCAGGCATACTATCACCCTGAGCTATAACGATATCGACCAATGCCAACGACTGTTCAACGAGATAGGTGAAGACATTGCAGCCATCATTGTCGAACCCGTTGCCGGCAACATGAATTGTGTGCCCCCGGTACCTGGCTTTCTTGAAGGTCTGCGCAATATCTGTGATCAGTATCAAAGCCTGCTCATCCTGGATGAGGTCATGACAGGTTTTCGGGTTGCATTGGGCGGGGCACAGTCACTTTACAATATCAAACCAGATCTGAGCATCCTCGGTAAGGTCATCGGTGGCGGCATGCCGGTTGGCGCATTTGGTGGCCGCACGGATATCATGGATCATATTGCCCCGGATGGCCCTGTGTATCAGGCGGGAACTCTGTCAGGCAATCCGGTGGCGATGCGTGCGGGTCTTGTCACATTAAACCTTGTTTCACAGGCGGGTTTCTATGAGAAACTTGAGAGCAAGACAAATGCCTTATTACAGGGACTACAAGATCAGGCAGACAATGCCGGCATTGCCTTCACCACTAATAATGTGGGCGGAATGTTTGGCCTGTTCTTCAGTGAAGAAGAAAAGATCACGCGTTTTTCCCAGGTCATGGACTGCAATCAGGCGCACTTCAAGACATTTTTTCATGGCATGTTAGCGCAAGGCATCTACCTGGCTCCGTCCCCCTATGAGGCTGGTTTCATGTCCGGCGCGCATGACACTGAAGAGATCGAACAAACCATTGATGCAGCAGCTTCCTCATTCAGAAGATTAGCCTGAATCCTGGCACGACTGCTGTAAAAGGAACTTTCGGACTAACCAGACAATCAATTATAAGGGCAGGTTGTTAGTATACGGCCCAACACGATCAGGCGCCCCAGGCAGGGATACCTGTCATGCAGGTGCTGGATCACATCAATAATACATTACAAATCACAGGGTTAAAAAGAAAAATATTGATAAAAATAACACTGTTATATAAAATAACGTGGTATTAGAAGGGGGCAATCAATGGGACTCGCAACGAGGCGCGAACGCGAACGGTTTGAAATCCGGGAAAAAATAGTTGATTCGGCACGCCAGCTAATCGCGTCTGAAGGCTACGAAGATGTCAGCATGCGTAAGATCGCCAGGTAAATTGAGTATTCACCCACTGTTATCTATTCGCATTTCAAAGTAAACACAAGATATGAAGGAATTAGATACACCGAGCTATAAGGAATTATCTGCGCAACAGTCACTCAGCGCAGTCATAGCGCCAGCACAGCAGGTACAAGCCCCGGTTACTGCGCAAACTGATATATTAAGCAAAACCATCACACAGTCAGGTGCTGCACTGCTTGAAAAACAATACACTGACGGTTACTGGCTTTTTGATCTGGAAGCTGATTGTACAATCCCGTCCGAATATTTATTTTTACAGTACTTCATGGGAACGGTTGACCATGCGCGTGAAAGTCGTTTGGCTGATTTTATTATAAGCCGGCAATTAACAGACGGCAGCTGGTCTTTGTATGAAGGTGGCGCCGGTAATATCAGCGTCACCGTTAAATCCTATTTCGCTTTAAAGCTCGCGGGAAAAGACCCTGCATCCCCGCTGATGAAAAAATCCAGACAATGGATCCTCAATCATGGTGGCGCAGAAAACGTAAATGTCTTTACGCGTATCACACTTGCCATATTTGGCCAGATACCATGGCGCACCGTTCCAGCCATGTCTGCCGAGATGTTGTGGTTACCACGCTGGTTTTTCTTTAATCTTAGCAAGGTATCCTATTGGTCCCGTTGTGTCATTGTGCCACTGCTCATCGTGTTCGCCAAAAAGCCGGTACATGCATTTAAACCGGAACAGGGTATTGCCGAATTATTTCTGACGCCACCTGATCAACTAAAAAATATCGACAGGTTTGATCATGATCACTGGATCAAGAACAGTTTTATTCTGATTGACCGCTGCATGAAGGTTCTGGAATTATTTATCCCTGCATGGCTACGCAATATATCGCTGCGCAAGGCGGAAACATGGATACGTACTCGAATGGGCGAAGGTGGTATTGGCGCCATCTATCCCGCCATGGCCAATGCAGTCATGGCGCTGAAAGTATTGGGCTATGATAAATCAGATCCTGACATGGCAAGAGGTATACAGGCAATTGAGGCGCTTGTGCTGGAGAATGAAGATGAGACTTATGTGCAACCTTGTCTCTCACCTATCTGGGACACTTGCCTGGCAATCAGCGCCCTGTCTGAAACGGGTATGGCAGAAAACCATCCCGCCATGAAAGCCTCGATAGACTGGTTGTTTGATAAACAAGTCTTCATCAGGGGAGACTGGTGCAACAACGCACCGGGGCTGGAGTCCGGTGGCTGGGCATTTCAGTTTGAAAACGACTTTTATCCGGATATCGATGATACCAGTATGGTTGTCATGGCATTATTGCGTGCCGGTGCACATAAACATCCAGGTAAACGCAAGCGTATTGCGCAGGCAGTCAACTGGATCATTGGCATGCAGAACCCTGATGGTGGCTGGGGTGCATTCGATATCGACAATCATTATGACTACATGAATTACATACCGTTTGCGGATCACGGCGCCATGATTGATCCTAGCACTGCCGATCTGACCGGACGCTGCATTGAGATGCTGGCGATGCTGGGTTATGACCGCAGTTTCCCGCCTATAGCGCGCGCACTGGAATTCCTGCAGACAGAGCAGGAAGATAGTGGCGCCTGGTATGGCCGCTGGGGTGTAAATTATATCTATGGCAGCTGGGCTGTGCTCGTTAGCTTGGAGGCACTTGGTGAAGACCCCGGGCAAACCTATATCTGCAAGGCGATTGATTGGTTCAAGAACAGCCAGAATCACGACGGTGGATGGGGTGAGCATTGTAATAGCTACAATGATCCGGGACTGCATGGCAAAGGCGAAAGTACCGCTTCACAAACCGCCTGGGCCTTGCTCGGTCTGATGGCAGCCGGTGAAGTTAACTCGGAGAATGTTGAACGTGGTGTTCATTATTTGATTCGTAGCAACGATGCTGAAGATGGCTGGAAAGAAACTCCCTATACCGGCACGGGCTTTCCAAAAGTGTTCTATCTTCGTTACCACGGTTACAGCCATTACTTCCCGTTATGGGCCTTAGGCGTATACCGCCAGATGAAACAGGGTTTATCAACCAGGCAGCAATTAGTCTGTGACAACGGACCCATCGATTTGGGGCCGCTGCCTGTACTCAACAAAAAATTCTGAGGTATACCCCTTTCCTCCCGCTGGATACAGCGCTACACTTCCGCACTGACATGCTTACTCTGCAAGAATAATTTGGCCCGATCAGCAAACGCTACTATCAACATGCAATCATCATGTCTGCAGAGCTAAACAACGGCACGATCCGAACCATAAACGCCGAGCAACGTATTTTCTACGATGGTCAATGGATCAGATATTACAAAGTCCCGCATAACCTTGCCTACAAGAAAAAATTAATCGATCAACTCACCCGTCGCGTCTTCCACCATACAGAACCAGGTATTAATACACCTGGCAAACGTCTGGAAGTAGTACGTGCCGCCTATGAAAACATGGATGAACCATCACAGAAACGAGTACTCGGTGCGATGCTGGCCGGGGCGCTGTTAAACAGAGGCTCGGACATCCTCACCAAGATTGTCGAACTCGAGCAAGTCGGCGTGGTTGTCGATCCCAGAAATGAGCTGGTAAGAGAATGTGGCCGCTGTTTCATGGGCGCACTTGAATACGGCAAAAATATCCGGCCACTGCATGGTCATGAAGAACTGGATGAGCTGTGGGGAGAACCTTTCAAGGCATTCACCCTGCCGATCAAGAAATTTCTGGAGAGCCGTTATATAAAAACGGCTCATACCATGACAGACATTGACACAATAGCAAACACATTAATAAAGTTGTTTGAACCTGTTGAAATATTTGCCGAGCTGCCCAAAAAAATAAAAGAGCTTTCAATCAGTGCCAAGCTGTCGACTGAAACCATGCGAAGTGATCCGGCTAATATTGTAATCTGGCCCAGATTGGTCGGCGCAGCTGATAAACTGGCGGTCTTCAAACCATTAATCCCTGAAGGCACACCTCGTCGAATGCATTCGATGGGGAAAAGAGGCAGCCAACTCATCCAGGATGGCGCAGTTCTAATCGTTGAGCTTGCCACCATACGAACACAAAAACCCAGGAGTACCAGCGAATTTCTAAAACGTTGTGATAAATTTTCAAAAAGATATCTCATAAATGAAATCAAATAACAGAAATATCCTCCTTCTTGAATACTGCCTGTTTCCCGGCAGTTTATTCGGGTCTACTATAATTTATTCCGGTCGGCTGTAAAACCTGGTGATTTATTTGCAACTTATCTTGGGAAATTGAAGTATGACTGCTTATACCGCGCCTGTCCGCGATATGAAATTCGTGATCGAAGAATTGGCAGATCTATCCTTGATTAACCAATTACCGGGTCTGCAAGATGCAACGGCTGATCTGGTCGAACAAATTCTTGAACAGGCCTCCCGCATGGGCAGTGAAGTGCTGGCACCCATAAACCAGAGCGGTGACCAGCATGGAGTAACTTTTAAACAGGGTAACGTGTACGCCCCGCCAGGGTTCAAGGATGCCTATCAAACATTCGTCGAGTCCGGATGGCCGGCGTTGTCGTTTGATCCGGATCGTGGTGGCCAGGGCTTGCCCGAAATGATCGCCACCGCCGTCAATGAAATCTGGCAATCAGCGAATATGGCCTGGTCCTTATGCCCTATGTTGACTGAAGGGGCAGTGATTACGCTTGAGACTCATGCTTTAAAAACTATAAAAGACTTATATCTACCCAAACTGATTTCCGGCGAATGGACTTGCACAATGAATCTCACGGAGTCTCAGGCAGGATCGGATCTTGCCGCTATCAAAACCAGGGCCACACAAGAGGGGGATCATTATCTGATCACAGGACAAAAGATATTCATTACCTGGGGAGATCATGATCTGAGTGAGAATATTCTGCATCTGGTGCTGGCGCGATTAGCTGATGCACCGCCTGGCATCAAGGGAATCTCCCTGTTTCTTGTGCCAAAATTCCTTGTATCGCCAGATGGTTCCCTCGGCGAACGGAATGATGTGTATCCTGTCTCAATCGAACACAAGCTTGGTATACACGCCAGCCCCACCTGTGTAATGAGTTTTGGCGACCAGCATGGCGCAATCGGTTATCTGGTGGGAGAAGAGCATAATGGTCTTGCCTGTATGTTTACCATGATGAACCATGCGCGGTTAGCCGTTGCTGTGCAGAGCCTGGGCATCAGTGAACGGGCTTACCAACAGGCACTGGCTTATGCCAAGGAAAGAGTACAAGGAAAATCGAATACACAGCAAGGTCGTGTAACAATCATTCACCACCCGGATGTACGTCGCATGTTGATGCTTATGAAGGCGGGCACAGAAGCAATGCGCGCACTCTGTTATGTAACAGCAACATCGCTTGATTATTCTAATCGTACCGAAGATGAGGCTTTCAAAACAAAACATTTACAACTCTTCGCATTGCTGACACCTGCAGTAAAAGGCTGGTGTACTGAACTGGCCCAGGAGATCACTTCACTGGGCATACAGATACATGGTGGCATGGGTTATATTGAAGAAACCGGTGCGGCGCAACATCTGCGAGATGCCCGGATCACAACCATCTATGAAGGAACCACAGGTATACAGGCGCAGGATTTGACTGACAGAAAAATTATTCGCGATAATGGAAAAACAATAAGCAGCCTTCTCGACACAATGCGTGAAACGGCAGATTCCCTTTCACAACTCGACGATAATAATTCAACTATCATACATAGCCACTATACAGAGGCAATAGAAGCACTGGCACAAGCAGTTTCCTGGCTGCTCGATAATTACAAAGATGATATTAACGCGCCCGGCTCCATTTCATATGACTTTATGATGTTGACAGGCACAGTTTGTGGTGGTTGGCAAATGGCCCGGTCTGCGATAGTCGCGCATAACAAACTCAACGACGCAAGTGAAAGTCATAAAGACTTCTACCGGACCAAGCAGATGACAGCACGGTTCTATGCTGAACATATCCTGCCCCGCGCCAGCTCTTATCTGAAAACCATTCTGACTGGTAGTGAAAGCATAATGGCTATTAATACGGATCAGTTTTGATCAGCAACCATGCAACTATAATATTTAGCACAGCGTAATAAAATGATTGTAAAAGACATAATGTCCGACCAGGTAAATACTGTAACGTTAAATCACACAATAAATGACGTAAAGAGGATCTTTGATAATACTGATATCCACCACGTCGTTGTCGTTGAGGAAGGTGAAATATACGGAATATTATCAGACAGGGATATACTAAAGTGTATCAGTCCTTATATGGACACCGCTGCAGAAACAGAAAGAGATTTATTTCCGTTAAAAAAGAAAGTCCATCAGATCATGACAAGGAATCCTGTTACTGTGCTCACCTCCAGCTCGGTAAAAGACGCTGCAAAATTAATACTGGACAAGAAGCTAAACTGCTTGCCCGTGATAGACGAGAACAATAAATTAACCGGCATGCTAAGCTGGAAAGACATTTTGAGGCACGTCCTTTAATAATAATCCACTACTCAAGTCACTCGGGACAGAAACGGCATCGCCCCAAAGAATATTTGATTTGTAAAGAATTGCTTAATCATGCCGCTTTAACAGTTGAGATGCGTGACGGGAGACCGCAATGTCACATAAAGTTGACGAAAGGCGCAACCTGAATCGACTGAACCTGCACCTCAAGGTCTTTGAACAGGAAACAGGTGCGCGTTTGGGCCTTACTCAAAATATCCATTGTGAAGGGATGGTGTTGATGACTACCAAACCTTTTATAAATGGAGAGGCTATACAGGTTATGATTGAACTTCCCGATGATGGAGAAACTAAAAAACTGACGTTGACAGCAGTAAGTTGTTGGAGCGTTCATGACAAAAAAACCTTAACCTATAATGTCGGCTTTCATTTTTGCTATCCATCCCCTGAAATAAAAAGGTTTTACGAAACCTTGTTCAATGGACTCGGTATGTAGAATCCTTACTTAGAAATGCCATTTCGGTGTCCGCTCCGTTGGCTCTTTGCGGTAGTATGAAACTGTAACCTGACGGATTGTTATAAGTATCACCCCAATAATCATATCAAGCTACTGATAGCAGACGTTCCGAATCAGGAGGTGTTCTTCTTTTCTATCACCATCGACTTGAGGGGAAAGGGGGTTTATTCTTCCTCTACTCAGCAGCGAGGGCATAATGAGATCTACTGGTTCAAGCACTACATGTGCGTGGCGCCCCGGTACGGGGTCTTGAGCTAGTAGCGTACCAGCCCTTGCGCGATCAGCGACAGGCGCTTCTGGTGCCGCTGGCCGGCTACTGTGCAAAACGATGAACAGTAGAGAAGCGCATTGATACCATTTCTTACGAGAACCCGGTGATAAGTAATAATTGTAGCACCTACGGAAAAACTCGCCAGTGAACCTGCCGGCGGTTTGGATTATCCTAGGGAACGCGGCTGTGGATCCGCCTTCCACGAAGTCCACCGAATTGTTAATTTGAAAAGATCATATGACCGAGAAATTCGTTAAGGTTGCTAAAATCGGCGAACTCTCTCCCGGCGGGATGACACGGGTGGAGATCGAAGGGCACCCGGTCTTGCTCGCGAACGTCGACGGGACCTTTTATGCCACGGACGATATCTGCACGCATGAGGATGCGTCGCTATCGAGTGGTTTCCTTGAAGGGGACCTGGTCAAATGTCCCTTGCACAACAGCCGATTCAATGTTCGTACCGGTACGGTACTCGAAGAACCGGCCGATGAGGACCTTAAGACCTACGCCGTCAAACTCGACGGTGAAGATATTTTCATCGCCTTTCCTGATTCAAGATGAGCACATCCGCACAATCTCCCCCGGCGAACCCCGCACTGGTCATGCGATCCATCATCCAGCGGATCGCAACCGGCCCGGAACTGAGCAAGGACATTTCCCGCGAGGAGGCGCAAGCCGGGATGCGTTACATCCTCAAGGGCAATGCCGATCCCGTGCAGGCGGGGATCTTCCTCATCGCTCTGCGCATGAAACGCGAAACCGACGACGAGATAAAAGGCATCCTGGATGCACTGCTGGAAATGACCGACACCACCACCGCGCCCGTCGACGAGGTGTTGAATATCGCCGATCCCTACGACGGTTTTCTGCGCATGCTGCCGGCATCACCGTTCCTGCCGGCGCTGCTCGCCGCCTGTGGGGTGCAATCGGTATCGCACGGCGTCGAGCGCATGGGACCAAAATTCGGCGTTACCCACAGACAAGTGCTCAAGGCGGCAGGGATACCGGTGGACTTGAGCCCCGGGCAGGCCGCGGCCCGGCTGGATGCATCCGGACCTGGCTGGGCCTATGTCGATCAGAAGAATTTCTGCCCGGGCCTGTATGCCCTCGCCGATCTGCGCACGAAGATCGTCAAGCGCCCGGTGCTGACCACGGTTGAGGTTGCGTTATGCCCGGTGCGGGGCCGTCACAAAACACACCTGATAACAGGATATGTACACAAGCCCTATCCGCCTATCTACGCCATGCTGGCCCGGCATGCAGATTTCGACTCGGCGTTGATCGTGCGTGGCGTTGAGGGCGGTATCGTGCCGTCACTGCAGAAAACCGGACGGATTTTTTATTACCATGACCGTGGCGAAGAACAGTACACGGACATCGATCCTGCGGATCTCGCAATCTACC
>JADFPU010000224.1 GCA_022562175.1 Pseudomonadota bacterium | reverse complement strand
CCAGGATCTTTTTACCGGCATACATCGTCTTGCCGGAGGCTGAGCACGCTTGTACGTGCTCAAGCCAATAACGTTGTCGGCTTGTCAGGGTGGTTTCTGTTGTTTCACTCATCCGCATGGCTCCGCTGTGTTTGAAATGTCACAGCATGCGGGGGGGTGTTTCAGACCGGTAGGGTGGGGTTTATTTGGCGCTTACGTTTTTTGGTGATAACGAGAATCAAGTAAACTGTCCCGCAGCCCAGCCTGACGACCAGGCCCACTGGAAATTGTAGCCACCGAGCCAGCCGGTGACATCAACCACTTCGCCGATGAAGTAGAGACCCGGTGTCGCTTTTACCTCCATTGTTTTTGACGAGAGTTGGTGGGTATCCACACCGCCCAAGGTAACTTCGGCCTTGGCGTAACCAAGCGTGCCGGAAGGCATCAGCACCCACGCCTTGAGTGCGTGCGCGATGGCGTCGAGGTCGCGCCTGGAAATCTCGTTGAGTGGTTTCTCCGCGTTTTGCAGCGCACACCATTCGTGCGCGAAGCGGCGCGGCAGGAATTCGGAGAGCAGATTGGGTAGCAGCGTCTTGCTGCTACGGTGATTTTCAAGCCATGCGGCGGCATTGGTATCGGGCAGAAGATCAATGGCGACGGATGGCTTCTTGCCGTTGGAAATTTTGTGATAGTGCTGCATCTGCCAATAGCTTGAAATCTGTAAAATGGCGGGGCCGGACAGTCCGCGATGGGTGATGAGCACGTTCTCGCGGAATTGCGCGCTGTCACAGTGCGTGACGGCGTCGAATGCGATGCCGGAGAGGGATTTCAGCACTGCGAGCGTTTCCGGCGCGAGCGCCAGTGGCACCAGCGCGGGTTTGGGAGGTACCACGCGCAGGCCGAACTGCTCTGCGATTTGGTAACCGAAAGAAGTCGCGCCGAGTTTTGGCACGGCGAGGCCGCCGCTGGCGATCACCAGCGACTGGCAGCGGAAGGTGCCATTGCTGGTGGTTACCGCGAAGCGCAGACTGCCGTGACTCGCAATGTGTTCGATGCTCTGCACTGAGCAGGGAAACATCCACTGCACGCCGCCCTTGTCACACTCGGTTTTGAGCATGGCGATGATGTCGTGGGCCGAATTGTCGCAGAAAAGTTGGCCGTGCTCGCGCTGCTGATACGGTATGCCGTAGCGTTCGACTAGCGAGATAAAGTCATGCGGCGAGTAGCGGGCCAGTGCCGAGTGACAAAAGTGTGGATTCTGCGAGAGGAAATTTTCCGCGCTCACGTTGCGATTGGTGAAATTACAACGCCCACCGCCGGAAATGCGTATGCGCTCGCCGATCTTTTCCACGTGATCGATGAGCAACACCCGTCGGCCACGGCCTCCAGCCTGCGCCGCGCACATCATCCCGGCCGCCCCGGCGCCAATGACGATGACATCAAAATGCATGAATGAAAACTACTTGAAAGCGAATTGGTTTAGTTTAATGCAGAGTGAATGGTAGCCGCTTCCATTTATCGACCCTCTTCCGAAGAAATTTATCAGGCTTCGGACAGTGTGACATGCTGCACTGTCGGCGCGCCAGCTTTACGGGCTTTCCACAAGTCATATGCGGCCTGCTGTGCGATCCACAAATCAATGCGGCCATCGTTTTTCACGCCTAGTCATCCTTCTAATCGAAGTGCCATTTCCGGCGATATCGCAGCGCGACCATTTAATACGCGCGATAATGCGGCACGGGTTACGCCAAGTTGCGCAGTGGCTTGGGTCACGTTCAAGCTCAAGGCGGGTAAAACATCCTCTCTCAAGATTTCGCCTGGGTGTGGCGGGTTGTGCATTAGGGTCATGTTCAATTCTCCTGGTGCTAATCGTGGTAATCGAAGAGCACAGTAACCTGAATAATTTTAACATCAACTTATTGTACTATATGAATTTTACGGTACATTCCAGTACATTCATAGTGAACCGCTTGACACCTACAGGGATGAAGTCGGTACGAGCCGATGGAAGGGCGAAGGTAGAGCAATGCAGGAGTAAACGGGTCAGGTATTGACTTAATATATTAAAACACCTATTCTCCAATCCATGCCACGTCCCCTGCGCATGGAATATGAGAATGCCTACTACCACGTCATGAACCGGGGACGTGGGAGACAACAGATCTTCCCTGGCGAGCCCTATTATCAAGCCTTCCTCACCAGCCTGTCCGAAGCCCATCAGCGCTTTGGCCTGGAGATCCAGGTTGCGTTGGTCCGACCCGGCAACACACCTGGAATGCTGGATATCAGTAAAGTCTGGATACAGGGAAAAGTTGTTAAAGAGAACCAATAAAAACCTGTTTGTATTGTTATTACACGGGGACAGAGTAAAGCTTTCCGGTTTTTATTGACCACAACATAGAATGTGCAAATGGAAACTTGAGACCACCTATTTAATCCTGTGAATCTGAGAAATTTCGTCCCGATTAGTAATGCAAACATTCAAATCTTTTAATATTCCGTCTTCAATGCTGTATATCCAGCCATGAATTGCCAATTCCTGTCCAGACTTCCAAGCACTCTGCACAATTGTTGTGTGGCATATATTTGCTACCTGCTCAACTACATTGAGTTCACACAATAAATTGATTTTTTCTTTTTCGTCTTGAATTGTGTCAATTTCAGCTTGATGATAGCGACAAATATCTTTGATATTTCGAAGCCAATTGTCGATTAGTCCATGTTCGCGATTATCCAGGGCTGCTTTAATACCACCACACCCATAATGGCCGCAAACAATAATGTGTTTTACTTTTAACACTTCCACAGCGTATTGAATAACTGACAAACAGTTTAGATCTGTATGAATGACTAAATTAGCAATATTACGATGGACAAATATTTCACCTGGCAGCATACCCACAATTTCATTTGCTGGCACACGGCTATCAGAACATCCAATCCACAAATATTCAGGGCTTTGCTGCATAGAAAGCTTGGTAAAGAAATCAGGGTCAGATTCTTTTATCCTGCTGGCCCATTCTTTATTTTTATCAAAAAGATTTTTTAAGATTCGCATCTGTATAACTTACTTTATTTTTTATCATATAACACTGTAAATCAGCCTGCGTCTCAAAAAATATGGATTTGTGCTGTTATGCATTGCTTGCATATTTGTTTAATAATTTATCCAGGTGACTGGCAAATGATTTCCGATCACTTTGGCTCAGCGCCGACGGACCACCTGTATCTATTCCGCTGGTGCGTAGCGTATCCATAAAATCTCTCATAGTTAGACGAGCTTTAATATTGTCCGCTAAATACAGTTCGCCACGAGGATTGAGAGCATGCCCTCCTTTTTCAATCACCTCTGCCGCCAGAGGAATATCACCTGTGATGACAAGATCTCCGGCACAAAGCCTTTTAATTATCTCATTATCAGCGACATCAAAACCAGATGAAACTTGAATAAATTTAATATTGTTCGATGGCGGTATACGTATAGGCTGATTAGCCATAAGCGTCAACTGCACCCCGGTACGCTGTGCCGCTCTAAACAAAATATCTTTGATCACCACAGGGCATGCATCTGCGTCCACCCATATTTTCATTTCATGCCATTTTTATTGAATGTTTAACGATCAAGTTCACAGGAGAAGGCGCGTTAGCGCCGAAGCCCTGTGGAACACCTTGTATACGCCCAGCATGGGCATGAACTTATGGGGTGTAAGTCCCCTGTAGGAGAACCAATAATCCATGATAGTGAGTATACCAAAGTGGATAATAACTACTAGCCGACGGCAAGGGCAAATCCGCGAGGAAATGTCCGAAGGGCAGGTTATTGCTCCTGCATAACCTGCATTTCCACCATCCTTGGTGGTCAAGCCCGAGCGCAAAACTGCAAGCTTACGAACAGAAACGTCATAGAAGGCCAATCCGCAGGGGCGAGTTAGCACAACATAACGAAGCCCATTGGTTCGCGCGGTATGGTAAATGGCGAGGTTGTGCAGTGACAGTTCATGTTCTTATCTGGGGAGATCTGTCTCACATGCGGTTCCATTCGGAACAGCGTCTTTATCAGTAATGGTAAAGGTGATGGGACAGAAGTCAGCAGATGGCATAGTAGCCAAATGCCGGAAGTAATGAGCCGGACAAGGTGAAGGCCGGAACCTTCGTCAAAGAGAGAGGCGTTCC
>JADFPU010000223.1 GCA_022562175.1 Pseudomonadota bacterium | reverse complement strand
TGACTGGGAAATCCTCAAAAAAATAAACACCATCAAGATTACTGCTCTGAGCAGAGGGTCGTTTAATATTCTACTAGGGCATATGGAACTACCGTATGGACTTGAATATTCCATAGATACCAATACCACACTCAGACAAACGCCCATTAACCAGAACCTGGGGTTGAAAGCAGACTGGGGGGTCGGCATCAATGGCAATATCAACAACATTCAATATGATTTTGTTCTGACCAGAGGCTCCGGCATGGAGTACAGTTCCAACGGCTCACCCTATGCAATAACAGGACGTATCGGTTCGGCCTTTGGTAGTCAATCATATTATGCCAGTTCAGGATGGGGCCTTTCTGTATTCCATGGAGAATTTATGCAACGTGGTACAAAGGTTAAGCGAAGCCGCGCAGGAATCGATTACCAAACGAGCTATGGTGCCTTTGGTCTGCTTTCAGAATTCTCATGGGGGCAAGATAATGGCATGGATAGGGGTATATTTTTCACGGAGATGAATTGGACGAGTGTTAATGAACAATTGTTTGCTTATACACAGTTTAAGTCAGCACTAAAGAATACAACAACCGGTTGGGACGACCAACTTACCTGGAGCATCGGTTTAAATCTGATTCATGCAAATGGATTTAATCTAGGGTTTCAATATAACAAAGATCTCAGATCGTTTAATAATTCAAATGATTTCGATCAATTCCAATTACAAATTAGATATCGATTTTAAAGTTTAATCTTGTGAGCATGAAAAACATGTCATCTACCAGATCCATTAAACGTATTATCGTTTTATTGTCCTTTCTTCTGATTACCCCGGAAATATACGCAGAAACATTTTGTGCCCTGAGAGATCCGACAGATTCCATATTGAATCTATTTCCTGATTACAGTAGTTACCGTTCCCTGGTTAAAGATGTCTCTGCCGATGCAAAGAGACTCCTGCAAAAGTATTTACCGTTTAAATTCCATTATAAAGAATTTGGCAAACATACATTATACGTTGTTTTTAACGATCAAATGCCCATAGGAATAATTCATGTGCGTCCGGAAAAAGGTCAATGGGGAATAAACGAGATAGTGTGGGCACTGGACATGGACTTCAAAATCATTGGGTTCAAGTTTCAACGATGCCGATGTATCACTAAAAATGAAGTTGAATCAACTGAATTCATGCAACTATTGCATGGTCAAAACTGGCAAACCCTCAACATATTTCTGTCGGCCAGCACTGACGTTATAAACGGTTTGACCACCACTATAAGTAACGAAAGCCGCTCTCTGGCTTTAACAGTCATTCGATCGGCAATTAAGGCATCCCTGACCACATCACTCGTTTGGGGCAAAGAACTGAGATCGTTACGATTGCTTTCAAAAGATGACGAGCTGACGAATTAGAATGACAACCCGTATATATATATTATTCCTGTTCATGACAGCAATCACGGGCGTCATATCTCTCGATATTATCGCAGGCCATTCCTATGACGTATTGACAGATAAGCGAAATGAGGCAAATCAGAATCATATCGCCATTGAAGAGATTGTGCATATTCAAAATCATTTGCCCCTGCTTCTGATTGTCGCGGATTTAATAATCGGATCAAGTGAAACTTATCTACAGGATGATGCGCTGCAGGAGATAATAATGCTCAAGCATCAGTTAGATAGTGTGGCCAGCTATCCACTATTTAAATCAATGCTTAAGCTATTAGATGAGATCAAGATGCAATTAGATACAATTGCATCCCAGATAGAGCAAGCAGGCGAAATCATTAAGTTTGGAAACACGGATGGACTTTCCAGATTATTAAATGAATTTGATAATATTTCCTTTGCTTTAATAAAGACCCTGAACTCGTTTCATGAGAATGCCCTGATACTGGACCATAATTTTGACGCTCAACTCCTGGTTGAGAGAAAAAAACAGAAATCTATAGTTTATTCCGTAATGATTGTATTGTTATTAGTATTTTATTATTTCACGAGTCTGGCACTTCGCAACATTAATTCACCAATTTGCTTAATGACTGAAGCTGCTAATAGTTCTTTGATACATGGGAAACCGTATACCGCCATTGTTAATGGATCAGTTGAAATAAATAGACTATCTCAGGTAATGGGCAGTTTTATAAAGAAACTGGAATCTGCTGTAACTAAAAAAACGTTGGCGCTAAAAGAATCAAAACTCGCCCATCAAGAGTTAATAGAAACACAGCTACAATTGATCCAGGCGGAAAAACTAGACACGATAGGAACGCTTGCTGCGGGGATTGCTCATGAGGTCAAGAACCCTCTGGCTATCATACAGTTAGGTGTAGAATACATCGCTAATGATAAAAATATTGATAATGAGTTGGTAAGTGTTATAAAAGATATTGAAAATGCTGTCATCAGGGCGGATTCAGTCATAAAATCACTACTAAATTACGCCGCAACGACACAGTTAAAATTCGATATTACGGATATAAATCCGGTTGTGACTGAATCACTATCATTACTTAAACATGAAATTTTAAAGAAAAAAATCAAACTAACCATGCAACTCGGGGACAATCTACCGCAGGTTGAAATTGATCAAAATAAAATACAGCAAGTTCTTGTCAATATAATCATGAACGCAATTCATGCAATGGATGTAAATGGCGTGTTAACGATTAAAACATATGCAAAAACGATAGAAGAAATATCTGAGAGCAAAAGCCTGAACAATACGGATCAACATTTGATAGGAAATAATGCCGTCGTTATTGAGACACAAGACAATGGGGTGGGTATACCGAACGATATAATCGATAATATATTCGAGCCATTTTTTACAACAAAATGGAATGGTGAAGGAACAGGTTTAGGCTTAACGGTGGTCCATAACATCGTACGCCTGCATAAGGCAATTATTGATATCAAAAACAAAGAAGATAGAGGGGTTAATGCCACATTAATATTCAGTGCAGTAATGTCCTGATAGATGAATAACGGTAAATACTCATGAATAAAAGGAAAATACTTATTGTTGACGATGAAGCAGATCTTATAAAAATATTAAAAAAGTGCATTGAACGGACAGGCAAGCACGATCTGGGCCTCAGGTTGGTCGTTTAATTTTTCACCGGATAACCATTGGTCGCTCGGACCTGATGGACAGCCGGGTAAAGCGGGGGTGGACGATGATGGTGATCAAACCGTAGATGAGCGGAGTGACAACAGCGAGGTCGGTTTCTCCGGCTCGGACGATATGGATTTGGATGTGAACGGAAACGACATTGCGGACACCCTCGGTTACGATGGTTTGGGACTCGAGACGGATGCAGGAAACCGGGAGACGAGTCCGGAAGATACGTACTGGATGCTGGACTGGGGGAATCCAGGGAAACAGCACGCCACACTGCGGAAGTATTCGGATTGACGCTCGCACTTGAATAGGAGTCATAGCTATGCGAAGAAGGTACACGGGATTCGCTATTCTTAGTATTGCACTCTTGGCGAACGCTGCTTCAGCGAGACCGAAATTGTATACGCTGGTGGACTTGGTTGAACAAGCACCCCTGATCGTCACGGGGCGAGTGAGTTCAAAGACGGAGGACGTGGCGAATGTTGTCGTGGAGGAGGTAGTGAAAGGTGATGGCACGCTCGCGGAAATACAATTACGGGATATTGCGCGGCGTATTCCCGTAACGCCCGGGCTACGTTTGGTCCCTGGCGAGAAGGTTATGTTGTTTCTTAATACTAGGGGCGAGTTTTTCACGTCGGATCATCAATCAAAGCTTGATCTGTCGGGTTCCAATCGTTTGGGAGAACTTGTCCAATTGTATCTTTCCACCGGCCCGAATAACCCTAAGGGCGAAGCAGACGTGACTTCCGAGCTCTTGGAATTGCTTGAGGAAGGTTATTTTGCTTCTTATGAGAAGAATATTGAAGAGCTTTATTCTTTGATGGTTACAAAGAAGTTTATGCCAAATACTCCTGCTATTGCTAATTTTGGAAATTCTTTGGGAATGGGTTCTGCATGTTTTGTGTTGGGTATAGAAGACAGTATGGAAAGCATAATGGATACTTTAAAGCATACTGCTATGATCCATAAAAGCGGAGGAGGCACTGGATTTAATTTTTCAAAAATAAGGCACGAAGGTGACTTTGTAAGCTCTACTTCAGGAGCAGCATCTGGGCCGTT
>JADFPU010000222.1 GCA_022562175.1 Pseudomonadota bacterium | reverse complement strand
CTTACGTCCTGTAAGTGTTCCTGCGTCGCTCTACCGCCTACTTCCGTATAGGCGTCCCTGGAATCGTACCACCTCCCATGTAGGCGTCCGTGGTTTATCCTGTAGACTAAAATGATAACTTAATCGCTAAAGTCGCTTAAGAACCAACCTATGAGTAAGATCTAGGCTGTGGCAACTATCGGGCAAGCGCACATGTCCAGACCTCAACGGTCAGCACGCCTGCCCGTTTTAAAAGTTTGGCGACCTCGTTTACTGTGGCCCCGGTGGTAACGATATCATCCACAATAGCAACGGTTTTGTAGTCGGGCGAGCGCAATAATTCAAATGCACCGGTTACATTTTTATGCCGCTGTTCGGCTGAAAGCTCAAATTGGGGTCTGGTTGGTCGTGCTCGACGAATCAGATCATTGTCTATCGGCAGTTGCAGTTGAGAGGCTAGCACACGAGAGATTTCATGTGCCTGGTTAAAGCCTCTACCAAGAAATCTGCGCCGATGTAATGGGATGGGGATAATGCAATCGGGCAACAGCCTGTTTTTATGTTTTATCTTTTGCGCCAGCCTTAGGCCCAACTCGCGGGCGACAATAAGTTTTTGTTTGTATTTAAGCGCCTGTATCAAATCGGTTACCGGGTATCGGTAGGCGTAGACCGATACAGTGCTGTCGAAAAATGGCGGAGTGCGTATACAGTTGCCACACAGTGTGGTGTCAGCCAAGCATTTACCACAACGGGCACAGGCATTTGTTATACGAACCAGGCTGTTGAGACAGGCGGGACATAGCGCTCCACTTAGATTTGTTTGATGTTCGCAGAGCAGGCAAGCGCTGGGCGTAAGCAAATCAAACAAACGGCTAATAACTGTTCGTTTGTTAACCTCCTTGTTATTGGCAGGTTGACAGATATCCCCATCTCCCTATGATCACTATTTTTGAGGAACGTAAGCCCAGGCTGAAAGTATATGTTGAAAGAGAATACTGAGCAATTATCTACAATAGAACACCCTTCATTGAGGCATGATTGGTGCAGCGAAGAAATCATGACGCTGTTCTGCACGCCGCTCAATGATTTGATTTTTCAGGCGCAGTCACTGCATCGTCGGTTTTTTGATCCCAATGAAATTCAACTAAGCACCTTGTTGAATATTAAACAAGGTGGCTGCTCGGAAGACTGTGCCTATTGCCCGCAGAGCGCAAGATATAACACTGATGTCGAGGCAGAGTCGTTGTTGGCGATTGACCAGGTGGTTGCCGCTGCAAAGCAGGCACGCAAGCAGGGAGCCAGCCGTTTTTGCATGGGCGCTGCATGGCGCAGCCCGAAACAGCGTGATTTTAACCGTGTGCTGGACATGGTAGGTGCTGTTAAATCGCTGGGTTTGGAAACTTGTGCAACCCTGGGGATGCTGACGCAACAGCAGGCCATTAGCCTGAAGGAAGCGGGGCTGGATTATTACAATCATAATCTGGACACCTCCGAGTCTTATTACACAGAGATAATCAGCACACGCACCTACCAGGACAGATTACAGACGCTGGAGTTTGTTCGAAATGCAGAATTGCATGTCTGCTGTGGCGGTATTATTGGTATGGGCGAAGATATCGATGATCGGGTTGGTCTGTTAATGGTACTGGCCAATATGCCAAAACATCCGGAAAGCGTGCCAATTAACCTGCTTATACGTGTTGAGGGAACACCGCTTGCAAGCGGTGCAGAGCTGGATGAATTCGATATGGTGCGCATGATTGCTGTTGCACGATTGCTGATGCCAGCCTCTTATGTGCGTCTTTCGGCTGGCCGGTCTGATATGTCAGATGCGCTTCAGGCGCTGTGTTTTCATGCGGGCGCAAACTCAATCTTTTACGGTGAAAAGTTACTGACCACAGATAACCCCCAGCGATTAAAGGACGAGGCTTTATTTCAAAGGCTTGGCTTGCGGGCAAAACACTAGGTTCAGGCTGTTTGTATGGCGGCTTCAGACATCTCAGCAGGCATTGGGGCAGATCTGGATTACATCAGGGGCGCCGGGCTATTTCGCAAACGCAGGGTCATTAAGTCGCCACAAGGCGCAGTTGTAACGGTCGACAATCAGCGGCTGGTTAATTTTTGTAGCAATGATTACCTGGGGTTTGCCAATGACGACCGGCTCATCAGAGCGCTTCAACAAGCGGCCGAGACGTATGGCGTTGGCAGTGGTGCGTCGCAGCTGGTTTGTGGTAGAAGCTCGATGCATGCGGAACTTGAAACTGAACTGGCCAGAATAACAGGCCGTGATCGTGCCGTGGTGTTTTCCAGCGGCTATTTGGCGAATCTTTCGCTGGCAAGGACATTGTGTCCAGGCCGGACGGATCTGATCGTTGCGGATCGTCTGAGCCATGCCTCCATGATCGATGCAGCACGGCTGTCGCCTGCTGTGTTTAAACGCTACCGCCATGCCGATCCAGTATCACTTGAGCAGCAGCTTAATAAGTGGGGCCAAAAAAGAAAGTTAGTGCTTACTGACTCCGTGTTTAGCATGGATGGTGATGTGGCGCCGTTGCCTGATATCGTTAAAGTATGTCGTCAAGCGCGGGCCTGTTTGGTGGTTGATGATGCCCACGGCTTTGGGGTTTTGGGCAAGTCAGGCCGGGGCGCATTGGAATACTTTGATCTCGGTCAGGAAGACGTACCTTTACTGATGGCGACCTTTGGCAAGGCCCTCGGTGTGTTTGGTGCGTTTATCGCCGGTCAGACGCAGCTCATTGAATTGTTGATTCAGCGGGCACGAACCTATATCTACACAACGGCATTGCCACCTGCGCTGGCCGCGACGGCACTGATGAGTTTGCGGCTGTTAGACGACGAGCCATGGCGGCGCGAACATCTGCAGACACTGATTAAGCGTTTTCAGGAAGGCGCCGTTCAACTGGGCTTACCGATACTGCCTTCCTCTACACCTATCCAGCCGTTAATGGTAGGTTCAGCCTCAGCAGCGGTTAAGCTGAGCGATAAATTATTTCACCAGGGCTTTTTCATTAGCGCAATTCGCCCCCCCAGCGTACCGAACAACACTGCCAGGTTACGAATTACCTTGAGCGCGGCCCACACAGAAGAACAGATCGATCATTTGCTTGATGCTTTGTTAGAGACGGTTGCTGTCAAGTAATGACGGATGTGGAATTAGAAAACAGGCGCGATTACCAGGCAGACAAGACACAGCTTGCCCGGAGTTTTAATATAGCAGCGCCTGGTTACGATAACGTTGCCCTGTTGCAGCAAACCGTAGCAAAAAGCTTGTTGGAAAGGCTGGAACTGATCAACATCAGCCCTGAAAATATCCTGGATCTTGGTTCCGGCACGGGCATGGCCGCAAAGATGCTTGCCAAAATCTACACTAAGGCACGAGTTACCCAGACCGATCTCGCCTTTAACATGCTGAATACTTCTCGCTCTAACGCCCGGCGTTTTTTTTCGAGGCAGTCCTATGTTTGCGCTGATGCTGATGATCTACCGTTTAAGGCTTCGGTGTTTGATCTGGTCTTTTCCAACTTGATGCTGCAATGGTGCAGTGATGCTGATCGCGTCTTTAATGGGGTTAAGCAGTCGCTACGTGCCGATGGCCTGTTTTTATTTTCGAGTTTTGGTCCTGACACCTTGTTTGAGTTACGGGAGAGTTGGGCAACGGTGGACTCTACGGTGCATGTTAATGCGTTCATCGACATGCATGATATAGGCGATGCGTTGATCCGTGCCGGCTTTGAACAGCCGGTGATGGAGACGGAGCGGCTTATCCTCAGCTATGACGATGTATACAGTCTTATGCGTGAACTTAAGAGCTTGGGGGCACATAATGTTGTTCGGGGTCGACGCAAATCATTAACGGGTAAACGCCGTTTACAAAAGATGATAGATGCCTATGAAACCAGACGCAGCGAAGCAAAATTACCCGCTACCTATGAGATCGTTTATGGGCATGCCTGGTGTCCGCACACGCTGACAGCAAAAAAGCTGGATGGTGTAACGGCCGTTTTTCCGGTTTCAGCCATAACAAGGCGGGGAGTCCAATGAGCATGCTGTTGGCAAACAGAACTACTCTACATGCTGTACAACTGCGGATTCCAGGATGATCGCTTGCTTTATCAGTGGCACGGACACCGGGGTTGGTAAAACCTGGTTGCAGACCGGCCTTAGGACGGCGTTAACAATCACGGCC
>JADFPU010000221.1 GCA_022562175.1 Pseudomonadota bacterium | reverse complement strand
TTCAGCTTCTTTCGGGGCAGTTACTTTTGTAGCGGCAGTTTACTGGTTCGATATAAATCTTCTGGCAGCACCTAATCTTTGTAACGCGACATCTTTAGAAATACCCTCATCTCTGAGTTTAATTAAAAATTCCCGTTCTCTGTCTGTAAAAGCCATTGTTATTGATTAATAAATATAGCATCAGCCTCAGTCACTTCATCAGATTCAAAGCCATCATTCAGAAACCCGGCATCATCTTGCAATTGATCACTCTCTTCCTCATAAATTACAAATTCAGTTCCTATAAATTCAAACGGCACATTAGCAGCGTCAGCACGGCTTTTGAGTACCTTAATAGAAGTATCATTTGTGCTGTTTGCATTTGTATTATAAATTTCTCCATTATAAATAATACAATAACGGTCACATGCAGAATGCATTGGCTGATTACCGGCCGAAGATAAATCAACTATGGACAATCGTTGATGCCCAAAATAAATATTATTGTCAAGATCGATCCAGGTCCCATGGCTATCTGGTCCTCGATGACTTAATGCCGAAGTCATCGACTCAATGATTGCAGCCGATCCTCTTTTAGTCGAAATAATTCCTGCTATACCACACATAAAAATCCGCTCAAGGAGAAGTTCAATGCAGGAAAAGCGACAGGAAGCATTCCTGTTGGCACTGGATAGAATAGAATTTTTCTACTTTCTCACGCGCTAATAAAGACATATCTTTATATAAATTTCTATTCTCTATTAACTGCTTTATTGCGGCAATCCATTCTCTGTCGTCGTCCACCAGAAATCCCTCTCTGCCCTGCTCTACTATATCAGTATTAGCTCCAAATCTGGTCGCCACAACGGGGAGACCACAAGCCATATACTGAATCAGCTTATAACCACACTTTCCCTTCTCCCATTCCGTCCTGAATAGCGGCATGATGCCAATATCCAGACGTTGCAACTCTTCCACTTCAGATGTCTCAGTCCAATTTACCGTTTTTGTTTCCACTCCTGGTATATTAATGTCATCGAGGCCGATGGCAACCAGACTTATCTTATGTTCAGTAGCAAGCGTTTTTAACATATCAGACATAGACTCCAGGTATTTTCTGGTCGCTGGCGATCCTATCCAGCCGATTCGGAAAGTGTCACGTGGTTCGTCTGTCCTTACGTGATATTTCTCGATGTCTACGACCGATGGTAAAAATCGAACGTCACGGGCGCCACAGGCGATGGCATAGTCTTTCAGGTAAGCATTACCTACCGTTACGATATCAGCCGGTTTTATTATATTGTCTATTTTATTGCCCAACATACGCCGCACCATACCACATCGATGATTCCTGTAATTCAAGAATACTGCGTCATCATAATCCAGGATGACTTTAGCCGTGCTCTTGTAAAAGAGGTTTTCGATCTGCGCCGACATAAACGGCAGTATCTCCTTCTCTATCCAGACAATGTCATATTTATTCAACCGAAGAAGCGATAAAATTCTGCGCAAATAAGCCCCGGCGATTGCCAGGTAATTTCTCTGACCTGAGTGATATAGATCGGCAATATACCGGTTAGGTAGTAATGGTGAAACGGTAAATTCAATGCCGTGCTGGCTGCACCAGGGGAGGTATTGGAGAATCCTGACTCGACTACTGGCACCGTCCTTGTCATAACGGGTTAATACGAGAACAGATATTTCGGGCATCGATATTTTCAGGAACCTTCTATGAGCCCAGTTTTCCTAAAAACCCGTCCAGCGTACCTTTCAATAAAAATCTGATTTGATTAAAACGATCAGCCGGCAACACCAGCAACAGAACAAAAAGTCTGATCAGATACGTAACTTGCAGCAATTTCCAGGCTAGCGGGATATATGGCAACCCAAGGACGTGGATACTGTTTCGGAAAATATAATAATGCCGAATAGGAGGACGATACGGAACATTAACCAGTGGCAAACACCGGGAGCCGAAACGATGATTCATTTTTGCATCGCAGACGACATAGCAATACCAGTCCAGTGAACGCGCACGCAAACACCATTCTGTATCAACGAGATCAATGAATAGTTCCTCCCGCATTAAACCGACTGTTTCAATGGCGATCCTGGGTATCAACGAACCGGAAGACATAAGGTATTCACAGCGGAACCGGTCGCTTTTAATACCAGAACAGCGGTGCCGTTCCGTCCTTATCCCGCGAAAGACTGGAAACACTCCACTCCTCCCTGTCACCTTATCCACGAAACAGGGCCCGACTGCGGCCACTCGTTCCCCACTAGACTGCAAGTCGCTACATACCTGTACCATCCTTGCCAAGGCATCATCCGCCAAAGTGCTGTCATCATCCATAATCAACAGATATTCTGCTTCTGATGCCAGTGCCTTTTCTATTCCCTGATTAATCGCCACTGCGATACCACGGTTGTCTTCATTATTAATAAGATGGAAGTTTTCACCGGCCGTGCGCACCGTCTCTTCAAGCTCTTCAGTTTTTGCATCTCCCGAATTATCTACCACGACACCGCCGAAACAGTCATGAGCAAGTCTGTTTATATTCTCTCTCACGACTCTTATATCGGACTCGTAGCAGACAATAATAAAAAAAACCCGGCTATTCATACCGTCATCCGAAACCGAGCATATCACGCAGGGTACGTATGCTAATCCTGCGTTCGGCTTGAAGTTTCCACCGATCCCGCAAGACGCCTGGCAGCCCCTTTAATGCTTCTCTCGTCGCACGAAGCATCAATCGCATCTTCCCCAACCGGTATCCACGAACAAGGCCACCCAGTACATACAAAACATGACTGGGTAAATACAGGAATAATAGTGGCGATGGCATGTTTTTAAAAAATGTCCAGATGAAGTTTCTCTGGCCGTAGAAAAGCGAGTAATCATTATTCATGCCGCCCTGTGTCCCACCTCCGACATGGGCGATTCGGGCAGTCGGCACAAACAGGCATCTATAACCCAGCAGTTGCAGCCGAAATCCCAGATCGACATCTTCGTAGTAACAAAAGAATCGTTCATCGAAACCACCGGCTTCCAACAGCGATCCCCTGCGATACAGGGCACCAGCACCAGTGGCGGCAAATACCTCGATCTGTGGAACATTAGTTTGATCTATGCCCATACCATGCAACCGGTGTACTCCCCTGCCATCGGCCAGGTAGGCGACTCCTGCAGAATCTATGATCGCGGGATCATCCCGTGTAACAATCAATGAGGCAAAGGAATGGTAGTCCGAGAATTTGTTGGCTGCTGTGATAAGTGTCCACAACCAATCAGGTTCTGGAAAGGCATCGGGGTTCAGTATAGCAATCCACTGACAATCCTGGAGATGTGACACGCCCTGGTTACAGGCAGCTGCAAAGCCAACATTATCAGGGTTACGTAGAATTTCAATGTGTGGTGACAAGTTGCGGATCCCGGATACCGAGCCGTCAGCGCTGTTGTTGTCGATAACCAGGATGCGGGGTTCTACGTCTTTCTGCGCGATCAGATGTCGAAGGCATTCAAAAATCGTTTCCCCACCGTTCCAGTTGACGATGATAACTCCGATTTTATCCATAATGTGGTTCGAGAATACATTTTTCCATGGCTATTAACAGATATCGCGTTCTACCTCGTGGGGGGGGAACCCCGATCTCTCGGACAATTCAGTAACGTTTAATCTCATGAGTGTTTAATTCTCCGCAGCTTGCTGCGCTGATGTCATTCTTGCACCCCTACGGGCATAAACTCCAGCAGGAATTCAGTTAGATAAAGTCCACTTTCAGTGGGTCTTATTCCACTGGATACCGGATCAAGTCCGGTATGACTTCAACCAATACCCCGTCAGCTTGCTGCGGGGTAGTTTATTTTTCTCTTCAATAGTTTAATTAAGCGTACGCCACTATCTTTGGCATAGGGGTTTTCATTGTCTTGCTTGCTCTATTTCAAAAATCTCATTAAGACACAAGTGCAGGCATTGCTTCCAATCCGGTAACTGCATGGCAAACCGTCCTGTCAGTTTTTCTGTTGACATACAGGAATAAGCCGGCCGTGTAGCTACTTGTGGATAGTCTGTTGACGCAATAGGATTGATGACAGCCACCTTGTTATATCTATCGGGGTTGAGTTGAGTAGTCTGCTTCAGAATCTCACTGGCAAATTCATACCATGATGTCTTGCCGGAAGCTGTAATATGACAGGTTCCTGATT
>JADFPU010000043.1 GCA_022562175.1 Pseudomonadota bacterium | reverse complement strand
CCACCTCCAGGACCGTGACGACCTTCGTCTCGTCATAATTCACCACCATGCACGCAGGATACCAGACGGCAGGGTGTCAATCCAATCAAGGGTCACCGCTCGTGCCGGATCCTTGACACCTGATCGAATGCTAGTATAACGCAGCAACCTGCCAGTCTTGTCAAGGATGGCACCCAGTGTCAATCCAGTTGCAGCCGTAAGCACTCGGCGGCGCCCATGCTCAGGCACACCGCCAGGTCGATCTTGCGTGCGTCGCTCTTCTTCACCAGGCGGAGCCGCGTGTCCTCACCGATGGAGTGCTTGGCGTTGGCGTTCGTCAGGTGCTCCCTGAGGTCCAGGTTGCCGTCGTGGCGGATGCGCCGGTGGACGATCAGGTCATAGAGGCCCTTGTCGGCCTTGAGGCGGTCCTCCCCCTGGTGGAACGGCCGGAACCACGCGACGCCCGCGGCCATCAGGCGCGTCGCCAGGTCATGGAGCTGGTAGGGGTCGTAGGCCACCTCGACCACGTTGTACTCCTCGCAGAGAGCCCTGATCACCGCCTCGGGACCGGCGAAGTTGATCGAGCCGCCGGGTGGTGGGTCCCACTTATGAACCACGCGCACCACCAAACCGGGAGGGTCGAGCTTGTCCGGGTCCCGTGTCATGCCCAGGAGGCCGAAGCAGTCGCCGGTCACCCCTGCATCCAGCACCAACACCATGGGCGTCTGGTCGCCGGGTACAAGGGGCAGCGGGTTGACCGCCGCGTCCCACCACTCAATGGGGATAAAGGCCGACTCAGCCGATACCCAGTTGTTGCCATGGATACGGTCCATCTGCGCGGGCGTCTGGCGTACGGACTCGGCGGCGTAGTACCGGTCAATCGGAAAGCTGGTGCCCGCCAGCGCAGCCGACCCCAACGGCATCACATTAATGCGCCGACGACAATCCAGCAGACGCTGATGATCGCGCTGCAGCATTTCATACCAGGCCAGTATATGATGACCAAAGGTAACCGGCTGGGCCACCTGTAAATGGGTAAACCCCGGCATCACAGTCTCCGCTTCACGCTCTGCCATATCCAGCAATGCCATCATGACGTCAACCAGCTGAGCGCAAATCGCGGTCACTTCATCGCGCAGATACAAACGCAGGTCTGTTGCGACCTGATCGTTGCGCGAGCGACCGGTGTGTAATTTTTTAGCCACTTCGCCGATCCTGTCAACCAGTGCCATTTCGATATTCATATGCACGTCTTCCAGCTCCGGCCGCCAATTAAACTTGCCGGCATCAATATCAACCTCTATCGCTTGCAGACCCTGAACAATTTTCTGGCTGTCCGCTTCGCTTAATACGCTGACATGTGCCAGCATACGTACATGTGCGATTGAGCCCATGATGTCATAGTGATAAAGGCGCTGGTCAAACGATACGGATTGCGTGAAGGCTTCGACAAAACTGTCAGTAGCTTTCGAAAACCGGCCACCCCAGGGCTTTACTGTTGTCTGCTTGGATGTCATCTTTAGGCTTATGTGTGATTGATTATAGATGGGTCTATTATAACGCATGGCCTGTCCAGGAGCCTGTCCGGGATCAGAAGCCGTAGCGAGGCAAAGCTGTTTTGTGTTTTGAGTCAGATTTTTTCATAATATAAGGCGAATAGCACCGCTATTTAACGAATATTATGGGAAAATCCGGCCAAAATCAGCTTTGCCGCAGTAGGCTTTCTATTCCCGGACAGGCGCCTGGACCACTGACTATTGCATGGGAACTTGTGATGTGCAAACAATCAACACTGGAGAATGCAGTGTGGTCCAAACATTGTCGCTCATAGTTGCTGGTTCTGCAGGCGAGTGAAGGGTTTTCGCGACCCGAGTAACATGGACACTAATTCACAACAAGCATCTTTCCTGCCGGATTTCTGTGGTACTCGCATTGTTTTCGTGGTCGTTCTTGTCGCCGAGCTGCTGGCGATAGTGTTGACCCTGGCACAACCTCCATACGTTACCGATCTCCTGTTTGAGCTCGGCATGTATTCATTATTTATCCAGTGGATCGCGTTATGTTGCGTCGGCAGCCTATGCTTATGTCGCCCCTATCTCAATCACCTGCCAGATCATTGGGTTGCCACACTCAGTTACAGCATCACCCTGGCGGTCAGTTATATGATGACGGAACTGGCCTGGTGGCTGATCAGTGAGTGGCCAGCCATAGGCAGTTATTCCCATTACGACCATAAACTCTTCCTGGCCCGCAGTATGGGCATCAGCGCGATTGTCTGCGCCGTGGCGTTACGCTACTTCTATGTCCAGCACCAATGGCGGAACCGGCTGAAATCTGAAACTGAGGCGCGCTTACAAGCACTGCAATCACGGATTCGACCGCACTTTCTGTTCAATTGTCTGAACACGATTGCCAGCCTGACACGACGGCAACCGGCCCTGGCAGAGCAAGCAATCGAAGATCTTTCCGATCTGTTTCGGGTCAGCTTACAAGACTCCCGTCAATCCAGCACCTTGCAGGATGAAATAACATTGTGTGAGCGTTATCTGCGCATTGAACAGCATCGCCTTGGCGATCGTCTGCATGTAGACTGGCAGCTCAACGCTGTGCCGATGGATGCAATATTACCGGCACTAAGCCTGCAGCCCTTGCTGGAAAATGCCATCTACCACGGCATTGAATCATTGGCCAACGGCGGATTAATCCGCCTGACTGCCAGGGCAATGGATAATTCAATCTGCATTACTATCGAAAACCCTGTGCCTGAACCGACAACACCGGGACAACAGCGCACCGGTAACCATATCGCCCTGGAAAATATCAGCCAGCGCCTGAGCGCTTTTTTTGGTCAATCCCAGCTGTTGCAGGTCGCGCAGGTGGATAACCATTACCGCGTCACCCTAACCATCCCATACCCTTATGAAAATACTGATCGTCGATGATGAGCAGCTGGCCCGTGAGCGCCTGAAGGATCTCATCCATGACTATGACAAGGGCCATATTATTCTGCAAGCGGATAATGGCCTGACAGCCTTGCAGGCAGTTGCCAACGAACAGCCCGATGTGATCCTGCTGGATATCCGTATGCCGGTGATGGACGGCCTCGAAGCCGCCTATCATTTAGCCGCTCTTAAATCGCCTCCAGCTATCGTTTTCACGACCGCTTACCAGGACCATGCCATTGATGCCTTCGATGCCAATGCCATCGACTACCTGCTAAAACCAATTCGTAACGAACGTCTGCAACTGGCGCTGGAAAAGGCCAGGATGATGAATCGGGCGCGGATTACCCGCCTCAGAGAAGTTGATCCCGACATCAAACCGCGTACGCATCTAAGCTCAAGCAGCCAGGGGAAAATACAATTGATACCCATCAGCGAAGTTCGATACCTGAAGGCTGAGCAAAAATATGTCATGGCCGGCTGGACAGGACGAGAGGCACTGCTAAACGAATCACTGAAAACGCTGGAGGCCGAATTTCCGCATCGTTTCTTACGCATCCACCGCAATGCGCTGGTCGCATTAGAACATATCGAGGCGCTTGACAAGGATAAAGATGGCAGCTTCCGCATCCGCCTGCATGGTGTCTCCGAACGCCTGCTCACCAGCCGTCGCCATCTGCATGCTGTACGCCGTGCTATCAGGCAACTGGCGTAATTCAGACCAGACTGGCTTTTTCCCTGGCTGCTGCGATCAAGGCCAGACGCGCAATAACTCCGTAAGTATAAAAACGGTTCGGATGGGCATCGGGTGATTGATGTTTGTCCGGGGAAATACAACAATCATCAAAGGCAAGTCGCTCAAAGCGCATACCCGGGGCGTTCAGGTTTTCATTGCTTGCACGTTTATCATGCACCCGATAAAAACCACCTACTACACTGTGATCGATCATATACACAACCGGTTCTGCGACCGTGCCTTTGTTACCCCATGTTTCATCGGTATAGACGCCTTCCTGAATAATGACCTTGGTCACCTTTTGTCCTGCTTTTGAGGCTGACATGCGGGTCCGCTGTTTGCGGTTCAACCCCATCACATCCTTCACGCTGTGGACAGTCATGACGCCCATACCATAGGTGCCAGCATCCGCTTTCAGAATAACAAAGGGAGGTTGCTTGACAGCATATTCATTATATTTTTTCTGTATTTCTGCAAGCAGCGTGGCAACATTGCTTGATAAACAGGACGTACCTTCACCTTTCATGAAATCGATCTCGCCACAATTCCTGAACATCGGATCAATCAACCAGGGATCGATATCCAGAAGCTCGGCAAATTCTCTCGCTACTTGCCGATAGAAACCAAAATGAACAGACTTTAGCCGGCTGGACCAGCCAAGTTGTGGCAGCGGCGTTATCAATTGTTCGATATCTTCAAGGATTTCCGGGCGACCCGCCGCCAGATCATTATTCAAGATCAGCAGATCGGGATCAAAGCCATCCACAACAACCCTTTTGCCCTGCCGACGCAAGGGTTGCAGATGCACTGAACGGCCGGATGCCAGCTCAACTTCCATTGTTGTATCAAGATCCGGAATAAGCGAACCTAACCGCACCTCAAACCCGGCCCTCTCAATCAAGCCCTGCAAGGTGGCGATGTTCTCCATGTAGAACTTATTGCGAGTATGGTTCTCCGGCACGATAACGATGCGATCAACGGCATTACTGAGGTGTTCAACGGCCAACTGTATCGCCTGTATGCAAAGTGGTTCAAAGGCCGGGTTGAGATTATTAAAACCCGCCGGAAACAGGTTGGTATCCACCGGAGCGATCTTGAAACCAGCATTACGCAGGTCGACCGAGGCATAAAATGGCGCGGCTGTTTTTCGCCATTGGCAACGAAACCAGGATTCGATCTTTGCCAACTGATCAATAATATGGCCCTCTACATCTTGCAAAGGCCCGCTCATCGCAGTCGTAAGATGCGGGACAGGGTAAACCGGACTCGTTGCCATCGTTGCTCGCTTATCAGTATATATAGTTGCAATTGTACACCTAAACCCGGGTAGGTGAGCTATCTTGTCGCGCTACACCCAGTTGCACCGCTTTCTGCTATCATTGTCCTCATACAAAACACTGCTCCAATAACCAGTCATGCAAACACAAAACGCCAAATTCAGTGTGGGCCAGCTTGTAGCACACAACCTGTTTAGCTATAGAGGGGTAATCACCGATGTCGACCCGACATTCCAGGGTTCTGAGGACTGGTATGACCAGGTCGCCTTGTCTCGCCCGCCTAAAGACGAACCGTGGTATCGGGTGCTGGTACATAATGCCGTGCATGAGACATATGTTGCGGAGCAAAATCTTGCAATAGATGTGTCGGGCGATGCCATCACACACCCATTAATTGATGTTTATTTTGATAGCTTTGACAACGGCCACTACACCAGTAACCGGCGCACAAATTAATCAGCTTAATTTAATAATACAAAGACGATATGTTTAAAAGCATCAAGGATTTTTTTGAAACACAGTTACTAAAAAGTGAACAGGCAAACAAGGATACCAATACACCTTCGCTTGAACTCGCAGCCGCTGTACTGATGCTGGAGATCAGCCTTGCTGATTCAACTATTCAGGAGGCCGAGCGCAAGGTCATCGAAGAAACCATGCAGAACTCCTTTAGTCTATCTGAAAATGACGCCAGCACCCTTATTGCTCTGGCAGAACAGGAAGTTGATCATGCTGTATCACTGCATGATTTTACGACACTGATCAATCGAGTCCTGTCCAGAGAAGATCGTAGCAAAATAGTTGAGATGCTCTGGAAGGTGGCGTTTGCTGACGCAGTGCTGGATAAATACGAAGAATACTTCATACGCAAGATCGCTGACTTGCTGTATGTATCACATGCTGACTATATCAGGGCAAAACTCAAGGCTTCAGGGGAGAGTCTGCAAGCACCTGGAAATTAGTGACAGGTACGCATCTATATAGACACAGTATCGCCGTGCCCGAACAACTTATTGATGAGTTGATCCTCGAGTTCGATGCGGGTAGTCAGTTGTTCGCCGAGATGGGACAAGTCCTGTTCAATATCAACCAGGTTGACTTCGGTATTGTTTGCATCATATTTCTCATTGAAGGCGAGTGCAGCCTGTGTAGCATCATCAATCCGGGGATAGACTTGTAACGCAAGATCTGAGACTTCCTTACGCCGTTCCGTGCCGTCAATAATGCGCTCATAAAGCCCAAAGTGGCCAGCGGCTATATAATCCACCAGCACCTGACAAAATTCTTCCAGCGTTTCCTGGGCCGGTTCTATTGCGTGGTCTGGTTCATGATTTGATACCTGTAGCAGCAAGCTTAGTAATTGCTTTCTCCCATCAAGCATGTGTTCGATGATCTTAGCAGCTTGACCGCGACGTTCTTTTTGTGCTTTTGATTCGTCCATTATTATGTTTCCTGGTCTATCTAGTCCTGGTGACTTATATCAGCCTCTGGCTAGCCCGCATATTGCACGAGTACGCTGGCAATCGGGCCGAAACTTAAATTTGTACCGAGCCCATCGCTTGGCGAAATATGCGGGCTAGCAGAAGTCACCAGCATAATATATACCAGTTTTCTTTTCCCGGATAATAACAGTGCAACAAAGTGCTTGAAAACTCGATAACCCCGGGAATATCTTGCAGCCTGACTGAAACAATACTGTTAACTGCGGCCAGAGAATAAGTCCACCGGGAAAATTGCAGTATCTGGTCTGATTTGGATGATAAAATTGAATTTTTTTCGGAACGGTTGCTCAACATTTATGGAAATGGCTTTATAATCTACCATGATGGATATTCCTGGCTACATCATACAAAGAGAAATCGGCAGGGGCGGGATGGCCACAGTGTATCTCGCCATTCAGGAATCCCTGGATCGTTCAGTTGCGCTGAAGATTCTTGATGCCATAGATACATCCGAGGACCTCACTGAGAGGTTTCTGGCTGAGGGGCGCATCGTCGCTTCCCTGGATCATCCCAACATTATCACTATTTACGATATCGGCATTGCTGATAATACGCTTTATATCTCGATGGAATACATCCAGGGCGGTGATCTGAAGCAACGCCTGGAACTAAGCTTTTCGTCGGATGAGGCACTGGATTATCTCAACAAAATAGCAAATGCCCTGTCTGAAGCGCACAAGCGCGGCATCATTCATCGTGACGTAAAACCTGCCAATATTCTATTCAAGGACGAGACACCAGTGCTAACTGATTTTGGTATCGCCAAACAGGTCGATATCGAAATGGATCTGACATCCACAGGAATTTTCCTGGGCAGCCCGAATTATGTCAGCCCGGAACAGGCCGATGGCTTAAAACTGGATGGCCGGGCAGATATTTACAGCCTGGGCTGCATTTTTTATGAGATGTTGACGGGTAAAAAGCCCTATATTTCCGATTCAGTCATCGATATCGTAATCCAGCACAAGCAGGCCCCGATCCCTACACTACCTGTGGAATACAAGGAGTTTCAACCTTTACTTAACCGTATGCTTGCGAAAAAACGTGAAGAGCGGTTTGCCGATGCAGATTCCCTGGTTACTGACATTGAACGATTGCAATATTCCCGCAATGCAATGCTGCAAGCGGCAGGGATTGATATTACCGGCAGCGGTCCTCGCACGATATACGCATTAAGGCAAAAACGATCCAACCAAATCCTGTTATCCTTGATCCTGTTGTCTATGGTTGTTTTCTCTAGCCTGAAATATGTTGAAATCAAGCTCAAGGACACGTCGATTAAAACGGATAACATCTCGACGAGTACAGTACTCGGCCCCAGCCCGGTGACACCTGCAGATATTGCAGCACAATCCGATCAAAACAGCGTTAGCATAATAGCAACCTCAACAAAGCCGGCCAGGCAGCCCGCTAGCGAAGAAGTAAGCAAGGCCTTAATCTTCCTCGGCAAACAAAGCCTGGCGGAATACAATCTGACCTATCCGCCCAAAAACAATGCCTATTATTATTTCTCGCGGCTGTTGCAGATGAACCCCGGCAATCAGCATGCGATAAACGGGATTTTCGAGATCTCTGAACGTTATTCAATCCTGGCCGAGCAATCACTGGCAAACAATGAGCCCGAAAAAACGCTTGCCTATATTGATATTGGCTTGCGGATCAATCCGGAGAACGAAGCACTGCTGGCGATAAAGTCATTCGTACAATCACAAAACTCGTCCTTGTTAACAACCTTCAAAAGCCTGTTCTCAAGCAAGTGAGGATTCGCCAAGCGATGGGCCTGGTACAAACTGCACTTTTGCCGGAAATGCTGAAAACATTGCCAAACATATGTTTCGGCCCGATTTCCAGCGTACTCGTGCAATATGCGGGCTAGCTATCCGGCACTTTTACAGACCCGGTGGCAGTCGACTCGATTAATTTTCGCGCCTCCTCGATTCGTAGCCTTTCCCACTCTGCTATCAAGGCACGCGCATCCTCAATTTCTGTGGATGCATGTACCAGAGTAGCCTGTTCCGGCACAGGCTCTGTGTCGGTAATTGGTTTGACCGGAACGACTTGAACCTGTTCCAGCCCGGCTTCTTCTGCGAGCCTCTTTTGCTGTATAGCCGCCTTTAATCTTTCTGCCTGCATCAGCTTTTCCTTTGCGGTACTTTTGTCTTTCTCAACTGCTAGAAATGCCTGTTGCCTTAATCTTTGCCGTACGGACACAGAAACGTTTATACCTGTGTCATCGATGACCCGGCCGTTCTCAAATACAAACACGCGCGGACCCTCTTCCGCACTGCGATACCAGGTCGGTGGTTTACCTGATAGCTGGGTAGTATGAGTATCCGGCTCTACCCACTGGTACATCCGTGCAAGAGCAGTGGTGTTGAAACACAAAAAGATACAAAGCGATAGTAAGCGCAGCATGTTATTCACTCAATATAATCCCTGTCGAAGCAGAACCATGACCGAATTATAGCACTCATCCAAATAATCCAGCAGTGGCTTAGAGACTTTATTGAGCAGTATTTACCATTGCTCACTAACGCAGCAGGCAATTATAATATTCAGCTGGTTGATCATTTTATTGCGGATCCATGCTCATTGATAAAATCATCTCGGGGGGGCAGACCGGTGTTGACCGGGCTGCACTTGATATAGCGATCAAGCATAATATAGCCCACGGCGGTTGGTGTCCTCGCGGCAGGATTGCCGAAGATGGTACTATCGATGAGCGGTATAATTTAACGGAAACAAACAGCCGCAAGTACACCTGCCGAACGAAATGGAATGTCCGGGATAGCGATGGCAGCTTGATTCTGAATAGCGGACGTCTGGCCGGCGGAACCGCTGTCACCGTCAGTGTCGCCAGGCGCTGTAACAAACCCTGCCATAGTATCAGTCTGGACAAGACAACAGATGTCAGCGCCGCTATCGAATGGATTTCCCGGCACAACATCAGGATCCTGAATATTGCCGGACCACGAGAAAGCAAGCAACCCGGTATCTATATGGAAGCTTACCAACTACTGGAGAGCTTATTACAACAGCTCAAGAAGACATGAAATTAACCGCCAATACAACGTAGATAAGCTTGTTCAAAATCATCTGTCACAAAGTGTTGACAACATTCAGCCGGCGAACCCATGAATTGAATGCTGCCCTCATGCAAAATAGCAACCTTGTCACAAAGGATTTCAACATCTGCTAAAAGATGCGTACTGAAGAATAAAGTCTTGCCCTGCTGCTTCAATTCAAGCAGGTACTGTTTCAAACAGGCCCGGGCTTTGGGGTCCAGCCCGCTCATCGGCTCGTCCATGATCAGCAATTCCCGGTTGCTGAGCAGACAGGCGGCCAGGCCAAGCTTTTGTGACATGCCTTTGGAAAATTGCCTGACAGGCTTGTCAAGCGCGGACGGCTCCAGATCAAGCACGGCCAGCATTATTTCAACTTGTTCGGGATTATAGGCCTCACCATACAGGCCCGCCATATAGACCAGAAAATCCTTACCGGTCAGATAATAGGGCGGGGTAAAGCGCTCCGGTAGATAGGCCAATCTCTGTCGTGCAGATATCATGGTTTGAGGCTCGTCAAAAATAGTGATCGAACCTGCGCTGATAGCGGTAAAATCCAGCAGGCATTTAAGCAAGGTAGTTTTACCCGCGCCATTGGCGCCTACCAGCGCCAGATAATCACCTTGCGCCAGGCAAAGATTCACGGCGGATAATATATCCTGCCTTCCATAGGTCTTACTGACATCCTTGAATGATATTACGTTTTGCGACATCGTGGTTTCCAGGCTAGCTAAAATGACCAGGCATTGTGTCCAAAGCTAAATAGCTTTTCCGAAACGTAAACTGATTAGAGTTATTTGTCATTCCGGCACCCCTCCGGGCATAAACTCCAGCCGGAATCTTGTCCAACAAATGATCCGCCTGGAAGGCGGTCTTTGCTCACTGGATACCGGGTCAAGCCCGGTATGACAAATAACTCTAATCTGTACACGTATCGGAACACTTACATTTAGCACCTAAAAAACCAAAAAAAGACCCGCTAAAAGCGGGCCTTTCTTTAATTAAGCTATGTAAGCAGACTCTGTTGAATCAATATAAAAATGCCAGACCACAATTCTGCGCATCGCCGGCAATATTATAATTAGGAGGTGTAGCAGTATCCGTGCAAAGTGGTGCACCAGTATCAATAGCATGGAGTTCGACCCATGGCGCACTGGGTGCAGATAGGCGCAGCACTCCGGTAGTTGGCATACCGTCATCCACTTTAAGATCCAGTTCCCGGGAAATCTTTACCGGGATATTAGTCCCGAGGTGCAGGACAAGACGTACCGGATTGGTGCCTGTAAAATCAGAATTCCGGGTCAAAGTCAGAGAGCCATTGAACGCATTAATAGGCGCATTAAGTTTATACGCAATTTCATCAGCCGGAATGCCTCCTGCCGGCGTAAAGCCGCCGCCGATGAAATTCGACTTGGCGAGCTGCTCCCAGACCGCGGCTGCCTCTTCCACGTTATTATCAATACGGCCGTTGCCTGCTAAGCCCACCGTCGAAGGAAGATTAACGGTCACACCAATAGCCGTCGTCGCATTAGCCGCAAGGAAATCACCCGGCACCTGCCGATAACGGTCGATAAAGCCATAGTAGGCCGCTTGTATACCGGTATTCTGATCGGCCAGGTTTCGTACACGGGCACTGTTGATCAATTCCTGGCCCTTGAGGATGCCGCCCAATAATAGCCCGATAATGACCAGTACGATGGCAATTTCTACCAGGGTAAAACCGCTTTGTTTTGTAATTTTCATGGTTTTTCTCTCATATCATGCAAAATTTTATATAGAGTATCTTGCATATACCATGCCAAACACCTAAGTAGTTGATATGTATACTATATGCCTACACACACAATTGTAATAGCCTGTTTTCCTGACGAAGACTTAGCAAAAGTGTCGAATTATCAACACATATGCCGCTTTCCTCATGTAAATCTTGCAAACAAACTACTAACATCATGAAATGATTTGATTATACACATACAGCAGATTATATGCCGGATTAGTTAAGTATGCATAAGAGCACTTGTGTATGCTCGCCTGGCTGATAAACTGACCCAAACGCCACAGAAAAACTTGAAAAACACAAACACCATGGTCTGACCACAGAATAATAAAAAACAGCACCAACAATAATTCTTCTTAAAATATGCATGACTCTCTAAAATCTCATGTTGTCCAGATCGCCATTATCCTGGGTATATTATTGCTGTTTCTGTCCAATCTGCTGGGGTTGATCGAGTTTGATTTTCAGATAGGCCCGGACATTTCAATTCGCTATATATCTCAAGATAAACTCGCAGCTCAGGGCGCCGGCTTTTTGTCGCCAATTATACAATCAACAGAATTTATCGTTCTGCTACTCACCGGGCTCATATTGTCTATCCTGCTGCCACTGCTAACGCCGATCAAGGCATCGCTGCTGACAGCTATCTGCAGCGTCCCCCACGTAGCTATCAGCTACGCCAGTGTAGGCAAAATTGTATATGTGCCGATGGAATACAGTCTGCTGACATTGCTGATCCTGTATTCCTTAAATGTTTTGATTAGCTACTTCAGGGAAACCCATTCCAGGCAAAAAATAATCGATGCCTTTGGTCAATACATACCGCCGCAACTGGTTTCTGAACTCAGCAATCAGCCGGATAAGCTCCACATGGACAGTGAATCAAAAATGCTCACGGTGCTCTTCTGTGATTTGCAAAATTTTTCAGGTACGGCGGAACAACTCAACCCCAAACAGATTGCCCGGCTGCTGAACGAATATTTCACCGCCATGACCAGCGTGTTATTTGAACACGGCGCCACCATCGACAAATACATCGGCGATTCCATCATGACCTTCTGGGGCGCGCCATTATCACAACCCGATCATGCTCAACGCGCTGTGCTGGCTGCGTTTGATATGCAGAAAGAGATTAAAATTTTATCCAAACAATTCATAAACAGAGGTTGGCCCGGTCTAAAAATGGGGATTGGCATCAACACCGGCATGATGAATGTCGGCAATATGGGATCAAAATACCGGGTTGCCTACACGGTAGTGGGGGACGCAGTAAACCTTGCTTCAAGGCTGGAGGGTCTGACCAGGGTTTACCGGCTGCCGACAATAATAAGCGAGGCAACCAGAAACGAAAACGAAACTATTCTGTACAGGGTTCTGGACCTGGTACAGGTCAGAGGCAAACACAAAACAACAAAAATATACCAGCCGATATGCCTGCAGGAGGAGGCTACCGACAATATCCGAAAACGCCTGGATATTCACAGCGATGCGATGGCTTTCTATTTTGATGAACAATGGAAAAATGCTAAACCACTGTTTGAAAAACTAAACGAATACAACAGGAATGATGGTTATTATCCTGTCATGCTTGACAAAATAAATGAAAAAATAAAGTCAGGAGCATAGCAACAGTGCAGGTGAGGTTTACCATTTTGCATCGCCCCGCTAAGACGCAACAACCTTTTTAACGAACCCCCAGTCTTTGTTTCAGAAATTTTATCTCATTTTGGTCCTTGATCGCGCCACTTTCAAGCAAACCACCCAACAATATTTTTGCACCCTCTACATCATCCAAATCTTCAAGAATAAACAGCTCCATCTGCTTGGCCCAGGTTGGCACGTGTTCGGCCGTCGCATGGATGCGCAAGCTTCTGGCATAACTCAAGGCCAATTCCAGATCTTTAAGACGGTGCTTGGCGACAAACACCGCATGTGTCAACCATGGCCAGCGACTGGACGGATCTTCAAAGAATTTTTTATGCACGAATTCCAGCATGATTCGTTGCTTCTTTTCATCAGGCACTTGTGTATATAGGCGACTCGCCGCGAGCAACGGATATTGGGCCTTCTTATCCAGTTGCAGACACCGTTCCAACCATGCAGTAATGGTGTTGTAATCAAGCTCATTGAACGGAAGACTGATGCCAGGCTGGTTATCGAATGCCTGCAACCAAAACATCAGGATTCTGGAAAACGCTGCTGATTCATCCAGGCTCACAGCCTGTAACAATGCCATTGAGGGTGGCTCAGGTAACTGTGTTGCAATGGCAATCGCTGCAGGTCGCTGTGCATGCCAGCCTAGTTGTGTAAAAAAAGCGAGCGTCAATATTAATATCAGCCACTTCGGAACAACCTTGACTGGCCGTTCTTTATCCGAAAAAGCCTGCTGAAAAAAATGCATGTCGACCCGCTGCTAGAAGTTCTTTCTGTATAAGTCGAACAACCCTGCTGCAATCAACAAAAGCAGGTAAATAATCGTTTGCACCAGCACTGGCACAATATCACTAATATTAACGCCATAGGCAAGCCAACTGCTCTGCGTGAAGATATGAAGTTCTGGCAGGACAAACGCAATTGCATCGATAAAATAATTTATAAACTCCTGGGAGAATGAATCAGATTCAAGTATCGGGCTATTACTAATGAGTTGTATGGTATGCATGCTCCTGGAGATAAAATAAAAAGAAATAACCGCCATAAACGCAACAGTTATATTCGTAAAGGTGAACATGCATAAAAGACTTAGTGATATGACTATCAATAGTTCGCAGATCAGAGACAGCAACCATGGAAAGACAAATGAGAATGGGCTGTACAATGACAATAACAGCCCGGCAGCGATGACTATAACCAGCGCCAGCATCGAAAAACCCATGAACTTGCCTAAATAATACGAATAACGCGACATTGGCAGAGACATCAATATCTCAAAGCCTTTATCATCAAACTCCCTCGCCATGCTGGTTATTACAAACAAGCCGATTGCAGATACTGCAAAAATCCTTAGACCTGAGCCCATCAGGATGCTCTGTGTTTGAGCAGCCTCTGTGATCGCCAGCTCCCCTATAAATTCAGTCAGCCCAAGAATACATATCAGTCCCGTTAATATCATGGAAAAAAGCCTGTTGTGCAGGGCTTCATAAAAAGTAAAGCGTGCGATAGTAAACATAATTAAAAATATATGCGACAGTAATAAATATTATAATATAAGGCAGAACCGATAGTAATCTAAAACACTATGGCGCCCATCATACAAAAACTGCTGGCTAGGCGAGAACTGATTATTCTTGCCTTAATGCTGGAGCTGTTGCATTTCTCTATCTGGATTGACTTTGGTAGCCCGCAATCCAGATCTTTTATGTTGATACACCTCGGCCTGTTCCTTATCTGGCAGCCGGTGTGGCGTAGCGACGAGCAGATATCATGGCAAAACAGTCTGGCTTTTATTGTCCTGACCCTGATTTTTGTGACATTTATGACCTGGTGGCTGATGTTCGCCTGGCTTATCCTGCTTTGCGGTTTCGCAGGGGGCAGGATCATAATCCATCATCAGGAAAGAAATACCTACATGCTGGTGCTGCTATTCCTTACCTCAGAGCTGGTTATTGAGTGCACATCCAAATTATTTCATGTCCCTGTCATAAGCAATATTCGAGAAGTATTTCGCCTGGCCCTGCCACTGTTACCCTTGATTATTACTGTCCTGCCATTAAGAGAAGAAAATACGCGCATGATGTCTGTCGATATTTTGCACGCCCTGACAACATCTACATTAATCAGCGTCCTGATTTTTGCCAGTCTGCTGAACATGTATCTGGGCGGCACAGATTATCTGATCTCACTGGTGCAAACCTTGTTGGCTATCGCGCTGTTCCTTTTCGCGATAAGCTGGCTGCTGTCACCCAGGACAGGCTTTAGCGGTCTGTCACAATTATGGACCCGATCCATGCTCAATATAGGTACGCCTCTGGAACAATGGTTGACACAGCTATCAAACCTTTCACAACAACAACACGAGCCGGAAACATTTCTGCAAACGGCAATGGAGGATCTGGTCGCTCTGCCCTGGATTTCAGGCGTCGAGTGGCATACGCAAGGCTCAACGGGAACATGCGGGCAATTAATAAAACTTGAGGTTGCATTCAAAACGGACACACTGACTGTCCACGTCTATACCCATCATGTCGCAGGAGGCGCCTTATACCTGCATTGCAACCTGCTTGTACAACTGATTGAAAATTTTTACGTGGCAAAAATTCGCGAACGAATACTTACCCAACAAACTCATCTGCAGGCCATTCATGAAACTGGTGCGAGAGTCACACATGATATAAAGAACCTGCTGCAATCATTACACGCCATAACAAGTGTCCTTGAACAGGAAGATAACGACAGCGACAGCAAAATCGCTTCACGGCAGCTATTTGCCAGACAGTTGCCATATTTAACACAACGACTGCAACTGGCACTGGACAAGCTACAAACGCCTAATAAAACATCAGGAAAGTCAGTACGCCTGAAAGACTGGTGGCAAAATCTGCAAAGCAGGACCAACCAGACAAATATTAAATTTCATTCTGACATAACCGCTGACACAATGATTTCTGCAGAGCTGTTTGATAGTGTGACAGAGAACCTGTTGGAAAACCTGAGAGAGAAAAACAAGCTTGAAAGGGACCTGTCTGTTGGTGTCTTTCTCAATAGTGATGCGCTCAACACACAATTACTAGTACGTGATAACGGCAGCAAAATACCCGAAGGAAAAGCTAAAACAATCCTCAAGGAACCCGTTAAATCTGATAACGGCCTGGGTATAGGACTATTTCAAGCTGCCCGCCTGGCCGATTCAATGGGCTATGTCTTGACGCTTAAAAGCAACCAGCAGGGTAATGTTTGTTTTGAGCTTTCAAATAATCCTAACACCATTCATGAAACCGGCAACCCGGCCATATCAACATAGCGTAGAACCTTTTATTTATATCGGGCCTATCGTTGTTCAGGGAAGTTTGCCTGCT
>JADFPU010000220.1 GCA_022562175.1 Pseudomonadota bacterium | reverse complement strand
ACGCATTTTCTAACAGCATATCTCTATATTGGGTAAGTATATCAAGGCGAATACTACATGTAGCGGTCTATAGTGGAATATTGTTTAGCAGTTTCGCTCCATTTGCAGACAAGCAGTATAAATAAAAATTCAACTTCCGATTGTAAACCTATGTAAAATCCAGTCGCTGCTGACCACTTACAACTGCATTAGCGAACAGAAAAGTCTATTGAATATAAGTCTGGTTGTGTGTAAGCACTAACTATATAGTTGTGCTGTTCAATCGCTGGAGCCGTTCCGGGGTACCGATATCCGCCCACCTCCCTGGGTAATACTCGCCGCTGATGTGCTTATCCTGCATGGCAGATCTGAGTAATGGCGCCAGGGGAAATACCGTTTCCTGGCAATTTACGAACAGTGCTGCAGAAAATACACCGATGCCGCTATAGGTCAGGCGCTCACCGTTGTGTTCGTTGACCTGGCCGTCTTGCAGGCAGAAATCACCCGCCGGATGCTGTGGCGGATTTTCGACCAGGACAATATGGGCAAGACCATCCAGCTGCTCTGGCAGCCGGGCAAAATCGTAATCCGTCCAGACATCCGCGTTAACAACCATGAATGGCAGCTCACCTAATAAGGGCAAGGCGTTCTTTATGCCTCCGCCCGTCTCCAGCCTGGATTCTGCTTCAGCCGAATAAACGATATCAAGCCCATAGCCCTGACCATTGCCGAAATAGGCTTCTATCATGTCTCCATATCTGGCGTGGTTAATCACCAGCTGCCTGACTCCCGCCCTGGACAAGGCCTCAATGTGATATTGAAGTAACGGCTTGCCGTGTATTTCAAGCAATGGTTTAGGCAAAGTATCGGTCAATGATCGCATACGATCTCCACGCCCTGCCGCCAGTATCATTGCGCGCATGATGCCCTTGTATTGTCCAGGGCAGACAAAACGTGTCGCTGTATAAATCTTGTCAAATCCGCTAATTCCGGATAGTCGTCCTGCAGATCCACAATATAGGACAACGTCCTGGGGATATCTTTCAGATAACCGGCCTTACCGTCCCGATGCATCAGGCGCGCAAAAATACCGCTTGCCTTGAGCTGACGCTGCACACCCATGAGATCAAACCAGCGCATGAATTGCTGTTCGTCCAGATGCATAGCCAGACTATCAGAGGCACGCTGATAATATGCACGAACCCAGTTATTGATCTCTGCTCTTGACCACTTGATGTAACAGTCTTTAAGTAAAGAGACAAGATCATAAGCCAGTGGCCCGGCAACAGCATCCTGAAAATCTACAATGCCGGGATTGGCTCGCTCATTGTGAAGTAAATTACGTGAATGGTAGTCGCGATGCACAAACACTGTTGGCTGTTGCAGCGCCGACTGTGTTAACAACGTAAATGCCTTATCCAGAAGCTGTTCCTGCGAATCCGTTAATTCGAGCTGCAGATGCTTGCCCAACAGCCATTGTCTAAACAAATGCATCTCTGTCATTAACAGGGTTTCGTCATAAACTGGCAAGCCGTTTGAATTTGCGTTGATTTGCATCATCAGCAAGGCATCAATGGCGTCATTGTACAAGGTGTTGACGTTGCGGCCCGTCAACACATCCAGATACAATTCTGTGCCCAGATCGGTGAGTAACAAAAACCCGTTGACCAGATCGCGAGCCTTGACCTCAGGCACATTAACATTGCAGGCAAGTAATCGTGCGCTGATATCAAGATAGGCTGAACAGTCCTCTTTATCCGGTGGCGCATCCATGACGATATCTGAGCCGTCACTGTGTAGCACGCGAAAATAACGTCTGAAACTGGCGTCTTCTGACGCCGGCGTGAGCGAGTAATCCTTAAAACCCAGCTCCACGCTTAACCAATGGCGCAATAATTTCAGACGATCAGACATTTGTGGTTTATGTAATGTTAGTGAGTATTGTATTCAACAAGTCGTGTATTTTGCTCAATTTGTTTTCATGAATCGAGGGGATCTGGCATTATCTCGTGTCACTTTTACAGCAATACACTGACATGGCAAACTATAAGCCGATGTTTAATAATAAAATAGAGATAAATTAGCCAATGCTATCTGCCTATCTGACAGTGCTTGGGGGACTCGCATTATTGATCTTTGGTGCGGATCGGTTTGTATTGGGCGCTGCCCGAACCGCGCGTGGCCTGGGTATATCGCCATTGATCATCGGCATGACGATAGTTGGTTTCGCTACATCTGCACCGGAAGTGCTGGTCGGCTCTGTCGCCGCCTGGGAAGGCAAAACCGCCATTGCTATCGGTAATGCGCTGGGATCAAACATTGCCAACATCGGTATGGTACTCGGTATAACTGTACTCTTCAGTCCGCTGGTAGTTACTTCCAAAACCTTGCGCCGTGAATTTTGGTTGATGTGTATTGCTGTGCTAATTGCCCTGTCCGTTACCCTTGATCATTATCTTAGCCGTCTGGACGGTTTTATCTTGTTAGTTTGCCTGATAGGCATCACCGGCTGGGTAGTAAAACTGGCCAGAGCGTCGTCAGCCACGGATCCACTGATGGGAGAATTTGAGAAGGAGCTTGAGTCGAAAAAACCGATCGTTACGTCGCTGTTTTTATTGTTTGCAGGTCTGGCGCTTCTGCTTGGCGGCTCTGTACTGCTGGTGCACGGCGCAGTGATCATCGCCAAATCGTTTGGTATCAGTGACCTGGTTATTGGCCTGACAGTGATCGCCATTGGCACCAGCCTGCCAGAACTGGCCGCCTCTATCGCTTGCGTAATAAAAGATGAAGCCGACATTGCTATTGGCAACATAATTGGTTCAAATATGTTTAATATGTTGATGGTGCTGGGTGTTCCTGCCTTGATTCAACCCAGCGGTTTTAGCAGCGAAGTCCTGTATCGGGATTTCCCAGTAATGATAGGCATGATGATACTCATGGGTTGGATGGTATTTATACATGGTCGTGGAAAATTCGATCGCCTTGAAGGAGGTGTGTTGCTAGCATGCTTTGTCTCTTATCAATTTTGGCTGTTTCATAGCATCGCTGCTTGAAAAATTCACTATGGCTACTGATACAAACAAAACTCCACCCATCACCGACAGTGAACGCGACCGGCTACTAAGTCTGGGCCGGGCAGTCATCGAAACAGAGGCCCAGGCAATTGCAGCCCTGGCAACAAAGATCGATGAGAGTTTTGTCGAGGCCTGTGCATATATTCTAAACTGTAAGGGCCGAATAGTGGTAATTGGTATGGGCAAGTCCGGCCATATCGGCAGCAAGATTGCCGCAACCCTGGCAAGCACAGGCACACCGGCATTCTTTGTCCACCCCGGTGAGGCCAGTCATGGTGATTTAGGCATGATTACATCACAGGACACAGTCATCGCATTATCCAATTCCGGCGAAACAGACGAGATCATTACCTTGTTACCGGTTATCAAACGACTGGGTGTGCCGCTGATAAGCTTGACCGGCAAAGCGGATTCGACTTTGGCCAGCGCCGCATCGGTCAATATTGATGTGAGCGTCAGGCAAGAGGCTTGCCCGCTCGGTCTGGCGCCCACGGCCAGCACCACCGCAGCGTTGGCAATGGGAGACGCTATCGCCATCGCCTTATTGGAGGCCCGTGGCTTTAACTCTGAAGACTTTGCCCTGTCTCATCCTGGCGGCATCCTGGGCAGACGCCTGTTACTGCATGTTAACGATATTATGCACACTGGCGCGGATATGCCACAGGTGCCTATCGACACCTTGCTCAGTGATGCATTGCTGGAGATGACCCGCAAAGGACTGGGCACAACGGCCATAGTTGATACCGATAATACAATCCTGGGTATTTATACGGACGGAGATTTACGACGGACCCTGGATTCCGGAATTAATGTACACACCACCCGGATTGGCGATGTGATGAGCCGGCAATGCAAGACTATCTCCGCAAACAGCCTCGCTGCCGAAGCACTCAGCATGATGGAACATTACAAGATCAATGCCTTATTGGTGGATGATGAAAATAATGTCCTGACGGGTATCTTGAACATGCATGACCTGTTACGCGCCAGGGTCGTTTAATAAGACATGAATCGAGTAAAGAAAAAAGCCGCGGAGATACGTCTGGTAGTATTTGACGTCGATGGCGTACTTACCGATGGCAGGCTCATCCTGGGAGACGATGGCAGTGAATTTAAAGCATTCCATGTACATGACGGATTGGGACTGGTTATGTTGCGGGAATCAGG
>JADFPU010000042.1:9346-16394 GCA_022562175.1 Pseudomonadota bacterium | reverse complement strand
TATCAGCGGAATGAGAACGGGAGCCATTTTACTATTTAACGGAAATACAATAACACAATGGGTTAATCTTCCTATAGGTGCTCATAATGCCCGCCCATATCGTGACGGCGTATTATTTAATGATACACAAGCCAATGACGTTCGTTATGTCACAGCAAATAATCAATGTACCTTTAAGGTTCCAACTTATGCAGAAGACCAATTAACTCATACAGATCTGGATGATTCACGCATTGCGCGACAGGCATTTGGCAGAGGGCTTTGTACCCTGGACAATGGCATCATAGCGGCAGGCTCCTCACCTTCCACCATAACGTTACATGATATAGACAACCTAAAGACACTAAGTGCAATAACTATAACCTATGATATTCGCAATTCCATACACGGTCTTGAGGTGTGGCCATACGATTAAACAGCAAAATTTCAATTAATGACTAACAGTAACAGATTAATTTGCTTCCAATGTTTCGAACTTTTTGTAGCGATCCAGGATCGGACTTAGTACCTCTTTTAATTCATCTAGATGCTGATCATAATTACGCCAGCGATGCAATGATTGTGTATAGATAGGTTGACGGACTTGTTCTGAACTGGCTGTCCGGATTGGTCTATCTGTGTCGTAGTAATTCAGGCAGGAATCCTCCCAGGGAAGCCCACAGTATTCAAGTATGCGGTGCACCTGATTTTCAAAATCGGTAACAACCTCTTCATATTGAACCGTTAGTACTCTACCCGGTAAGACTTCATGCCAATAATCCATTATACGTTGATATTGTAAATAGTACTCACCAATATCGGTTAGGTCATAGGTAAATGTTTGCCCCTTGGCAAATAGCTGTCGGTAGCAACTAAAGCACGCATCCATTGGGTGACGTCGGGCATCAATAATCTTTGCATTGGGAAGCATCATATGCACAAAACCAATGCTTGTAAAATTGTTTGGATTTTTATCGATAAAGTATTGCGCTCCCTCGGTACGATGCATTTGACAAAAATTGATATAGTCCTGCCCCAGCGCTTTAAAATGTCTCTCATCAAGTTCGCGAACTGCTTCCGGATAATTAATACCGTCGGCACGGTTTCTATTTAACGATCTGGCGCAGAGGGTCACGTACAGCAGTTCACTTGTTCCTTCCACTAAACTGTGACTGGCAAGTATCTGTTCTATTAAGGTAGAACCGGAACGGGGTAATCCCATCACGAATATAACTGACGGATCAGTGTGTCCAATTCCAGTATTCCTTTCTAAAAGCTCTTTATTAAAAACATCAATCAACGAGTCATTGACTACTTCTGTCTCCACCGGATCATATGTCTCCTGCATACGGCGTTTCGAGTTGCCTTCATTGTAATAGTACCAGGCCTGATCGTATTCCTTACGATCTTCGTAGGCTTTGGCAAGTGCGAAAAGAAAGTTTACTTCAGACTCTCCGGAAAGATTTCCTTTAGAAACTTTTGCTTGCATGTCAGCGATTTCTTCATCAGTAAATCGATAAGTCTTGAGGTTGGCTAAGCTCCATTGTACCGCGCCAAAATCCGGTTTTAATTTATAACATTGATGATATGCTTCGATAGCTTCTTCCTGCCGACCTACTGTTTTCAGTGAATGACCCAGGCCAAGCCAGGCACCAGCAAGTTTTGGATTGAGTTCAATTGCTTTTTGATGGGCCTCGATTGCATCATAGGTCAAGGCAGCTGGTTCGAGAGCATAACCAAGCAGGTCATAGAACCTGGCATTTTCAGGTTCCATCTCAATAGCCTTCTTAAAACTGCTTATAGCATCTTCAAAGCGACCATCTTCTTGCAGTAATTTACCCAGATCGACAATTACGCCAGTAAAATCAGGAGCAATCTCTATTGCTTTGCGGAAGAATTTCTCTGCATCACCAATCCTTTTAAGCCTTGCTGCCAATATTCCCATTAAACGCATGGCATCAACATTATTAGGATTTTTGCGTATAACCTCCCGGTAGATTTTTTCTGCCTCCTCCAGTCGACCTTCTTTGAAATATTCGGCGGCCTGAGCAAGCGCTTTCCTTTCTGGTGATAAATTGAATGATTTTTCAAATGCTTCATCAGCCTCTTTTCCTTTACCAACCTCAGCCAGGGCTTTGCCGAGGTTAAGAAATGCCAGATCGAGTTTAGGATCAAGCCGGGTTGCTTTTTTCAATACTTCAATGGCTTCATTCGGTCGTTTCATTTCAAGTAAGACATGGCCCAGATCTTCATGAGGTTTGGCAAAAGTAGGAGCGAGGTCTATGGTCATACGCAAATACTTTTCTGCATCTTCAAAATTGTTCATTTTGGTGAGTACGGCACCCAGAAGACCCAGCATATTGACATCATTAGGATTATGCTTTATGGCATCTCTACAAATTCTATCCGCTTTTGCCAGCTGCCCAAGGTTAATCAACTCTAACACTTCAGAAAAAATTGATTTAGATATAGTTTGTTGTTGCATTGCTGATTATTTATCTTGAATAGAAAGAGTGTGCTTTATAATACCATTTAAAATGATTACATATATTCAATGAATCTAATAATTAATATTGTCTACCAAAGTCAATATTTTCATCCATGCGGACCCGGATGGAAATGGATAGAAATAACTTCTATTACAATAATTTGTTGTCATATCATACAGTTTGCACATAAATTAATAAGGTGGACATCCTAAAATCCAAACTATTCAATGGATGGCCGTTGCTGTACTGGATTGTCGGAATCAACAGTGCGGCCGTGATTGCATACATGCCTATGCAGGATCTATCCGGGCCATTAGGGGTGTCCGAGATGATCCAGATGTCGGTTCGTTGTTCCGTGCCCCTGCTGTACCTGGCTTTTGCCGCATCTGCAATTAATACCCTCTTTCCGGGCAAGTTCAGCCGGTGGCTGCTGCGCAACCGTCGTTATATCGGCCTCTCGTATGCCTCCAGCATGGGCTGGCAGCTGTTCTTCATCATATGGATGCTGGCTGGTTACTGGGAATACTACGTAGAAGAGGTTTACTTGCTGTCCGATCTGGTTTTCCAGGTGCCGGGTTACCTGTTCATCTTTGCGATGACGATTACCTCGTTTCACGCCGTTCGCCGCAAGATGAGCCAGACACAGTGGCATGTCCTGCACCGGACGGGTATTTATTTCCTGTGGTTCACCGTGGTGGATACCTACTATTATGAACTCACCTATTACGGTGACATTCAGTTCATCGACTACATCTACGCGGCCGCTGGACTGCTGGCCTATCTCATGCGGGTAGCTGCGTGGGCCCGGTTGCGTGTGATGCAACTGGCGAAGCGATAAACCACCGTAATCGTCATCGCAACATTATCCAGTCACTCAGGAATCGCCTAATGTGAATAACAAGATACGCTATTAGAATAAGTATTAAACCCTACGCAGACGTAAATCGCGAAGTATCTCACGTGCCGCATTACGCCCCGGTATACCTGATACGCCGCCACCCGGATGCGCACCTGAACCGCATAGATAAAGCCCTTTTGCCGGCATACGATAATCCGCCCGTCCTGCAATAGGTCTTAATGATGCCAATTGATCCAGATGTAGTGCACCATGAAAAATATCGCCACCGATCATGCCAAGATCACGTTCAATATCCAGGGGTGACTTTAATTTGCGTACCAACAACGGCATTTTTGAAGTTGGAGGAATACTTTGCCACTGTATCAATTATGTGCCTTGCAACCCGATCTTTTTCATCATCCCAGCTTTTTCCATCGGGCAATTCCTTATTGAAATGCTGGCAGAATAAACTGGCGACATGACAACTCGTTGGCGCAAGGGTGTCATCCTGGGTCGTAGGTATCCACATTGAAATAACCGGATTGCGAGCCCAACCCCGGGTACGTGCATCGTTGTACGCGTCGCTAATATATGCAAGGGAGGGGCAAATCTCGATGGCACTACTTAAAACCGTCTCATTGCATTCCGGCAAGCTATCGAATATGGGTAATTCACTCAAGGCAACATTCATCCGAAAGGTAGCTTAATGATTTCGGTAGTTTTTTATACGCCTTTTCTCATCTGCCGAAAGTAACGCAGGATCCAGCATTTTCATTAACAGGATCTGTGGGTGAATATTGCCGGCGATCACTCGTGAAGTGATTTTCCTGCCATCATCCGTTACCACACCCTGAGTTTTTCCTGCCTTAACGATCACTTCCTTAACTGAAACATTTGTTTCAATTGCCACACCCTTAGTCCGGGCAAAGGAGGCCATTGCCTGGGTGATAGCACCCATACCACCTCTGGCAATACCCCAGGCACCGATCCGCCCATTCACTTCGCCAAAGGCATGGTACAGTAATACATAGGCCGTGCCAGCCTGATAGGGTTCGGCAAAATTTCCAATGACTCCTTCCAGCCCCATAACATCTTTCAGCGTTTTACCTTCAAACCACATGTCCAGATAATCACCGAGCGATTTGGTCATCAATTCAGCAAACGTTGCCTGTTGTGTTGATTTGAACCTTCGTAATTGGTTGCGACTTTTAATGCTTGTAATATATCTTGCCACCCACCACCAATATTTGGAGGGGTGATTTTTACTATCTCGCGCAATATCAACGCAACATCGGATATACGCCGCCCGAACTCGTCAATCGCTTCTGAGTCGTTTTTTGAAAACCGTGCGATCTCACTGCTTTGCACGATATCCATCCCTTGGCAACAGCAGGTAATCATCATCAAGCAAACTAATCGTTCCTGCCGGACGCTCCAGTATTTCCAAACCATGTGTGTGCAATTCCAGATCATGAATTACTTCCGGACTTAGCAAGCTGACACCATAAGAGTAAACTAAATTTTTAAAACCGGGATGAAATTCTTCTGTCACGGCCGCGCCACCAACAATGGACCGTCGTTCCAGAACCTTTACCGATAATCCAGCCTTCGCCAGATAGGCAGCGCAAGTTAAACCGTTATGCCCTGCTCCAATAACGATGACGTCGTATGTAGACATATTTCCGGAAAGCAGATATATAAATGTAACAACATGTTAACAGAAATATTCGATTTTCTGTGTCAGTCAATTCGTGCATGATACTTTTTGAATTTTTTATCCCTTTCACTGTGGATTTTCATACACTTGTACTTTCACATCGTCTCCGGCATTGATAACACCAGGAACATCGACAAAGCCGACCACACCTCGTAAATGCAATGCGTGTTTTGGAAACATCTTTCCTGCAACAGGCTCACCGGAATTGGTTGTGTAGGCACGTTCTATTTCAGCGCCCATGTCTGCACAAGGTGGGTTTTCCCCTTCTATGATCAACACTGCCCCCGAAGGAAAAATGAGTTTGCTTCCTTTCGGAAGTTGGGAAAAGTTCAGGATACCTTCAACGCAGATATTTGCACCCAATGTGGAAGCAGCAAGCGGTTTTTTAAGATCCATTCTCTGCTGAATGATAGCAATCTCTTCCAGAGAAACCCCTGACCATTGCCTCTCATTACGCCTGACAGTCCCAATAGGCTCGGGATCCCATGAAGCTGCGACGCGTGTAAATGCCTTATGCTTGTCACCGACGAATCCGTCGGGTTCAACCTCAACAGACTTATGTGCTTCCTTGCTCAGGTCTTCATTATTTCCTGCATGTACTGTGACAAGCTTAGCCGTCAGCTCCTTCATTGTTTCACCCCGTGTTTTTTATGATCATTATCTGCACCCAATCGGACCAATCTACCTTATTCACTTATGGCATCAAAATGATAGTCTGATGCTACTTGCTCTAATTAATACTTCAATCAGACTGCCAGTATGGGCCTGGTTTCTAGCGCTTCACTCTTAACCAGCGTCATTACTGGGCGTTATACCCGTCATCTAGATCTACAATCATAGCAACAGGCGCTTAAGAACTAACTAATGAATAAACATTATAAGTCACAAGTCAATATTATGCCTTCCGTGCGGACACGAATGGAATGTCCGGGTTTTTACATTCCATTCTTTGCAGGTGCAGTTCGTCAATTGGCATATATTAGCCCTGATAGTTAGGACAATAATGATTTACTTCTCGGTAATACATGATTACTACTTTAATTCTCTTCAATTAACCGTTTTAAAAAGATACTTGATATATCGCCCATCGATATTGTGTTCCAGATAAGTGTTGATCCTTGATTTCAATTAATAGTCGAGTAAACTTGACTATTAAAAGTTGCCATGTGAGAGGCATATTCGTGAAAGTCACTGTTGCTGCTACCCAGATGCAATGTACATGGGATATTCCTGAAAACATCAAACGTGCGGAAAATTTAATACATCATGCCGCTGATCAAGGCGCCCAAATTATCCTGATACAGGAATTATTTGAGACACCCTATTTTTGTATTGATGAGCAGGGCAGCCATTTTCAGTTTGCACATAGCGTTAATGACCATCCAATGATTGCAAGCATGCAAGCCTTGGCTAAAAAACTGAATGTTGTGTTACCCATATCCTTTTTTGAACGGGCTGGTCAAGCCCACTTTAATGCATTGGTTGTGATCGATGCTGACGGCAAAATTGTCTCCCATTATCGTAAGAGTCATATTCCTGATGCACCGGGTTATAAGGAAAAATTTTATTTCAGCCCTGGCGATACCGGATTTATAACGGTACAGACACGTTTTGCCAACATCGGAGTTGCTATTTGCTGGGATCAATGGTTTCCGGAAGCAGCACGGATCATGGTACTTAAGGGAGCGGAATTACTGTTTTATCCAACAGCTATTGGTAGTGAAATAAATCAACCTGATCTGAACAGCAAGGATCATTGGCAAACGGTTATGCGCGGTCACGCTGCAGCTAATGTGGTGCCGGTTATTACATCGAACCGGATTGGCATGGAAGAGAGTAATGATCGTGTATTAACGTTTTATGGATCGTCATTTATTACGGATCATTGCGGTGCATTGATCGCCAGTGCAGATAAGGAAACCGAAACCATTATCACTGCATCATTTGACCTGGAAGAAATTAAATCGTATCGGTATACCTGGGGGTTATTTCGGGATCGCCGTCCTGATTTATATCAGTCATTAT
>JADFPU010000042.1:0-9336 GCA_022562175.1 Pseudomonadota bacterium | reverse complement strand
CCACTAACGGTGACGCGGATAAATACACGTACAATGGTCGTCTCCAGGACGATTCAGGGCACTGTTTAGATTCAATTCCTGCAGAGGATGGATGTCCTAAGTATCAGATCCAGTTCAATTTGGACGGTGCTACAGGTCAGCTCTTGAAGGACGAAAACTGTGCCACTCAAGACGGTATTACGACCGGCGAATGCGCCGCGTAATCTCTTGACGAGGTATAGATTCCAATATTGGGAACAAAACCCGTTTACTAGTGAAACGGGTTTTGCTTATCCCTGATATATGCTAAAATATCCACAGATAAAGACTTGATTTTTACACATATGGCCACCAAGGAAATGATTTCCTTGGTTCGTTTTTTTTAATCTATTCGATTTATTTTAAGGAACATGGAAAATGAATCCACCTGATCAATCCAATGTGATAAACCCAGTGGATGCCGGTTTTTATATGCCGGCAGAGTGGGCACCACACAGTTGTACCTGGATAGCATGGCCAAGCCGGGACGGTTTGTGGAGTAATGATGTTGCAACCAGACAAGCCTATGCCAATGTGGCTAATACCATTGCCCGGTTTGAACCGGTAAAAATGTTGGCCCCAAGCAGTCATATTGATGATGCGCGGAGCTATTTGGGAATTAACGTCGACGTGATTGAAATGGCGTTAGATGATTCATGGGCACGTGATTCCGGCCCAAACTTTCTGATTAACGGAAAAGGTGAACTGGCCGGTTCTAGCTGGCGGTTTAATGCCTGGGGCGGCAAGTATCATCCCTATGATCAGGATGCATTAATGGCCTCACGAATCTTAGAACGAGAAGGTGTGCGGATATTTTCTTCTGAACTGACAGCGGAAGGTGGTGGTATCACGGTTGATGGAGAGGGAACCATTATTACAACTGAATCTTGTTTTCTAAATTCAAATAGAAACCCCGGTTGGAGTAAGCAGCAAGTTGAGGAGGAATTGTGCCGAACCCTGGGAGCTGAAAAGGTGATCTGGATCCCCGGTGATGTCAATGAAACCGAGACAGATGGTCATGTCGATGGCATAGCCGCATTTATCAGACCTGGTGTAGTTATGGTAGAGACTAATCCGGACTCAACCGATCCCCATTATTCTGTTGGTCAGGAAAATACTGCCGCCTTACGTGGACAAAAGGACGCCAGGGGACGTCCACTTCAGCTGGAATTTATTTGTGAAGGTTCCTATCACAAAGAGGATTATGACGGAGTTTGTCGCTCTTACATCAATTCATATCTGGCCAATGGCGCTGTCATTGTACCGGGCTATGAAAGTGAAAGAGATGAGGCAGCGGTTGAGACATATCGAGACTTATACCCGGAAAGAGAAGTTGTTCAGGTGCAAATAAAAGATATCGCTGAAGGTGGTGGAGGCATTCACTGTATTACCCAACAACAGCCTGAGACAGTTAAAAGTAAAAAATAGAAAGTTGAAAGAGGCGCGAAAGTTTATGCGGAAAACCCACCGGCACGGCAATTATTGATTGGTGGTAAGACACCACCGGAAATCAAACAAGTAGATCGAATTAATGATCGCGAAATAGGAAAGGTCATGTGTGAGATATTTCAACAGCACTTCGATTTACCCGATCTACCAAATACAAAAGATATATTTTATTACTTTATTGAAATCACTGATGTAATGTTTACCTTGTCAGTCATTGAACATTCCAAAATTACGGATGAAATGTTAAACGAAGCTAAAAGGGTAGGTAGATCATATCTTGCCAGCTATCTGCCCGAAAAACTTGATAGAAAAACATAAACAGCTTTAATTTTGCTATAACTATCGCTGTAAACATTGTTCGGTCCTGTTGTTTTAGTGATTTACGTTCGTGAATAATATATTGAATCGTTGCAGATATTTTCTCTGTATATTAATGGGGGGGACAACATGTTACGTTTAACTTGTAATTCCCCGTGTTCTTGCCACGGGGTAATTCATTAATCGCTGTAACAATATTGTTTTTTTGATGATACTCCTTGCCCAGGGCCAGGTGACATCTGCAGCGAATACCACTTCTGATCCAAAAATTCGCTGCTCGTTTAGCGAGCCTGCCCTGAAGTTTGATTTCCCATCTTTGTGAAGGCTGTCAAAACCCGGTCATGCCGAAAGGTCTCGGGCGGAGTAACTTGAATTGAAAAAATCCCAGTTCCATTAGCGGAATCAGGTCAAAATCCACCATGCCCAGTTGCTCCCGGTGTTTTAGGGCGCGGGAACAGCTTATTTCATTATCTCTCCTAGGCGTATTATCGAATTTGTTCTTTTTTGAAATGGAGGCATAACAGATCTTGGACGGGCAGGTCAAGGCACAACCGGCGTTGGCAAATAAAATAATCCGGTCTTTGGCCTCTATCTTTTCAAGAAAACTTATTTTCTCATTAGTATCCATAGGCAGCACGACGTCATCGTATATTTCCAGGGCCTGATCAATTTGTTTACAGGTGTGGATGTTTTTTATTACGCTGGCATCAAGACGGTACAGGGGAAAATCCTGTCGTATCCATTTTGCCAGTTTATCATTGGTTACAATAATAGAGTTTTCCTTGCGGTGATATTTTTGCAACAGGTCACAGTTGGCATCGTACTCTTTACGGGTTACAAAATGATTGGACATGGGCAAACGCAAACCGATTCCGGCATTATTGAGCTGTCTTACATCCCTTTCAGATAGTTCCGGCCGGATAAAAGGACGACCGCCATACAAGGTGGACTGTTCAACAAAACCAAATATGCTTTCAATTTCGGCCAGGGTGACAAATCCGAAATTCCTGCGCAGGAATGAAAATATCGGTGCATTCGGTTTTTTCCCCCGGACAGAAATCGTGAAACTACAAATCGGCTCATAAGTGGTGTCGGCTTGTGTAAACATTGCAATACACCTTTGGCTGCATAAAACTTAGAATAATGAATACTAGTCTTAACACTTACCTTGATTTAAATCAAAAGCTACCGAAATAAATTGAAATCAACATAGAAAAATAAAGCATTTTCAATATTATGTGGACCTAATCTTGACTGCTTGTTATAAGGTAACATCATCCGGGCAAGACCTTTACGAATTTGTCCTGCTGTGATGGGGTTGCCCTGCCGCCAGGGTGAGTGACGACACAAATCTTCTATCGCTTTACTGTTCAAACAACTCAAAGATTGCACCAGACCATAACCCACCATGGTGATATGCACCCAGCGATGCGAAGTTGGTTAGATTTCAGTGTTTAATACTGTTTGATCATCCTTCGAACCTATTACGTAGATTAGCAAAGCCCCAATAAACAGGACGGCTGTAGTGAGGGCAAATGGCCGTGAAGTTCCATCATGAAAGACGCCAACGCTTAATGCAGCCAAAGCACCAACACCCATTTCAATCGAAACCAGTAAGGCCGCTGCATATCCTGTTCGTCTCCACGTGGTATTCAATGCCAATGGCGGAGCGATGGCAAACAACGGGGCAGTGCCAAAGGCGATTAGAGCGATACACAATGCCAGTAAGAATTTAGTCTCAAGATTTGCATAAACAACAAAAAGTAATAATAAACTGCTGCTGAGAACAATAAACAGGGCCATGTGTAAAAGTGAATGGGGTGCTAATTTTTTTGCCAGCCACGCAGTAACCACGCTTCCTGCTATGTAAGCAACAACCATGATGCCCTGATAATAGCCAAAATATTCTGCAGGCAAACCATGTTGTTTAATAAGAATAAAAGGGCCGGCAGTGGCAAAGGCAAAAAAGAAACCAACCCCTGCCCCAAGCATCAGGCTATATTTCATGAAATTCAGATTAGATAAAAGTCCAAAGTAATCGCCCAGGATTTCTCTTATTTTCAGCGCGTTTAGATCTTTCCGGGTAGATTCTTTGAGATTCGCTTGAATAAGCCATGTTGCAATCAAGGCAATAACAGTTATGGCAATAAAGTTAGCGCGCCAACCAATGTAAATAAAAACATAGCCACCTATAATAGGCGCAATAGCAGGCGTCAAAGCAATAACCATCTCATAAATAGCGAGCACACGAATTTGCTCCCTTTGATTGAATACATCGCGAATTATAGCTAGTACAATGACACCTTCTGCTGCTGCAGCTAGCCCCTGTAATATCCTGGAGACAATAAATTGGCCAATGGATTGCGATAAAGCACAAAACAGACTGAACAAAGCCAGGCCAGCCATTGACCATATTAGTATCGGTTTACGTCCAAATCGTTCCGATAATGGTCCATGGATGAGTGTACCAATGGAATAAGCTGCTGCGTTTAAACTGATTGTTAACTTAATGTACTCTGCTGATGTACCAAAGTAATCAGTTAAATAAGGCAGACTCGGTACATAGATATCAGTGGACATCATTGATACCGAAGTGGCAAGTATTAGTAAAACAACCAGTGTCTTATTGCTCATTATTTTTTTTAAAAAATATTAATGACAATTGATTGGTGATATGTGAATGGTTCTCTCAAAGTGCTAATTATTAATCACGAATCACCATTAAATAATAATATGTAATACAATTAGCTGAAATGTTTAATAACAACAATGAAAGCTGAAGATCAAATACAACAACTACTCGACTTTGCCATTGATATAGTAACAGAAGCGGGAGACATTGCTTTGCAATACTTCAGGACAGACATTACTGTTACGAATAAATCCCAAGGCATAAGATTCGATCCGGTAACAAAGGCGGATCAAGAAATTGAAGCCTACCTGCGGGACAAGATAGCAAGCAACCACCCAGGACATTCAATCATTGGCGAAGAATATTCAGACAGGCAGGGAAAAGATAAATGTACCTGGATAATCGATCCGATCGATGGTACACGTGGTTTTGTTGCAGGTTCGCCAATGTGGGGGATTTTATTGGGTTTAATGATTGAAGAAAAATGCGTGATTGGGCTTATGCACCAGCCTTTTGTAAAAGATACCTTTGTCGGTAGTGATGCAGGTGCTTTTCTCATTCGTGAGAACAATAAAAAAGAAATCAAAACATCTGATAAAAAACACATCTCTGAATCCATTCTCTGTTCTACCCATCCGTCCATGTTTCATACTGAAGGAGAACGACAAACCTTTCAGCGCTTTGTTGATGCAACACTGTTTTCGCGCTTAGGTACGGACTGTTATGGCTATAGCTTACTTGCAGCAGGATTTATCGATATCGTCGTTGAAGGTCATTTGCAATCTTATGACATAATGCCATTAATACCGATTGTTGAGGCAGCTGGAGGCATTGTCACAACATGGGATGGAAATACGGCAGAAAATGGCGGTAATATTATTGCCAGTGCCAATGATGAATTACACGAACAGGTATTGGAATTGATCAAATTACAAACGTTGTGAGTGATTTTTTTAGTTGATTAGAAGAACGAATAAGGAAATTCTTAATTATATTTCGTTATATAGGCTCTGTAGTTAACGTTCAGATTAAATACCGTAGCCTGCACGCTTATAACATGCCTTGCCAAATTCAGAAAATATTACAGTCGATACAGGATTTTCGGTTGATAGCCATTCCGGGTGCCACTGTACACCGATAGCAAAACTTTTACTGCCATCAACGCTTACTGCTTCGATCAGGCCATCTTCAGCATGACCCTCAGTAATCAAATTATCACCCAACTTATTAATACCTTGATTATGGAGCGAGTTGACTTCGATTGAATCAACATCCAACAGTTTGTTCAATTGACCGCCAGATACGAGTTTTACGTTATGTCTCTTATTATAACGCTGTTCTATTGGTAAACTTTTATCCTCACGATGCTCAATATAAGAACCAACAAGATTTAAATATGGATGCAATGAGCCACCAAAAGCAACATTAAGTTCCTGAAATCCTCTACAAATTGCAAATAATGGGATACCTCGTTCAACCGTTGGTTTAATTAAAGGCAAAATAGTGGCATCACGCAAAACGTCCAGATTGAATTCAGGATCCTGTTCTGTTTCTTCATAATTTCGCGGATGAATATTTGAAGGGCTACCGGTCAACATAATACCGTCGACTTTTTCTAATATTGCGTCTATTTCAATATTCTCACCGAATAATGGAATTTGCAGCGGTAATACCTTTGCGCTGTGATACAGAGCAACCAGATATTTATGTTGGGTACAATCATAATCCAACCCACCGATTTCGTGGCGACAGGTTGGTACACCAACAACGGGCATACTGGATTTATCTTGTTTTTTTATTTTCGTCATGAGCAATTGTCATAAGGCTTTATATTGACTGCTGATTTTTCTAATTAATATTTCAGAAACTGGGAGGAGTACATGCAGTCACGAGTGTGCATGCCTCTTTACCCATATTTCTAAATCGGTGCGGTGTACGACTATTGAATAAATAGGCATCGCCCGGACCGAGGATTCGCGTCTTATCTCCGACAGTCACTTCTATATGCCCATTGATAACGATACCTCCCTCCTCTGTTTCATGATGCAGCATTGAGCGACCTGTATCAGCACCAGGCTGGTAACATTCATACATGAATTGCAGGTTAATTTTCTGTGCATTACTGCCCAATTGAAGATATGAAATTAAACCACTACCTATTTCAGTGAGCTCATCTTTTTTGTAAAATACTTTGGCGGGTTTATCTTCCAGCTCAAGGCTGAAAAACTCTGAAACTGTAATCGGAATTACATCAAGTACGTTTTTCAACAAACCCAGGGAAGGATTACTTTTACCTCTCTCGATCAGGCAAATCATTGCGTTACTTACACCCGATGCTTTCGCTAATTGGCGTTGTGATAAACCGTGTGTTTCACGGGCCTTTTTTAGTCTTATACCAACGTTTTCCATATTAAAGTCTCGTCGTTCATGAAGTATTAAATTGTTAAATATTACTTAATGAATATATTAAAAATATACTTATAAATCAAATATTTAAATATTTACATTTAAATATTGTTAAATTTAGTTTAATAGAATAGGCTACCGCTTGTAAATTATTTTTTTATCTTTTACCGAGAAACGCTATGTCATTGGAAGCCTTAAATGATCCTATATCACACGCTGATTCAGCCTTGAACTTAAACGCTTATTGGATGCCCTTTACTGCCAACCGTGCATTTAAGGATAACCCACGCATGATTGAATCAGCGGATGGTTTTTATTACACAGCAACCGATGGACGTAAAATCCTGGACACACTCTCCGGGCTATGGACCAGCGGTGCCGGGCACTGCCACCCAAAGATCGTTAAGGCCGTTCAGAAGCAAGTTGCGAAACTGGATTACGCTGTGTCTTTCCAGATAGGACATCCTGGTGCTTTTGAATTGGCTGAGCGGCTCACTAAACTGGCGCCGGAAGGTTTCGATCACTGCTTCTTTACAAATTCCGGATCGGAAGCGGTTGATACCGCACTAAAGATTGCCCTGGGCTATCATCAGGTGACAGGCAATCCGACACGCACTCACTTGGTTGGCCGGGAAAAAAGCTACCATGGTGTCAACTTTGGCGGGATTTCCGTTGGCGGTTTATCTGCAACCAGGAAGATGTTTAGTGGATCACTATTACCGAACACCCATCATTTACCGCATACACATAATTTAGAGCAAAATGCATATAGCCGTGGACAACCAAAATGGGGTGCGCACTTAGCCGATGAACTGGAACGCATCATTACCTTACAGGATGCATCAAATATTGCTGCGGTGATTGTTGAACCGGTTGCGGGATCTGCCGGTGTATTGGTACCACCGGTTGATTATTTAAGAAAATTACGGGAGATCTGTGATCGGCATGGGATCTTGCTAATATTTGATGAAGTGATCACGGCATTTGGTCGTGTTGGTGCAGCGTTTGCCTGCCAGCGCTTTGATGTGATACCGGATATCATTACCACGGCTAAAGGATTAACCAACGGCATGATCCCCATGGGCGCAGTATTAGTTCGCAAGGAAATCTACGATGCATTTATGAATGGACCGGAGTATGCGATCGAATTCTTCCATGGCTATACCTATTCCGGACACCCGGTTGCCGCTGCCGCCGGACTCGCAACGCTTGATGTCTATGAAGAAGAAGGTCTATTCGAATGTGCGCGGGAAAATGAAAAGATATTTGAAGATGCTATTCATTCATTGCAAGGAACGCGTCATGTCATCGATATTCGCAACATAGGCTTGATGGGTGCTATCGAGCTTGAACCTCGGGAAGATGATCCTGGCGTACGCGGATATGAAGTACATAAACAATGTTTTGCTGAAGGGCTACTGGTGCGAAACGGTATGGATATATTGATGTTCTCACCGTTCCTGCGTTTCACACAGGATTTATTTGAAAAAGCCTTCGACATAGTGACAAATGTTTTAAAGAAGATCGATTGAGAGGTAAATATGGCATCAACACAAACAGCGGAACCACTATCCGGTCACCCTATTGTCGGTCATTACATTAATGGTCGGAATGTAAAAGTTACTGGCAGACTGTTAGAAGTAACCAATCCTGCAACCGGACAGGTGATACGGGAAGTTGCCGCGGCAAACAAGGAAACCGTTGAAGAAGCGATCAAAGCGGCAGAGTCGGCATTTCCTGACTGGCGTAATACACCACCATTAAAACGTGCCCGTATCATGTTCAAGTTTAAGCAACTGCTGGAACAAAACGCGGATGATATCGCTGCGTTAATTACTGAAGAGCATGGCAAAGTGCTGGACGATGCCAGGGGTGAATTCATACGCGGTGTCGAAGTGGTGGAATATGCCTGTGGCGCCCCGGAATTATTGAAGGGTGAACATTCCAAGAACGTGGGCCCGGCTATCGATAGTTGGTCCGAGTTCCAACCCTTGGGCGTCGTCGCAGGTATTACCCCGTTTAACTTCCCGGCCATGGTGCCAATGTGGATGTTTCCGATGGCTATAGTCTGCGGCAATACATTTGTATTAAAACCCTCTGAAAAAGATCCCAGCGCTTCATTGTTGCTTGCGGACTTGTTCACTCAAGCCGGATTACCCGATGGCGTATTTAATGTAGTAAATGGTGATAAAGAAGCTGTTGATACTTTACTAAACGACTCCAGAGTACAAGCCGTGAGCTTTGTCGGCTCAACACCTATCGCCGAAACTATCTATTCGACTGGCACAGCGAATGGGAAACGTGTCCAGGCTTTAGGAGGGGCAAAAAATCATGCCCTGGTAATGCCTGACGCAGACATGGAGAATACCGTGAATGCCCTGATGGGTGCCGCCTATGGGTCTTGCGGAGAACGCTGTATGGCGATCTCCGTTGTGGTCTGTGTCGGTGATGAAGTGGCCGATGAACTGGTTAGCAAACTGTCTGAACGTGTCAACAATCTCAGGATTGGACCT
>JADFPU010000041.1 GCA_022562175.1 Pseudomonadota bacterium | reverse complement strand
TGCTGATAATTTTCTGCAGATCATCACGTTTTTTACCGGATACTCTGACCTGATCACCCTGAATGTTGGCCTGTAACTTTAATTTCATGTCCTTAATAATTTTTACCAGTTTTCTTGCCAATTCCTTATCGATACCCTGCCGGACGGTTACTTCCTGCCTCGCCTCATTATGACGTTCCTGAATCGAGGCATAATCAAGACAGCCCACATCAATGCGCCGTTTAGACAGTTTATTCTCCAGTATATCTTGTATCTGTTTGATCTGAAATTCAGCAGGGGCTCTTAACGTAAGCATGTTATCTTTAATCTCAATGCGTGAATCCGTTCCCTTGAAATCGAATCGATTAGAGATTTCCCGGTTCGCCTGGTCAACTGCATTATTTAGCTCATGAGAATCAATTTTGGAGACAATATCAAAAGAGGGCATAGGGTGTTCTCCGACAGGTTAGATTGTGTTTATCCATGTTTTTCCTGACTACTGACTTTTGACAATTCAATGTAGTTTATTGACTGGATTGATGAAAGATACTGCTACCAGATGGCCCATCAAATTGTATAGATATAATGTGTCTGCCAGATAAATTAACATAGCCGAAATGACGGTCGACACCGTTTTCACTGACCTCAAACTGGTATCTGCGACAGATATGTAACGATTTATCTGTTCCCTTTCTGATTGATAAAGACACCAGGGCAACCGTTTGATCGAGTAATTGCAGGTTTGCTTCTCTACACACGCGTTGACAACGTAAAATGACGTGTTCACGCAGCCTTAATGTTTCAAGCCAGAAGATAACAATAAAGCCAAGCAGTAGCAGAAATAGAAGTGTATTCATGCGTGATCCAGAAAAACATGAAATGATAGTTTAACAACAAAAAACAATTTAATCCTGCTCAACCAGATAAGTCTTGAAAGCCTCCGTGTATCTTTCGTTAAACAGTTTTTCAGAGCCGATTAAAAATAGTGCTGCAATATTCTGTTTCTCCGCAAGTTCATAGCCAGCCGTTGGCCCCATCACCAACAAGCCGGTTGCCAGTGCATCAGCGATCATTGTTGAGGGATGCAAGACAGTTACCGAAGCAAGCTTATGGGTAATCGGGCGGCCTGTTTTTGGATCGATAGTGTGTGAATAGCGTAATCCATTTTGTTCGAAATAATTCCGGTAATCACCGGAGGTTGCCATGCTGATATTATCAAGACGGATGATGCGCTGAACGATTCGTTGTTTTGTAACAGGCTTTTCAATACCAATGCGCCAACTTATGCCATCTTTATTAATTCCTTTAGCACTTAGATCACCACCGATATCCACCATGAAATTGCTGTAATGATGTTGTTGCAGGTAATTTGCGATTCTGTCTACAGCACGACCTTTGGCAATGCCTGACAGGTCAAGGTAGGCAGCATTGCGGCCTTTTTTGATAGCGGTGGGAGAGGCCATTAGTTGCAAATAATGGTAGCCTGTCTGTTGTAATGCCTGTTGAATATCACTCTCAGCCGGAACTTTCTCAGGTCTGTTCTCGGGACCAAAGCCCCACAAATTAACAACTGGACCGACGGTAATATCAAACGCTCCGTTTGTTAACTGACTGATTTCGATAGCACTCTTGATAACGGTATATAACTCATCGGAAATCATTATCCAGTCAGAAGTTCTTGCTTGATTGATATGAGAAAGCTCAGAGTCCGTAATGTAGGTAGACATCTTCTGATTTACGTCATTTAAAATTGAATTGATTCCCTCCGTTATTTGTTTCGTCTCTGCCGCAATCAATTTTTCGTTAATTTTTATTGTATAACTTGTTCCCATCGTTAGTCCGTCGATGATTAACAGCGTTTCGTCGGGTTGTGGCTTGTCACAAGCTCCTGTTAGCAGACCTAGACAAATTATCAGGCACAGCACAGATCGGTTTGATCTGATCGAAACTGTTGTGAATGACATGAACGGTCTTGCAGGATCTGTTTTCAAGCGATGATTGTTTTTGAAATTCATTTTAATCAATATTCTCTGCTGCATTATTTAATAAGTAAGCGAGGTTAATAAGGCTAAATGTTTTGTCATTATATATTTTGATGGTTTGCGCCGCTTATATTATAACTCATTGTAATATATAGAAAATGGATTATATTCTGACCTAAATAAGGTATGTTTAATGTACCTTTTCCAGGTGATTACAGCGCTGATGAGAGTTGCTATAGTCCGACCGCTACGGAAATAATGGACATATTCTCCAGGATGGAGATAAAAAAGGAGTTTTAAAAAATAGCTGGTTATGGATGATTTCATTGCCATGGATGGCAAACCACTATTTATTATCAGTCATTCAATCCCCCTGTCATGTAGCCGTCATCATGCCAAAATCCTGATGTAATGCCAAACACAAGTCGTCGCGATGTAAAATAGTTGAGTGTCTGTTTACTGTTACGTAAGGGATAGATCAGTTGACAGGCGAGACATGCATCCCGGGGTTTTTTATGTTGTATTGCCATGGTTTATTTTTGTTGCGATTGTGTTGCCAGCAAGCTCGGCAGTACGATCAGCATGCAAACCAGTGTCATGCCTATGCCGATAGTCAGGATTTTGCCCATGCTTGCAGTGCCAAGATGAGGCGAGAAGGCCAGGTTGCCAACACTGCCCATCGTTGTTACAGCACTAACCAGTACTGCTCTCGCTGAACTGGTCGCCAACAAGTTATTATCCGCGGGCGGTGCCGTGCGAAACCGATGCAGGATATGAATGCCACTGTCAACACCGATACCCAATATCAATGGCAGTGCAATGATGTTCGCAAAATTAAAAGGTATGCCCAGCAGAACGCTGGCGCCGCCGGTAAAAATTGCGGCCATGATCAATGGTATCAATATATAGAGTGTATCCCTTTTATGAACAAGTAACAGTAGCAGGATCAGGGTAATAACGATAAATGCATACAGGAACGCCTGTTTAAACGCACTGACTACTGCAGCGCTTGCTTCGGTGACTATAATCGGCGAGCCTATTACTCGTGAGTCGGTATCCTGTAGTTGTTTGGCGAAGCGTCGTAGAGCGTCGTTATCGTTGACATTTTCTCGAGGATAGATTTTTATCACGTAGCGATCCTGCTCATTGTGCCAACGATTGGCAAGTGCCGGCGGTAGATTATCGTTGCTGACAGTGTCAGCGTTTAATGATGCGCGGAGACTATCCAGCCTGCCGGGCAGGGAAGCAAGCAGACTCTTCTCAAGGTCAATTAATGCCCGGGATTGGGCAGTTGCATCCAGTTCAGAGAGTTTAGCAAGATAGCCGTGTAATGTTGTCTTTAATGCAAGTAACTCAGGCTGCGCATAGGCCGGCTGTATGCTGTCAAGTTTATCGGCTAGTAGCGTGACAGCAGTGATTCGTTCATCGTCGCTGATAGCAGGGCTATCTGTTGCATCTTCTATTTTACCCAGTAACAAGTCCATTTCTTCAATTATTGCCAGTTTGTCATCCTGATCATCCGGAATGAAATCCCTGATCCAAACCAGTTTATCCACTAGTGGTAACTGTTTAAATTTTTCTATCAGGTGAAGTGCTTCGGTTTCACCGTCAGCCAGGATAATGCCCGTCCAGGGTGAAGTGTCAGTATCATCCAGCAGATCCTGAAAGGTCTTGACGGACTCATTTTCGGGGTCCTGCAGATTCAATGTATTGTGATCAAAACGTATCTGGGTGATAAGCCCAAGTAAAATAAACGCGATCAGAAAAGAGATTAACTTGACTTGTCGCGCATAGGTAAACGGAAATGAAAAGATCCATCCAGTGATCGATAGCCATCCGGAAGAGCGTTCCTTTGGGCTTACTTTTAAAGGTAACAGACTGAGTAAGGCCGGCAGCAGTGTTAAGGTGACAACCAGGCTGATAAACATACCAGTGCCAGAGATCAAACCCAGTTCGGCAACGCCGTCATAGTCTGTTGGTATAAACGCATAGAACCCGGTAGCGGTTGTGAGCGCACACAGGAACATGGAACTGCCGGTACTCAGAGAGGATGCCCTGATTGCGGCAGTATTGTCACTGCCATGCAGGATAAATTCACGATAACGCAGACAATAATGAATGGCGAAATCCACACCCAGGCCAATATACAGCACCGCAAATGCCACAGAGATCAGGTTCAGTTCGCCCACAGCCCAGGTTGCAAAGGCAGCCGTCATGATAAGACCGACGATCAGAGTGAACAGTGACACAAACACAAGATATATTGAGCCCAGACCAAGCAACATGATCACCGTGACCATACATAAAGCAACAACCATTGCTATTTCCATACCCTGTGAAACACTGAGCAATTCTTCGTGTGAGAGCACTACACCGCCGGTCAATCGAATGCGGGCGCCAATGTTTTCCTCAATAGCTGATTGTTCTGCAAGCTGCCGTAATCTTTCGATAGACGCCCTGGCCGGAAACAGCTCGCCGTAGTCCAGATTGGGCTGTAACAAAATAAATTCACGGTGGATTGCGTTCGTATCATCCTTACCACGCATGAGATTGTGCCAGGACATACGGTGTGCTTTTTTTTGCAGGGTGGCATCAATAGTCAGATTGATTTGGTTCAGCATGGGGGCTATGTCTATCTTTTCACCGTCTTGTATGGCATCCAATGCCTCGGACAGCATGGAGAAGAGGCCCCTTAGGGTTTGATCATCGGTTAACCTGGACAGGAAGGGTTGGATTTCTGCGAGATTATCAGCCAGATCCTGGAGTTCATCTACATCCAGAAATAACAGAGCTGACTCTTTAAAGATGGAAAGTGCATTAGGATAATAGACGCTTTTAAATAATGTCGTTTCGTCGAGCAGTTGCCGGTAAAACAGATCGGCAGCATCCAGTGCCTGATCCGGCGTATCAGCTTCGACCACCACCAGGATGTTATCTGTAAATTGGGGAAAGTGGCGTTCGTATTCCAGATCAAGTTGCCGCCAGTTTAATTCTGGCGACAACATGTCCTTGGTATCGGTATTCATGCCCAGGTTGTTGACTGTATAATTGAAGGCAATCGCGGTGAGTGCAATTGTCAGCAAGACGATCCATATCCCGGCCTGTTCTACAAAAGCGGTCCAGCTACGCAAAAATACTTTGCCGGTTTGTCTCAAATTTTCCATTTATTTATTTTTTTTACAGAACATGGTCGGTATGACGAATATAAAAATTATCTGTACATCAAGCAAGACTACCTGGCTGAAACCGGATGCCTTGATGGTCAGTACTCAGACGCGCAAAACGTAATCTTTATCCTGATCTCGTTCACAGTCTGACAGGTAATTTTTACGTTTGTTCAGGATACTTACACAGCTCATCCGTCCAGGTAGTAATCTATTGCATTTCGTCTTTATCATAGAGTCCTGTAACCAGGACAAATCCATCGCGTTTAAAATCTTTAATCTGTTATGCCGTTAACATAGTGGAATATCAGCTCTGGTATTGTGATGAATATATGTTCTGTAAACCTGCCGGTACAAAACTGGATTAGTGATGGTGTAAAATATCAGCTTGTCTTTGTCCTATCCATTTGAGGGTTTTTTTCGCAGCCATGAAGCCCCTGGCCAGTTTGAACAGATCGAAAATCTGGCCTGGTCGTTTTAGCAAACTTGATATCAATTTTGTAACTTGTACCTGCCCATAGGCATTAGTAAAATTTATAACATCATCCGGCAGTCTCATGGCTGCGGAATCCGAGATAGCACGTATGGCAACGTACTGGATTTCATGTTTTGCTGCGACCTCGGCGATTGCTGCGCTTTCCATATCAACGGCCAGGGCATCACCTTGTGCTCTTGTTGCAGCCTTATCAACGACGCTGGTCAGGACATAGATAGAATCAGCAAGTTGACCCAGGAAGATATCCCCCGGGCAATCAATGAGTTTGTCAAGCATGGATGAACGCAGGTATTTCGCAGTTTGGTAAACGTGGCCAGTGTGGCTGACAATCGTCTCCGGCACAATTAAATCTCCGGGCTGAATATCGTCTGCAAGTGCTCCTGCTGTACCCCAACTGATAAGAATTTCCATGCCGGCATCGACCATTTGTAACGCGGCCCGTTTAGCCCTTTCCGCACCCATGCCACATACCAGCAGAGCGGTATGATCATCAAGCGCGGTAATCGTTTCTGGCACAAGTGCTGTAGTTGTCAGGCAGGCCGCCTCTGGCTGCAACGCGGTAATAATACCTATACGCTTCATTGGGAACTCGTCAGGCTACCTTTGTCAGGGTATTTATTTTCTCAGGCAGGTCTTCATCAGGCAAGCCCCTTGCAATCATACGAAACAGAAGTCTCAGCAGGCGATCATGACGGGTCAGCAGGTTGGTGGAAAGGATGGTCGCTTTCACGCTACGACGGGAAATCTTGACCTCCTGTCCAGAGGTAAATGCCCGGTTGCTGTTAATTTTACGCAGGGTCAACAGCGCCATTCCCAGGGCCCACAAGCAAAAGCGCCTGATACCGGTTTCATGAACCGGGATGAGCAGGGTGTAGCGCAGTGCATTGGTCAGATGCGTCCTGGCTACCCCGATTAAGTGCCCCAGTGCCTGTTGAAATGCTGCGCCATTATCTGCAACTGTAATGCCCTTCAGATCAGCACCGTATTTTTCAAAGACATCACGCGGTAACCAGCACATGTTGCGGCGTTGGTCATCCCATATATCCTTGAGTATATTAGTCATCTGCAAGCCCTGGCCGAATGACACGGCAAGTTGCATAAGTTGCTGCCGGTGTCTTTCGATATCTTCGGAATAATCGCAGAACAGCTCAGTCAGCATCTCCCCTACGACTCCGGCAACAAAGTAACAATAGCTGTCCATGTCCGCCTGATCTTTCAGGCCGTCTTTGACGTTAGTCTGTTGATATTGCGTCATCCCCTGCGCCATGATGCGGATGCCACGTTCCAGGGCAGCTTGCTGTCTTGGGTTGAAGCTGTGGGTGATCCGGATCACCGCAGGGGTGTGTTGTATGAGATCATGCTCATCTTCCGAAGCCGATGCAGAAAGCTCAAGATACAGTGCATCTGCGAAATCAGTCGCTGATTTATTACCGCTAACGACATTAATAAATTGTTTTGAAAATTCATACTTGCGACTGAAAGGCAAATGCTTGTCATCTTCGATGGTATCCGCGATGCGGCAGAGCAGGTAGGCGTTACTGATAACCCGCGACAGGGCAGGTGGCAGTTGCGGTATAGTCAGTGCAAACGTCCTGGATACGCCTTTCAGGATATGCTGCTGATAGGCTTCATCAGCCTGGCTGGGCAGGTTGTTGTGTCGGTCCCCTATCATATCAGTAGTATTATCACTATCAGATCGCCAGGTTATCTATAGGCCAAATGCTTGTCTGCTGGTAAATCTAAGCAGGCGAGGGGATCATGCGGCATTTGAACGTTGCGGCAGTTGTTTGCTCTCTATCTGGTGCAAGGTAAGCAAACCCGCCGGATCGAAGACCAGATCTTTGATACGAATGGCCAACGATACTGCCAGTGATACATCGGGCGTGAGACCTATCAAGGCGCCGATTACGATAAAAGCGCCTTCCTGAATGCCATAGGCATTCGGGATGACGAATGCAACATCGCTCAGCGTCGATGTCAGGCTTTTTAGCATTAATGCTTCAACCAGACCAATGGGATGGCCAAGCAGGTAGCAGGCAAGCCAGACCTCTGCGGTTTGCAACACCAGACCCATAACCTTGAAACATACTGCCAGCACAAAGTTTGTCTTTCTGTTATAGATTTCAAGTACCGTGGCATCCACTTTTTCCGCACTCAAGCTGATGCCTTCCCAGGAATCTGTTTTGATTAATTTACCGCCAAGCCTTGTCAGGATGCCAATCATACCCGCCTTCTGAAACATGAAAAAGCCTGTTATGCACAGGGCCAATACAGCAAAGCCTGCCAGTGCGATCAATGCCAGTTGATCATCGAGCGATGAGGAAAGTAATAAACTCACACCGGCCAACCCCCAGACAAGCACGGCCAGCACCTGAACAGTCTTGTCAACAATGACTGACGCGCTGGCGTCTGTGCCCTTACACGCCCAAAGTGATACAAGGCGTGCCTTGGCTACTTCGCCACCGATGGTTGCGACGGGTAGCAGATTGTTGACGGAACGTCCCATCCACATTGCAAGCAAGGCTTGCACAAAGTTAGGAGATTGTTCTCTTTTGAAGAGTAACCACCAGGCATAAGTTGCCGGCAAAAAATTCGGTAACCAGACCAAATGCAGCCATAACAGGCCCCAACCGGAAGTAACCAGAAGTTGTACAACATCCATTACACCCTGCCAGATTAACAGGCAGACAAGCAGTAATAGACCGGCAGTGAGTCCTATACGGGCAAGTAATTTCATCTGATGTTAGAGGAGAAGTTTTTGCAGGCGTTCAATCATTACCATGAGCAGCTGGTTATACACGCGTTTCACTGGAGTTCTCAATTTGTTCTTATAGTCTGACTTGCTACGTTGTGGACGCACTCGTTCTGTAGCGAGATTACAAAATCCGACACTTTAAAAATTGCGTTCGCCAGTGTACCAACATGCAGCAGGTTGTCAAGCATAAGTAGTTGTAATAACAGGGAAAAATTATATTCATCATACAAAGTCATGCAGTTACTTCTGCTCTGCTCAGGGCAAACTGAATCAGCTTGGTTAATTTGCCATCAACCGTGCAACGTGCCGAGGCAGTGACGGTAAGTCTTCGAGATTGTGGTTATGCAGGCGTGTCTGGAAAGTAAACTTCGATATGCCTGGGAAAATTGTTAGACTGGTTTGTATACTCGAAATAAAAACAGTGGTCAGTATTTGTGGAGGAAGTTGATGGCAAATTCCAGTAACAAAACCGGGCTTATCGTCAGTGCGCATTCAGCGGACTTTGTCTGGCGAGCGGGGGGTGCGGCAGCACTTTATGCAAGCAAGGGCTGGCATGTGCGGATCATATGTCTTTCCTTTGGTGAGCGCGGTGAATCGGCCAAGATGTGGAAGCATGAAAATATGACCCTGGAAAAAGTCAAGGCGTCACGAGAAGATGAGGCGCGCCAGGCTGCTGAGGTGCTTGGTTGTGACATTGATTTTTACGATATCGGTGACTATCCGATGCGTATCTCTGACGATATTATTTATCGTCTGGCGGATGAGTTTCGTCAACACAGACCGGAATGGGTACTCAGCCATTCACTGGAAGATCCGTATAATTTTGATCACCCACTGACCACCCATGCGGTACAGGAGGCGAGGATTATTGCTCAGGCACACGGTCATAATTATCCGGAAAAGGTCATCGGCGTGCCAGGTATCTTCCTGTTTGAGCCACACCAGACAGAGCAATGTAACTGGAAACCACATGTCATCCTCGATATCTCTTCAGTGTGGCAGAAGAAGGCGAAGGCCTTTGAGTGTATGACGGCACAGGAACACCTATGGGAATATTACACGCGCGTTGCTTTACAGCGCGGCGCACAGGGCAAGCGTAATTCCGGTCGGGACATGAAATATGGTGAGGCCTATATGCGTATCCTGCCCTTCGTTGGGGAGGAATTTGTATGAAGTCAGTCGCTGTCCGCAATATCGAACGGGCTGATGCCGATATCGTCAAAGTCCTTGGTGAATATGGTGTTGCCACAGTACACGAAGCACAGGCACGAACGGGTCTAATGCAACCGTATATGCGACCGATCTATTCAGGCTGCAGGGTCGCTGGCAGTGTCGTTACCGTGCTCGCGCAACCGGGAGATAACTGGATGTTGCATGTGGCTGTCGAGCTATGTCAACAGGGCGATATGCTAGTGGTTGCCGTGACCACGGAGAATAGCAGTGGTATGTTCGGCGAGTTGCTGGCGACCTCCTTTATGGCGAAAGGGGCTGTCGGGCTTATTATTGATGCCGGCTGTCGAGATGTCGCTGAATTGCAGGACTTGGGTTTTCCGGTCTGGTCACGGGCAATTAACGCCCAAGGCACAGTCAAGGCCACGCCCGGCGCCGTCAACATTCCGATCGTCTGCGCAGGCGCGGCAGTAAATCCCGGCGATATAGCCATTGCCGACGACGACGGAGTTTGTATCGTGCCACGTGCTAAGGCCGCCGCAGTGGCCGAAGCTAGTCAGGCACGCCTGGATAAGGAGGCTGTGACACGAAAACGTCTTCAGTCAGGCGAATTAGGGCTGGATATCTACGGCATGCGGCCAAAGCTGGAAGCTGCTGGACTGGTTTATATTGATGATTTACAGGATCTGGAACAACCTTAAATCTATTTATATTCAATCCAGTCATAAGCGTCGTCCATGCATTTCAGTACGCGGATCGATTGCGGCAGTTTGTAACCGTATGATTCCAGCACTCGGGCAACGCCAAAGGTTAAATTCTTCTGTGCTACTATCGCTATCTTGTAATTCGATCCGCGCGCCGTTGTATTTTTCCCTATCAGTTTGATAATCTCCAGGTATTTTTCTTCCTTCCAGTCACTGACTTCAGCATCGTTAAGGTTCCAGATAACATTCATATCTTTCTTGAACTCCGCACGAGTGAGTGATTCATCAAAGGCACTTATTACATCTGAAACAGCAACTTCTCCGGTGACAATACGGACAATCACATTTAATTCAGGGTCTATTTGAGAATCTATAGACATAGTTCTTTTAAGATATTCTTTTTGTAAACAAAAATATTTTTTTATGAAAATACCACTAGCGACTGACGATAATTTATTAGCGCTAGACTGTTATCTGAAGCCGCCATTCTCATTCAGACCGGTGACTAAACAGGTTTGAAACTGTACAACTGTGATTTATTTATGATCTCATTTATGTGATGGAGTTCACACTTTTCGCCAGAAATGCGTCCGAGGTGGCGCTGAAAAAATAGGCGAAAATAAGGGGTGAATTAAAATGAGTCATGGCTTTCAGTTTTAAAGATCCCTGGGTGCGCATTTAACTGAAAATTGTTAACCCGCCATAAATACTAGTACTCAGTAAAGCTGCAACGGATAATGTGAGTAGCCATGATAGTAATATATTCGAGACGACCCGGCTATCGGCTTTTTTTGTAAATTCCTTCAGTGTGCTGGCGCATGCAATTCAAATCCGGGTCAAGTCGATTGCGATCCGGAACGCGGCGCCATGATGCGACGCCAACACGGATACCGTCATCTACCGCTCTAGGAGAAAAGCGCCAGCCATGGCTCCGGCTGCGCAAATACTAACCAGTCCGTATTGGGTTTCTCGTCGCGCCATTTCGTTAGCTAACGTTGTCACAATCCGTCCACCGGTAGCCGACCAGGGATGGCCAACTGCAATGGAACTCCCGGATACGTTGACGCGTGCCCAGTCGATTAGTCCAGTTGAAGACCCCTTCCATCCCTGCTCCCAAGCCGTGGCGTTCGCCAACACCTGGGCGGCAAAGGCCTCATGGATTTCGACGAGCTGGATATCCTCAAGTTTCAGCGAGTTATTATCGAGGATCCGAGGCACTGTCACGGCCGGCGCCATTAATAATCCCTCATCTGGATCGATGGCCGCGTATTCCATCGCTCGAATAAAGGCCAGGGGCTCTTTGCCTTCCGCACGGGCACGCTGTTCACTCATGATGGAGTAGGAGTTTCCGGCTGTGAGCGTACCGTTTTCATCGAACGCAGGATGAAGTGCTGCAAGCGCTTCGATTGAGGTGTCAGCGCGAGGACCGGTATCATGTTCAAGCCCATGCAACGGGATGATTTCTTGCGCTAATTTGTCTCGCGCAGCGATCGCATTGCGATGACTGGCAACTGCAATCTCGTCTTGGCGCTGACGTGAGATGTCCCATTGTTTGCGGGTAATCTCGGCGTGTTCGCCCATATTTAAGCCGGTGGTCGGCTCACGAAAAGTTGCCGGATCAGAGTGCGAGAGAGATTCGACACCGCCCGCTATTCCAACTTCGATGCGGCCGAAGGCGATGGCTTCCGCGATGTGCGTCAGTGTGCGAAGTCCAGTGATGCAGTAGGAGGAAATCGTCTGTGCCTCGATGCTTTTGGGCAAGCCGGCCGCAAACACGATCTCTCGAGCCAGGTTCGGTCTGCCGGGCTCCGCTACCACCACACCAAAGGCAAGCGCTTCGATGCTGGCGGGATCAATGTCATGCCGTTCGACGAGTCCCTTCACAGCATGGGTTCCGATTTTTAGCGGGCCCAGGTCTTTGAACGCTTTACCGGCTTTGACAAACGGGGTTCTCACGCCGGCAACAACAGCAACACGTCGCTTGTTCATTGCTTTTATCTACAGTCTATGATGATGAATAATATCACTGTCCTGAAGGCGCTTGCTTAACTGACTCTACGTGCGTTCAGTTTTAGCCATCACCACTTCTGTGTGTCGGGACGGATAATCATGTCAAATGACTAAACAGAGCAATTCTATGATACACCTCATCGGCGATTGCGGAAGGTTTGCTGAAAAATTCATCCGGCTAAAAAGAAATACGTGTCCATGGGCTATTGATGGCAGGCAGTATTTGTATGTGAACAGTTAAATCCTCCAAAGAGAGTATTTTTAATGCAAGGGATGTAAATAAAGTTCACGCTGTTATTGGGTATTTGGATCAAAATAAAACATTTTGTCTTATGGAGGAGATAACGCAAACGACAGGCGAATAAGAAAAGGAGAACAATGCTAAAAAAGCAAGACTAAATTCTCTGCCAGCACTCAGTCCCGCCTTGTGCGGGGTTTTTTGTGCAGGCGTATATTTATTGATTTCAAAATCTGGATCTTCCCTACTGAATTGTACAAATAAATACAGTAAATGAACTATGCTTGTGATCATGACAGTGATATTTGTTAAATGATTTCTTACCTCCGCTAACGCTGGGATAACTATGAAAATGACAGTCGAATCGCTTGATGCATACAGAACCCTTCATCAATCATTTGAAGGATCTCAGATTATGGTCGTCGAGGATAATTCGACTGAGCGAAATATCCTGCAACGGTTGCTTGAAAATTTCGGTTTTACTGTGACCGCAGTGACGTCCGGAGAGGAAGCCCTTCACCGTCTCAACAACGGTCATTATGCCCTTATGCTGCTAGATGTTTTAATGCCCAACATGGATGGCTTGGAGGTGCTCAAAGCAGCAAGGCAAAAGTACTCTCCATCAGAGCTTCCGATCATTATGGTGACAATAAAGGAAGACAGCGATGATATTGTTACAGCACTGTCCCTAGGCGCCAACGATTACATCGTGAAGCCTGTTGACATGCCAGTGCTACGTGCCCGCATTAATACTCATTTGTCCCACAAGGAGTCGGAGGATGTCTTACGAGAGAGTGAGGATCGATTTAGAAGTGTGTTTGAGAATGCACCCATTGGCATGGGGTTGGGAGACAAAGAAGGAAATATCCTTCAAGTGAATCGAGCAGCCTGTGAAATGGTGGGGTATACAAAAGCAGAATTAATAGGTAAGAATTATCTCAAGTTCATTCATCCTGATGATAGGGAGGTCAGTTTTCAGCGTTTACGCAAATTATTTTCTGGTAAAACAGGTCAATACCGCCTCGAAAAACGTTATCGGCATAAGGACGGACATTATATCTGGGTTGACATTAGCGTTTCATTGATCCGTGGTGCAAATGGCAACCCATCTTATTTGATTGAACAGGCACAAGACATCACCGAGCGCAAGGTGGCTGCAGAGGTTCTGGCCAAGCATAAACAGGAGTTGGAAGAACTGGTTCGGGAGCGTACAAAAAAACTCTTAATAGCTAATGATGAACTGACAATGGAAATTGCTGAGCGCAAACAGGCAGAAGAGGAACTGCAAAAGAGAGCGATGCAGTTACAGGAGGCCCAGCGCATTGCCCATTTGGGTACCTGGGAGGTGGATATTGTCACGAATGAAGTGTTCTGGTCTGATGAGGTTTATTCTATCTTCGGGCTTAACCCCGACTCGTATGTTCCAACTTCTTCTTCAAACATTGAATTGGTCCATCCGGATGACCGTGAATACATACTGAAGGCTCGTAGAGCGAGGCTTAGACAGAACGATCCTCCATTTAACCTCAAGTTTCGCATTGTACGGCCTGACGGTGAGGTACGTCATATTCATGGACAAGGCAAAATGATCCGCGATGAGAGGGGCACACCGCTACAGTTTATCGGCACGATAATGGATATTACAGAAACAAGTCAGCTATCTGAGCAGCTCTCTTATCAGGCGAGCCACGATGCATTGACAGGACTGGTCAATCGGAGAGAGTTTGAGTATCGATTACAACGGATTTTAGATACTGCCCGAAAGGACAAAACCAAGCATGCCCTGTGTTACCTGGATCTGGATCAGTTCAAAGTTATCAACGATACCTGTGGTCATGTGGCCGGAGATGCATTGCTACGCCAACTGGGGAGTCTGTTGCAAGAGCAAGTTAGAAAACGGGATACCCTGGCCAGATTAGGTGGGGATGAGTTTGGCGTGCTAATGGAGCACTGCACGCTGAAGCAGGCTCGTCGGATAGCCACGAAGTTATGCAAGACCATTGAGGAATTCCGCTTTGCCTGGGAAGATAGGATTTTTACTATTGGCGTGAGCATCGGCTTGGTGCCAATCACGGTCACCTCCATGAACACTATCGAGATACTGAAACAAGCGGATACAGCGTGCTATGCAGCAAAAGACGCGGGACGCAACCGGGTCCACATTTATCATGAAGACGATACAGAGTTGGCCCGTCGCCATGGCGAGATGCAGTGGGTGGCGCAGATCAACCGGTCCTTGGAGGAGGATCGTTTTTGTCTGTATATGCAGCCAATTGTACCTGTCATACCGCATAATGATCATGGACAACACTTTGAGATACTGTTACGGATGCGGGATGAGAAAGATAACATCATTCCGCCTGGGGCGTTTCTAGCGGCAGCTGAGCGCTACAATCTCTCCACCCGCATAGACCGTTGGGTAATCGACAACGCTTTTTCTTGGTTGACGGATAATCCTGTCTATCTAGAAAACCTGTCACAATGTGCCATTAACCTGTCTGCGCTGTCACTGGGAGATGAAAAGTTTCTTAAGTATCTGATCCAGCAGTTTAACAGGACAAATATCCCGCCCGAAAAGATCTGTTTTGAGATCACAGAGACGGCGGCGATTGCGAACCTGTCCACTGCTATGGTGTTCATCAAGGCGTTAAAGGCATTGGGATGTAAGTTTGCCTTGGATGATTTTGGCAGTGGCTTATCTTCATTTGCCTATTTGAAGACTTTGCCAGTGGATTATTTAAAGATAGACGGGATGTTCGTGAAGGACATCGAGACTGATCCAATTGACCTGGCGATGGTGAAGTCCATTAACGAGATTGGGCATGTGATGGGGATGCAGACCATTGCCGAGTTTGTGGAGAATGAAGCTATCCTTAAGAAGTTAAGAGAGATTGGTGTTGATTATGCTCAGGGATTTGGTATTGCCAAACCACAACCGATAGAGAGCATGATGTAGTTACATATTAGTTCAGATTTTATTGCCCAAGAGAAGGAAACTCCATAAAACCAGCGCCTCCGAAAGGGGGGCAGTTTAAATGGCCGTTTAACAATTTACAGATTAAATCGTGACTTGCTGGCTGGCCTTATGAAGCCTTAACCAGATAGCTTAAAATAATCCTCTCGATGTTGAGGATTAGAATCAGCTTTCTTCTTTGGCTTCTTAGGTTCTATAATTTTTTGCATCTATCTCTTAATTAATTTTAACCTTCTTAAATCGTCTTCTGTCCATCCAATATCTATAATTAAGCCTTTAAGTAATTTTGCACCATATGTTTTCTTAGGATGAACATGAATCGTTACGCGTCTTATAGTATTGCCGTTTACGTCTACTTTTCTATATGCTTGAATTGCTCCTTTGGTTACTTCCTGTATCCAATCATCCTTTAGTAAGGCTCTCTGTATATCGACAGCAGTTGTGTTTTTTAGCTGGATCCAGACATTATGAGAAAAGCTCACGCAGGAACAGCAACCTCTATATCTTCAATCCTAACGGTAGAAGACCTTTGTGGGAATAATGAAGAAAACGCCCTTCCTATTGCGACTGATAGTGGCATATCTTCTATGCAAAGCGGAAGTGGATCGTTATTTATAAGCAGAGATTCAATATATGCATGTGCAGCAGTCCTTACGTTCTCTAATGCTTCTTCGGGGGTTTTACCGTCTACATGAACCCCTTTAAGTTCCGGACAATAGGCATAAAACACATCCTTGTCTGGTTCAATATAGAATCTAAGACGAATTTTTAGACATCTTATCATGGCCGACCCTCTTTTTTGCTTCGTTGCACACTTACCTATCCAATAAGTGTGCCAATTTTTTTAATTTGTTGGAAGCATATTTTGCCTGATTTGTCAAGACATACTTGCCCTCTCATATAAGATTATATGGCAGTTTTTCTGTTTGACAAGACGAATATCAAA
>JADFPU010000219.1 GCA_022562175.1 Pseudomonadota bacterium | reverse complement strand
TGCTGCGAAACTGCCGCACCATCGCCATGGTCGGCGTCAGCCCCAACTGGGTGCGGCCCAGCAACTTCGCCATGAAGTACCTGCAGGCCAAGGGCTACCGGGTGATCCCGGTAAACCCGCGCGCCGCCGGCGAGGAACTGCTCGGCGAGCTCGCGGTGCTGCGCTGGTGTCAGTAGCGGGCCGTCCCGCCGGCGGCGCCGCCAGTCCCAAGCGAACAGCGAGCCTGCCACTTAGACCGATTGCTTTTGCCACCATCTGCTTACGCTATCCTTGACTTCACCACTGTGAAAACGTGCAGTGCTGTTACTTGGCTCTAGCGGCTCATCGTAAAAAAATGCCGGCAATTCATCGTCTTTGATATTGAACCCGGCCTGCTCGTTAAACTGATTTTCGTACTGCAGTGTTTCGCGGCCAATGCGGTCAAAAAACTCGGCCTGAATTTCAGTGCCGTGCGCATCGTTCAAGGCGTTGATCATAAAATCCACATGGGTATTGGTAACCGAGCGGCCGAATATGCACAGCCCTAGGGAATCAGCGGTAGCAGTCGACACCTGTATCTCGAGACTGGCAGCGACCAGTTCTTCGATGTCCTTGCCCTTGCTCACATAGGTAGGCAGGTTGCCGGTGGTGTGATCGGCCCCCTGCGCCGTCATCATCATGCTCAATCCGGTTACTTCGATAACACGCGGATCGTATGCGCTGATCGCCTGACGCTTGATCACAGGCACCCGCTCAACCTGGTAATGCTCACCGACATAGGCGGTACCCTGCGCAAGAATTTTACCAAATTCAGTGGCGTTGCGAATGTCATGATCAAGCGCTGAAACCATGCGCTCGAAATCGCCAAATTCTATTTCGCCGGCCTCCATCAGTACCCCCAGCGAGGCGCCCACTTCGATGGTATCGATGCCGAGATCATTGCAGAGATAATTGAGGTAGGCCAAATCATCAGGTTCGCCGATACCGCAATTGGTGCCGAGTAGACCCAGTGTTTCGTACTCGACCGGCGAAACGACTTCTTTGCCGTCCTTGTCGACATAGACATTGCTGCATTTAATCAAACACCCCGGCATGCAGGCGTGAGTGTGATCGCCACCGCGCTCAAGGGCCTGTTTGCGCAGAAAATCACCCCCCATTTTCAATGGTTCGACAGTGGTATCGACGAACCTTCCTGCGCTGAAATTGCGCACCGGCAGCCCACCGACTTCATTAGTAATGTCGGCCATCATGGCGGTGCCAATGTTGGCGAAATTTTGTATTGCCGGATCTTCATTCAACATAGCGCCATACTCACGCACCGATTTCATCAGTTTTTTGCGCTCGTGGAATGTCGGCATCTTGTGTAGATCGACAATGATCGCCTTGACTTTCTTGTTGCCCATCACCGCGCCTACACCACCACGCGCAGCCAACCGCGATGGGCGCTGATCAACGTCGCTAAAGGCGATGCCCGCCAGCAAGCCCTGATATTCGCCGACCGGACCGCACAGCGCGATGCTGACTTTTTTCCCATATTTTTCATGCAGCCTGGCGGCTGCTTCAAAATTGCCAAGTCCCAAGTATTGATCAGCCGATTCGAATTGAATACCGCCCTCTTTGTCGAGATAAATGGTAATCCATTCGGGTGATACGTCGTAAAGTGTAAACCCAGCGAGGTGCAACTGACCCAGTGCAAAACTGAAATTGCCACCGGCGTTGGACTCTTTGATGCCGCCGGTCAGCGGACTTTTACAACCGACACTGGTGCGATTGGCATTGGAAAAGTTGGTGCCGGCGAACGGCCCGGCGGAAAATATCAACGGGTTGTCCGGGGACAATGGATCGACTTTCGCCACCCCCAATTCCAACAAGGTTTTGGCGATGTAGTGTCGTCCGCAATCGAGAATCTCCTCACCGTTTAATTCCTGCTCGCGAACCGATTGATCGTGCAAGTTGATATGTAAGTATTTACGCATTCTAGTCGACCTCTATATGTTACAGATTAGAGATTGTTGTATTTGAAGATAATTAATAGGTTATGACTGCTAAAATAGTGCCTCACTTTTAATGCCCTTAGCTCATACATTATATTTAGTAATAGCGTTTTATAGTTTAGCGAATTTTATTATATCCAACACTACACTGCCCTAATCAGGAAATGCATGCAACTGACTTTAGTGCATCAATTCATGAGGCATCGTCATTAACGTTGCCTTGATTGTATCTGCTGATCGAATGCCCCTAAACGTATGAATTACACTCATTCGGCGCTTTCCCAGCAGGGTGATGCACCACCCTGCTCAGGCGTGATAGGTTTTGGCAGTTTTCTTTTTTCACCTTCGGCGGGTGGTCCCGGGTCTCCAGGAATTGGCTGGCCTGCCATAAATCCCACGATCTCGACAGGTCGAGATTCGTTTTCATAGACGGCTTCCATACAAGCATTTATCTCTTCCTGATCTTTGCCTGAATGAGTGACTTTGTCCATGGCCAGTTTAGCCCCCTGGTAAGGATGGTACTGATTCAAATTTTGTTCAGTTCCACTTCTCGGTGTCCCCAAGGACACCCGTCCACGCTGACGACGAGACAGGCGCTGTAAAACATTCCAGGCACGTTTGTTGTCTTCAATTGTTTCCACTTCTACCGTCCCGGTGGACTCGAATTTACGCCAAATTTCCTCTCCTTTTTTGGTCCTGATGATTATCACTGTGGCACGGTCTGTACCGATACCCCCACAGGCAATGTCCGCAAGTTCCGCAGAAAAATCACCACAATGGCTGCACGCTGGTCTCTGAAATTCTTCCATAGCTTCTTTTAATGGGATTTTTTCGAGGTCGCCATTTTTTTTATGGATTAAGATTTCGCCCTTAATGTTGAATTGTTTAATATCAGTCAAAGGGATCCCCATGCGCTTCTCAATACGTTCGGTCATTAATTCCGGCACAAATACTTCCGTGCAAAAAAGTCCGATATTAAATGCAATACGATCAGAAAATCCTCGTAAATACTGACGCTGTCTGGACACAATCTTTGGTTTTTTCTTTTTTGTGACAAGAAAGCTCGGATCCATATATTCCATCTTTCGTAGCGGAGTGATTTGACAAGGCACACCAACAAATGCCACTTTTTTCAAATCCTTTTCACGTACTTCTGTCAGGGCCAGGTTATTTTCGCAGTAGGTATACCAACTTCCGGCGGCGGCCTTTATCTCATCTCGTGTAGTCACCACTTTTGGGCTTGGGAAACAAGGGGCGTCTTCCTCGCCCACAGCGGATACAATAGCGCCATCGATCTCGCCCGCTTCCCTTGCCCAGGCCAATAAGGCCGTGACAATGCCACCATCTTGACCCACTTCAGCAATATCCGGCACTTTAGTTCGGGCAACAAATATATGTAGGTAAACACCAAAGATATCCTCGTAGGGTCGTTCATCTTCGAACAGCACATCTTTAAGGTGAGGTTCGCGAGGCCATAACCGCGGACAAACCGTCGCGCAGACATCACACCCTGCCCCTTCACTAACACCACAATAATCAAACGCGGCATCCTTTTTAGCTGTCTGTTTTGGTTGTCCATCAATATATTCGATTACATTATGTGGACAAGCAACAACACAAGCACCGCATTCGCAGCAGGTGTCGGCGTCCACGACATCATTCATCATGTCTTTAAATGTATTATGGTATAAAGATTCCAATTAACGTTCCTCACTAAAAATTTTAAACATACGATCTCTATTGCCAGCTATTTCATGGCAAGTTATTTTTTACCAACTAAAGGGAGATAAAATTTTGTTTGACTGATTAAAGCACTACTGATTTTTTTTATTAAACCCGTTCTATCACCATCGCTATACCCTGGCCAACACCGATACACATGCTACACAGTGCATAACGTCCCTGGCTCCGTTGCAGCTGCTTAACCGCGGTCAACACCAGGCGGGCGCCACTCATCCCCAGGGGATGTCCCAGTGCGATAGCGCCACCTTGGGGGTTGATGCGGGGATCATCATCTGCCAGGCCCAATTCACGGGTGCAAGCCAGGACTTGCGCCGCAAAGGCCTCATTGAATTCGATAACATCCATATCGTCAATGCTCAGATCCACTCGTTGTAACACTTTGGCGCTGGCGACGGCTGGACCCATACCCATAACTCGTGGCTCAACGCCGATCACGGCCGAGCCCATAATAAGCGCTTTCGGTGTGAGTCCATGCTGCGCCGCTGCTTCCTCGCTGGCCAGTAACAGTCCCGCTGCACCATCTTTGATG
>JADFPU010000218.1:1770-4262 GCA_022562175.1 Pseudomonadota bacterium | reverse complement strand
TATATCCTATATTCGTCCAGACGTTATCAACCGACAATATCCATATAGTCGTCCATGCAAAACCTGCATACACACCATCCATGGTGATAATAGCGTGTAGAGTAGTTCTCGACTCTGTCTGGAAAACCAGTTCCAGACATTTTCCAACATGTTATCTAGCAAAAACCTGTTAACTGCGGAATCCAGGTTAAAGCAAGCACATCAGGCACGTGATTTGCATATTGTTATAGCCAATCAACACAAAAATGAGTTGCTGAACATGAAAAACAAGCCCATTCACAACTATCAACGATAGCGAGCAAGAGTCATGAGATTGATATCTATCCGATTAGCAATATTGATTTTGATAACAGGCAATGCCAGTAGCGCCATTGCTGCAAGCCATCCCCTGCATGACATCCGCGACGCAGCGGTACAATACGTACGATCGCATTTTTCTTCCTCCGCCGAAGATATAATGATCGTTGCGCAAAAGCTCGATGCACGTTTACTTCTACCCCAATGCAAATCGCCCCTAGAGGCCTATCTACCACATGGCTCAAGGGTGAATGGCAACACAACGGTCGGTGTACGCTGCCATGGTAATAAACCCTGGTCTGTATTCGTCCCGGTAAATGTACAAATCTACCGGGACATTGTAGTTGCCTCCCGTTCTCTAGCAAAAAATAAAATATTAAAAGCCGAAGATTTCCATACAGAACGGTTCGACATCAATCGCTTTTCCGGGGCATACCTTACTGAGCTGGACAAAATAATTGGCAAGCAATTGATACGGCCCGTGCAGCTTGGTACCCCGGTACTGTCCAATATGCTCAAGAAGCCTATACTGATCCGGCGTGGAGAATTAGTGATACTATTGGCCAAGACCCACACTTATGAAGTGAGGATGCAGGGCAAGGCAATGATGGACGGCGCTTCCGGTGACAGGATCCGGGTACGTAATTCAAGCTCGAAACGCATAATAGAAGGTAAACTGGCAGAAGATGGAACAGTTCTTGTATATTAAATACCTGTACAGGCAAGTAGATATGTTTGACTAAAATGACAGTGAAGCAGCTAAAAACTAAAGTTATTTTAAGTTTTGTCGATATCTGTCTACAAGAGAAACCAGATGTACCGAGGAATTACTAAATGGTTAATGAAATCAAAGGGTTACATAGTTCTGCAGTAAAAAGTCTGACTGTAGCCAATCAACAGCAAACAGACAAGCGCAATGCAACGGCTCAGCGCCAGGAGAATAGATCCTCCTCGGTACAGTATGTTAGCCTGACAGATACTTCCGCCAAATTGAGGGAGTTAGAGGCAAAAATTGCCAGTCAGCCTGTCGTTGATACGCAAAGAGTTGAGAACATCAAAAAGACCATTGCAGACGGGACATTTCGGGTAAATGTCACCCGGACAGCTGAAAAAATGGCACAATTTGAAAGTCTTCTGGCAACTAAGGTAGGAGATAAATGACTTATCAGGATCTTCAGGGCAACTTACATAACATCCTGATCGGCTGTGCGACACAGATCGAGAAATTAGCCGCATTATTGCAAGATGAACACGCAGCATTGACTGCCCGGGATGTGGCAGCAGTCGAGGCTTGCACGAAAAGAAAACACGAGTTACTGGCACATCTGGAAATTCTTGACCGGCAAAGAAACGAAGCATCTGCGCTACTGGATAATCATAACGAAGCCGGTAACAACGGTGTTGCGACTGATGACGATTTCACGGAGCTGAAGCAGCAAATCAAGACGCTGCTGGATAAATGCCGTCACCAGAACGATATCAACGGCGCGATTATTGATATCAGCACACAATTCAGTAAACGGATACTTGAGGTAATGCTTGGTGTCGCCTCTTCAGAAAGTCTTTACGATTCCACCGGCAGAAACTCGAAGACAAGCTCTTACCAGTCCGTCGCAAGGATTTAAAAAAAAACATCAGATCCATCATTTTTATTCTTTGCCGGTGAGATAATTACCATGCATGCTGAAAAAATACTGGAGTTGGAGACTCAACCGGCAGAGAAAATAAAGGCGGATCACATCAGCAACACCTCCGATCTCCGGATCAAATCAAAAGATGAAATTCATGGTTTCCTGAAAAAATTATTTAATAATCACGCCTTACTCTCCGTTACAGTCGGCGATTCCCCTCAGGTATTCGGTAGCGTTATTCTTGAAATAAACAAGCAAGATTGTTATTTTGTACTGGATGAACTTTATCCCAGGGACGAGCTTGAGTTTTCTCTACTTGAGCAGACGCTTTCAATTGAAACACACCTGCAAGGCGTTCTTTTACAATTCACTACCTCCATCACAGCTATATCAGAGAAAGATGGCGGGGAATTTTATAAAGCCCATATACCAAAAAATGTATTCCATCACCAACGCCGTGAAAATTACCGCGTGCCAATACGCATCAGCGAACCATTACCTCTGGATCTGGCCACCGGCAATGATGTGCTGTTGCATGCCGCAATAAGGAATCTATCTTTAGGC
>JADFPU010000218.1:0-1760 GCA_022562175.1 Pseudomonadota bacterium | reverse complement strand
CTTTAGGCGGGCTAAGCGCAAGACTAACGACCACAACTGCAGAAAGACTGGAGAAAGTTACTATTCTCCCGACCAGCATCATTCAAGTGCCGCAAGCTGATAAGATTATTTGTTCACTTGAAATTGTGAGAGTTGAAGAAACCAGGTCATTAAACAAGAAACGCTTCGGCGCGAGGTTCAATGATCTGAGTAATACTGCCAGACCGGCACTCACTCAGATAATCTCGAAAATTCAAAGACAGCACATTAAAATCCTAAGGCGCCAGGGCGAAATATAACAATGACAGGCGATAACACATGATCACTCATCAGCCGTCATGGATCTGTATCTGAGCAGATCTTCAGGTCTGTCCAGATCCCACTTTTCCTCCAGTTCGAAATATTCTAAATCCAGCCCTTTCAAGCACTCTCTTGTCTTCGACAGGACCGTTCCGCTACCCCAATCCATTCCACTAAACAGTTCCTGGTGTGGCAATTTAGCACCGATTAAATAGTAACCACCATCCTCTGCCGGCCCAAGTACAACATCATAACCCTCAACAAGCTTATTATTGGCCAGCACAAGATCTGAAGCAGATAGTTGAGGACAATCACAACCGATGAGCAGGGCATGGCTGTAGCGATCCAGGGCTGTGCATAAAGCAAGATACATTCTCTCGCCAAGGTTATCGCCTTCCTGACTATGTAACGTTATATTGAAATTGTCTGTACACTCATCAAAGAAAGGGTGCTTTATGTCGGGCGAACACCAGAGCTGAATTGCAACAATGTTTGTTTGTCTGGCCGTTGTCAAGGTGCTTGTCACCAGATCCTGATACAGTTCCGTGGCAGCTGTCTCTCCAAGAACAGGTATCAGGCGTGTTTTTACCTCACCGGCAACAGGCGCCTTTGAAAATACAATTAAAACACATTCATCACTGATCATATTCCCGCGCAAGTACACTTGGCACTGTCCCCAACCAGTATCTGAATCGCAAACGCCACATCTTCAGGACAGTCCTGATTATCCCCTGCTGTTCCCAGCGGCGACTCGAGCTAATGACTGTTTGATGAAGCCATACAGGGCGACAGATTTTTTTCAGCCTGCTTGATAATTCAATATCTTCCATTAATTCGATGTCAGGAAAGCCACCCACCTTTTGAAAAAGATCTCGTGTAATAAAGATTGCCTGGTCACCGGTTGCAATGGCTGTCAGTCTCGATCGTATGTTCATGAAGAACCCAATAACTCTTAAGAAAAAATGTCCTCCAGACAATCGAACATCAAAATGCCCCCATGCCTGTGCACTGTTAATAGACTTCAGTGCCTTCTCAAGATCAAACTCAATCAAGGTGTCTGCATGCAAAAATAACAGTACACCACCCTGAGCAACAGCAGCGCCGGTATTCATCTGTTGCGCCCGTCCCTTGTCACTTTTCAGAATCACATCAGACAAGGGCTCCGCCAACTGGATTGTCGTATCAGTACTACCACCGTCTACAACAATAATCTCACAGCCATGCCCTCGAGAACTTTGCAGTGCTGCTAAACATGCTTGTATATTGGCCGCTTCATTTAATACCGGGATAATGACAGAAAGGTTCATACCTGTTTTCCTGACTAGTTGCGTTTTTCCGGAGTTCACACTGAAAGCGCGCCACCGCAGCTACTACCCTGCCCTGCTGTACACCCGTAGCAGTGATCCCTGACGGTGATTTCCTCACCGTTAATATCCCTTGAAAATAAATCGGACAAATGGACACGTGTCGCACCATTGAAT
>JADFPU010000217.1 GCA_022562175.1 Pseudomonadota bacterium | reverse complement strand
GAATTTCTAAAACGCATGTGATGAATGATTATAAGCGTGAAACTTAGCCTCGACACATAGGTTAGTCTTTAGGGTCTGAAGCCATTATTAAGGTCAGCATTTTAAACACAGAGGCACAGAGTACACGGAGATAAAAGAACAGATATCATACTAACTCTGTGTACTCTGTGCCTCTGTGTTTAGATTTCAGATTATCTGATAACTCTAGACTATGAATATTCCCTTAAGATCCTACCTATGACCCCCTAATAGGTTAAAGGAAGTTAAAGATGCTCAGGCCTTGTATAAGCATATACGATGCCTGGGCGGCTTCAAGCGTAACCACCCGTAGTTGCATTTCGGAGGCGGCACTGATCAGGTCCAGGTCCTGCACCTCTGACAAGGTTGTAGTGATCTCCAGAATAAACGATTCATTGATGGAGATCTTTTCATCGATAATACCCAGTCTCGAGCCGACACTGCTGCGTGTCTCAATGATATTATCAAAGGCCCGATCCAGATCCATGATCGACCGATTGATCTGATTTTGTACCTGGGCCTTTTCCGACGCTATGAAAGTCCGCGTTTCCAGCGCGCTGACAAGATTGTCCACCGTCGTGAACAGATCCTGTTTGACACTGGGCTGGACGCTAAAGCTGTCACCGGCAACGGGGAGAGCATCGATCTTTGTTTCGATGCCGTTAAAGCGCATGGCGTTGCCTGCAACGAAGTCCGGTGCATTTAACACCGGGTCAGCCGGCAAGGGTGGAATCAGTTGACCGCTGCTAGAGCCGATCACATTAAAACCGAGATTGGCGTTGCTGTTTGTGACAAAACTGATGGTATAGGTCTCCCGCACAAGGGCACTCCTGTCAAAGACAGTGCCGGGATCGATAATACCGGAACCTGTATTGGTTGGGTTGTCCTGCACGGTAAAGATGCCATTACCGGTAATATTGTCGAAAAATACGGCACTTCCTGAATCACCATCTGTGACATACAGATTGGAACTGATTTGTATTGAGCGTTGGCCCTGATCACCGTTATAGACAAATCCACCACTGGTTTGCGTGACAGGTTTGCTATTGACCTGGGTACCGCTAAACAGGAACTTCTGGTTTGCATCCTGGCTATTTGCCAGGCTGAGCAGCTCATCCAGCCGTTGTCTTACCTCAACAGCAATTGCCTTGCGATCCAGATTTGACAAGTGTGAGTTACTCGCCTGTAAAGCTAACTCACGCACCCGCTGCAATGCATTTTCAACACTGGCCAGCACTGACTCTTCCAGGTTCAAACGACTTTTTGCCATATTGGCATTGCGAATAAATTGTTCGTTCGACTTGATTGTCTCTGTCAGGCGTACGATCTGTGCGGCCCCTACCGGATCATCAGACGGTACATTGATGCGTTTGCCGGTGGCAATTTTCAGTTGCAGATCGGACAATCTAGCTTGCTGGTTGAGAATACCATTGAGTGCACGCTGGTTGATTAAAGCAGTCGATATGCGCATAGTCGTTTACCGGAATGCATTAATTAAACTCTGAAAGATTGTATTGGCAACAACCACCAGTTGTGCAGATGCCTGGAAGGCCTGTTGAAACTTGAGCATATTACCAGCCTCTTCTTCCAGGTTGACTCCCGAGCGACTATCACGTATCTCCGTCGCCTGCTCTAATAATGTCCCCAGGGCTTCTTTGCTGATTTCTGTCTGCCGGGTGGCCGTGCCTACCTCCGCAATGATCTGTCCATAGCTGTCCTGATAGGAGGCGGTACCATTTAACAGGATAGAAGACGCTTGCAAAGCTGCCAATTTATTTGCATTTCGATTATCACCATCGGCATTACTATTGTTTTCGATAATAAACTGATCGCCGCTAGCCGGGGTACCGGATATGGTAAAGGTCGCATTACCGGCAGTGGCAATAGAAAATTGCTTGCCACCACTGTCAGTTGCCGGGTTGTAGGCCAGTGTACCGCCGCTGGAAATATTAAACTGGTTCAAGGCGCTATCAAACGTGAGCGTAATATTTGCCACCAGTGGCAGTCCTGTTAACGATGCATTTTCGGCTGACGTTATCGCTGCATTACCAATATTGCTTGGCACCCCTGCTGCATCGGTTGCAACACTGCTGCGCAGTGCTCCTGCAATCGCAATCTTGCGCGGCTCGCTTATGGTTGTTGTGATATCTTTGGCACCATTGACCGTTGGACGGATAATGTATTGATCACCTACTGCCCCGGCTACGGCAGCAATATTGATAGTAAAACCATCGATCTGAGCTGTCGTAAAAGGATAGACACCACCAGTATTGATGGAAGTTGTCTGTCTATCCGAAAGACGAGTCAATATATAGTTATCAGCGCCAGTGTATACCAGGCTGTAATCACTGTTTGACAATGTCGGTGGGTCAGTAATGGTCGCCGTCACATTATCAAGCGCCGTGCCGATGGGAATAACATCAGCAGTGCCTACATTGAAAAATGTCAGGTTGATTTCACCATCCAGGTTTTGACCCAGTATATGTTGAGCGTTAAAGCTGTCTGCCAGCCCAATAGCCAGCCGCCCCAGTGAGTTACGTGCCGGCTCCAGCATCTGTGCTTGAAAACTCAGGATGCCGCTCAGTTCACCACCGGTAATACTGCCGGTGATAATAGATGAATTAAACGAATCCACCAGGGCAATATCAAAGTGATTATCGTAGGTTTCAGTGACGCTCATTGTGCTTGAATTGGCGCCGAGTACCAGAGGCAAACCATTGCCGATAAAGACATTCAGTGCGCCATCAGACTGTTCAGCGGTTGACACCGTTACGAACTTTGACAACTCCTCAATCAGCTTATCGCGTTGATCCAGCAAATCATTCGGCATGGCACCGGTTGCCTGACCTATTGCGACGGTAATTTTGCTATTGATGAGTGCTATCGACTGGGCAAGACTGTTTATTTCCTTGAGATCTGCACCGAGTTTAAAACGTATCTCGGTGGTTATATCCTCCATCCTTTTATCGAGAAACTGAAAACGTGTCACCAGAGATTGCGCCTCGCTAAGCATCACTTGCCGGGATGTGATCGAGGAAGGCAGGTCGGCCACTTCATGCACAGCATTAAAAAAGTTTTGCAGGGCCGGACCTAAACCGGTGGTATTGTCAGACAACATATTATCGATGCGTGAGGCAAGCGCAAGAAACTGACTGGCCTCACTCTCGGCAGATATACTACTGCGTACCTGTAAATTCAGAAATTGATCATGTATGCGTATGATGTTACTGACCTGCACACCGGTGCCGATAAAGCCGGAACCTTGAGCCAGCGGCTCTCTGGTCTCCAGCCTTACTATCTGCCTGCTAAAACCAGCTGTATTGACATTGGCAATATTGTGACTGACCGTCGACAGTCCGCGTTGTGCTGCGAGTATGCCTGTGATTGCCGTATTAAGGAGGCTCATTTTTCGTTAGCCGTTATCTGTGGCCCGTGACTCGCATCTGCAACTGCGCGCGGCAACCCTTGTAGGGTGTTATTTATCTGCATCAGATGATATCCCGCTCCATTATGTCGATGACTTTTTCAGCATAATGCGGATCTGTTGCATAACCGGCTTTTTGCAAATTGCGGATATATTGTTGGGCATCGCTATCGGGGCCAAAGGCATCCTGATAACGTGAGTTTTGCATGATAAAATCAACATAATCGTCAAAACTCTGCTGGTAAGACTCATACACGCGGAACGCCGAAAATTTCTTTTTTGCAATGCCATTATTATATTCCAGTGAACGCACCGTTACTTCAGGCCCGTCCCAGCGCCCATCAGACTTGATGCCGAACATATTAAAACTACTGTGGCCTTGTTCATTTCTGATAATTTTTTGACCCCAGCCGGTTTCCAGTGCTGTTTGTGCAATCAGCACTTCCGCTTTCACGCCGAGCCGCCTGGCCGCCTGCTGCGCAAATGGATGCATGGATTCGATAAACTGCTCAGGTGTATCAAACTGTTTACTCAGTGCCGGTCCATTGGTAGCCGTGATCGGCAGATCATTATTTTTTTGCGATTCAATATTTTCACTCAACTGCTTAACCATCATGTCGGCAATACCGAAAGACTTCCTTGCCGCAAGTTCCAGTGAGATTTGTTGATCAAACATGCCCATGTAAAGCTCGGTTTGATCAGAATCAAAAATACCATCAGCAATGCTGGCATCACGCATGGACTTCAACATCATTTGTATGAATATCGCTTCGAACTGTTTCGCGACTTCTTCCAGCGCCTCCGGAGAATTGTCACGCGCCGCTAACCTCAGGTCAGAAAAACCCTGA
>JADFPU010000216.1 GCA_022562175.1 Pseudomonadota bacterium | reverse complement strand
GCAGATAGCCTGTAGTTCCTGATCTTTATCATTGTGTTTCGCAATCAGCCAGGGTTTGTGATCATCAATGTATTGATTGGCCCGATCTGCCAGGGCCATGATCTCGCGCATGCCACGGGAATACTCCCTGGCCTCATAGGCGCCGGTAATGGACTCACAGGCGCTGGTAAATTCATGTAATAGCGCCTCATCATGGATTGTGCTACTGAGCCGGCCGGCAAAACGTTTATTGATAAAACCGGCACAACGACTGGCGATATTAACCACCTTGCCGACCAGATCCGAATTGACCCGCAGTACGAAGTCTTTCAGGTTCAGATCGATATCGTCCACCCCGCTACCAAGCTTTGCCGCAAAGTAATAGCGCAAATATTCCGGATTGAGATGATCCAGGTAAGTGCGTGCCTTGATAAAAGTACCACGTGATTTGGACATCTTTTGCCCATCGACCGTGAGAAAGCCATGCACGAATATCGCAGTCGGGGTGCGGAAATCACTGCCATAAAGCATTGCAGGCCAGAACAGGGCATGGAAATACATGATGTCTTTGCCGATGAAGTGATACATCTCCTTGTCACTGCCGACGCCAGTGTAGGCGTCAAAGTCCAGGCCTTGTTTATCACACAGCTGTTTAAAACTGGCGAAATAACCAATGGGCGCATCCAGCCAGACATAGAAAAATTTGCCGGGTGCATCCGGTATCTCAAAGCCGAAATAGGGTTGGTCACGTGAGATGTCCCATTCCCGCAAGCCGGTTTTAAACCATTCCTCCAGCTTGTTGACCACTTCAGGCTGCAGGTGTCCTGCCCGCGTCCAGTCGCGCAACATGTCCTCAAAGTCCGGTAGTTTGAAGAAGTAATGTTCTGATTCCTTTTCTACAGGCGTTGCGCCGGAAATAGCAGAAACCGGGTTGATTAAATCGGTCGGTGCGTGAGTGCGATTACAGACTTCACATTGGTCGCCATATTGATCGGCTGCATGACAGGCCGGGCACTCGCCACGAATAAATCTGTCCGGTAAAAACATCTGTTTGACCGGATCGTAGAGTTGTTTGATAGTGCGTCGATTGATATGTCCAGCCGCTTTTAGACGTGCATAGATGGTGTTTGCCAATTGCCGATTCTCGTCAGAGTGAGTGGTGTGATAATTATCAAAGGCGACCGAAAAATCCGAGAAATCCGCCTGATGCTCTATTTTAATCCGGGCGATCAACTGTTCCGGTGTCAGTCCATCCTGCTCGGCGCGCAACATAACAGGCGTGCCATGGGCATCGTCGCCACAGACATAGAAACAATCATGGCCATGCATCTTCTGTGATCGTACCCAGATATCGGTCTGAATATATTCAAGCATATGGCCAATATGAATGGGGCCATTGGCGTAGGGCAGGGCGCTGGTGACCAGTATTTGTCTTTTCTCGTTCGTCATTATGGCTTTATGGCTACTCTTTACAGAAGCGGCGTAACTTATCATTAATACGTGAATGCGTGAAGCGTCAGGCGGAAAAAGGTATTATAGCGATCCCCAATGTTTAAACAGGTATTCTCAGTAATATGTCAACAGTGAATCGAGAGCAAATTGAAAAGGCCCTGGCCGAGGTAGTGGACGTCAATCTGGACAAGGATCTGATTTCAGCCGGAGTCATTAAAAATATTGAGATTGAGGAGAGTGCGGTCAACATCTCCATTGAACTGAATTATCCGGCCAATGGTTACCGGCATGAGCTTGTCAGCGCCGTGCAGACACGACTTGGCGGACTGACGGGGGCCGTCAATGTTGATCTGACATTTAAGATTGACTCGCATTCGGTGCAACAGGGCGTTAAACCGCTTGCCAATATCAAGAATACCATTGCTATTGCGTCCGGCAAGGGCGGTGTCGGCAAGTCAACCACTGCAGTTAATCTGGCATTGGCCTTACAGGTTGAAGGCGCCAGTGTCGGGATTCTCGACGCAGATATCTATGGCCCCAGTCAGCCGCGCATGTTGGGATGTCATGCCAGGCCTGAAAGTCCGGATGGTAAAACGCTTGAGCCAAATATCAGTTATGGTCTGCAGTCCATGTCTATTGGTTATCTGATCGATGAGGAAACACCGATGATCTGGCGTGGGCCGATGGTGACGTCGGCGCTGGAGCAATTAATAAATGATACCAACTGGAAGGATCTGGATTATCTGGTTATCGATTTACCGCCGGGGACTGGCGATATACAATTGACTCTGTGTCAGAAAATCCCTGTCAGTGGCGCCATTATTGTGACGACGCCACAGGATATTGCCCTGCTTGACGCTCGAAAAGGATTGAAGATGTTTGAAAAAGTTGCGGTGCCCGTGTTAGGTATCATCGAGAACATGAGTCTGCATATCTGTCGCAACTGTGGACATGAAGAGCCGATATTTGGTTCAGGTGGTGGAGAGAAGATGGCCGAGCAATACGGTATCGATTTATTAGGACAGTTGCCGTTGGATATCACAATTCGTGAAGGTGCTGATAATGGCCGCCCCACTGTTGCTGTGGCAGCCGATTCAAGCATTGCAGGTATTTATCGGGAGATTGCCCGCAAGGCCGCTGCCAAGTTGTCGCTACGGGCAAAGGATTATAGTGCCAGGTTCCCCAAAATCGTTATTGAAAATAAATGACAGTTAAATCAGATAAATGGATCCGTCGAATGGCAGCAGAGCACGGATTAATCGAGCCGTTTGAATCAAATCAAATTAAGCAAAATGGATCTAAGCGGCTTATCTCGTACGGTACCTCGAGTTATGGTTATGATGTTCGCTGTGCTCCCGAATTCCGGGTGTTTACCAATATCAATTCGGTCATAGTCGATCCCAAAAACTTTGATTCCAACAGTTTTGTCGATGTGGATGCCGATGTCTGTATTATCCCACCCAATTCGTTTGTGCTGGCAAGGACGGTGGAATATTTCCGTATCCCACGAAATATCCTGACGCTCTGCCTGGGTAAGTCTACCTATGCCCGCTGTGGCATTATTGTCAATGTGACGCCACTGGAGCCGGAATGGGAAGGCCATGTGACACTGGAATTTTCCAATACAACGCCGTTACCTGCCAAGATCTACGCGAATGAAGGTGTCGCCCAGGTTATCTTTCTTGAATCGGATGATGTGTGCGAGACTTCTTATAAAGATCGACAGGGCAAGTATCAGGGGCAAACCGGCGTGACCTTACCGAAAGCTTGATGTATGAAGCGGATTTCATCGTTCGTGAAGTGTTTATGGATGGACACTGACTAAAAGCTAATCGACTCTGGCTTCAGACTGTTCATTGCTGTTACGCTGACGCTTTAACTCTTTCACCTGCTTTTTGAAAATATGATTGATGATGTGCTCCTGGTCTTTTTCACTGATGGCCTCGAACTCGACTGCGATCATATAATTTGATGAACTGCCGTTACTGTTTTGTTTGCAACTGACAACACGCGCATAGACAGGTATGTAATGGTGCTCCGGGTAAGTCACCAACTCCAGCTTCAGGGCAGTCCCTTCCGGGATGCTGATCTTGGCCTCAAAAGCAACGCCGTTTGCACTTAAGTTGACTTCCCGTGCCGGGCTGAGGATATGATCTTTATAGTCATCGTTACCCAGCATACGTTCATGCAGGGCTATTTTCTTGTTAATGAGGGTGACCATTTCGGCAATCAGCGGATAGTCTTTCGACAGTTGCCCAGTGATATCATCAAGCCGGGAATCGACGCAAAGCAGGGCATTACGCAGATCAGTCAGTTCAGAGTAGCCATGTTTCGCGTTATCGATTTCCTGCTCGGCATTATCGGTCGACACCACTTTGTAGTTCAATGAGATCATGTCTTTGATTCGATAAAATTGTCTGCGTTCTTGCATAGGTCACCTGTAGCCTGTTATTGATTTTTGTATTTCTGCATTTTGCTCGAGAAACGTTTGATTCTTGCTTCAATATTATTAATATCATCAAGATCGGCTGTTTTCTTTTCATCTTTAGCCGCCGGTCTGTCTTTTTGCGTCTCAATCTCGACAGGCTTATTTTCAGTTGTGATGTTTGCATTCACCGGAGTCACTACTTGTTATTTGGGATATCTCCTATCCAAAGCGTCTCAGCCGGTCATTGTCTTCCATGACAATAATATTACGTTGAGACAGATTTCCACGCCATGGCGCAAAACACAATTATCTCGTTCGGAAATTCGAGCAATTCGTTCAGAAGGGTGGCCAGATAGAGTACCTTCTAATGATCATGTTGTTTTTACCGTTACTGAAGAAATTGTAGAAACCCAGAAGAAAACAGGTGTTTTTTACAAAATTGAAAA
>JADFPU010000040.1:14796-16712 GCA_022562175.1 Pseudomonadota bacterium | reverse complement strand
GATTGGAGCTTATTTATGAACACACAATCGATGACAATCGGTTTTATCGGGTTGGGGCGAATGGGATCCCCAATGGCTCAAAACCTGCTCAAGGCCGGCTATTCGGTTAAAGTCTACGACATCGATCCAGAAAAAATAACGGCCCTGGTTGAACTTGGTGCGCAGTCGGCGGTATCTCCTGCCAATGCCGTTTCTGGAGTTGAGGTCGCCATTTCAATGATTCTGGACGACGCGGTCCTGGACGCGATCGCGCTTGGCCCGGACGGTATTTTGCCTGCGGCCCAGAAGACGCCTATCTGCAATGCCTGGGCATTTTCGGGGCATTGGGCAACCGTTTCTATTATATCGGGCCGGGTGAAGAGGCAATATATCTAAAACTGGTTCACAGCATTATGGTCGGCCTGACCACGGCCATGATTGGCGAAGCCTTTACTTTTGGCGAACGGGGTGAAGTTGACTGGAATCAAATGATTGACGTCATTAACAACAGCGCCCTTAATTCTGTATTTTTTGATTACAAAGTCCCCCTGCTTAAAGACAGAAACTACGTCAACCCACAATCCACCATCGATGTGGCGGCCAAAGATATTGACCTGGCACTGGCTGCGGGCAAAGAGCTGAACATCCCCATGCCCTTCACCGCCCTCGGGCGCGAGTTTATGCGCTCGATGCAGGCCCGCGGCAAGGGTGGCCTTGACCTGATCGGGTTGGTCACGTTGATGGAAGAGCTGGCCGGAATTAGCCCGGCTGAAAGCTGAATCAATGAAATACGTCAACATCCCCCACACCGATTTATACCCATCTTGTTTGTGTCTGGGGAGCAACCGCTTCGGCACTGTCATCGACCATGCAGATGCCTTTGCTTTGCTGGATGCCTTTGTGGCGATGGGCGGCAACTTCATCGACACCGCCCTTATATACGCAGACTGGATCCCCGGCGCGCCAAAAAGCGCTAGCGAAAAAACCATCGGCCAATGGTTAAAGCATAGTGGCAATCGCGACCGGGTGGTGCTGGCAACCAAAGGTGGTCACCCCGATCTGTCAACTATGCACCTTCAACGCCTGTCTAAAGCCGACATAACGCGGGATATTGATGCAAGTCTTAGTAATCTGCAAACCGATGTTATCGACCTGTACTGGTTGCACCGAGATGCCACCAGTGTGCCGGTGGCCAACCTGATCGAAACGCTTAACCAGCAGGTCCAGGCCGGAAAGATACGCTATTTTGGCTGTTCCAACTGGCAAGTCGAACGGATTATCGCGGCCAATGACTATGCCAATAAAAATGATTTGCAGGGCTTTGTCGCCAGCCAGCCGTGGTGGAGTCTGGCCCAACCTAACCGGGGAGCTCTGTCTTACTCGGAGAACATGGTCGTTTTTGGGTCAAAAGAGCAAGCCTTTCATCGCCAAACCGGGCTGGCGGTTATGCCCTACTCGGCGCAGGCTAGAGGCTATTTCTCAAAGTTGGATAAGCTCGGGACAATCGGCTTGACCGAGACCGACCGCGCTGGCTTTTTCAATGAAACCAACGCCCGCCGCTGGCCGCGGGTCAAACAATTGGCCGAAAAATACGGGGTCCCAGTGTCGCACGTTGTGCTGAGCTATCTCACCTCTCAACCGTTTGTGGTCATCCCTGTCATCGGCTGTCGAACACTTGAACAGCTTCAGGACAGCACAACCGCCGCCAATCTGTTTTTAACTCAGGAAGAAATCACTTTTTTGACCGACTCCTCGGCCATTCCCGATGAATCGAAACTGAGAATTAAAATGTAAGTGCATGATAACATTGATATTTTATGGAAAAGCTTTGTTACAAACTAACCATCATTTATGGCCGTAAAAAATCAGCATCAGGAGATAACATGGCTACCAAACATGAAGAACAGAGACAAAACGAACCAACCTTTAGAGCAAAG
>JADFPU010000040.1:4503-14786 GCA_022562175.1 Pseudomonadota bacterium | reverse complement strand
CTGGCTAAACTGGTGTCCGGCTGGGTCGCCAATGGCGACTATCTGCCATGGAGAGTTCAATGGATGTGAATCAGTTGGTAGCGTTTTTAGAGCAGCACTTGGGAAAAGCTCCGACGTGGCAGCCAGAGGCTGAGCAGGACAAGGAGTTCAACCGGTGGAAGAAGTGGTCAACCGAGAGAGCAATGATCGACCGGATCAAGAACCGGTACGCGCAACAGACCAAGGTGACTGCGAAGGACAAATCGCCACATCCGACTGAGAACGTACACACCGGTTGATGCGGCCATCCCGCCGGAAAATCTGGCCCGGATTGACACCCATCGGCTGCGTGTAAGTGGATGGGGATTGCCACAACCGGCAAGCCAGTGCGCATGCAATATTCAGATTTTTGGTTGATAAAAGACGGTAAGATCTCTGAAAATTGGGTGATGGTGGACCATCTGGGTGTACTAAAACAGATCGGTATTGATGCCTTGCAGAGCGCAGGATCAACTAGCTAAGGGTAGCACGGCGGCGCCACACTAGCTTTCTTCCTCCTCGTTATCTAAACTCTCCTGCCTTTAATCTCAAACTGAAGTAGTGTCTACCTGAGACCTAATAGGAAAAGAAAAAGGGGGCAAGCTAATCCTGATTAACAGCAAATTGAATCCGCGTTAAATAAGAGTGTGTATAGAAATGAAAAAAATGAATGTGACTAATCTTGATCACTACAACATTGAGACGGTAAAGCCGGAGGAGACCGTCTGGTTTTACTCTGAAGTACTAGGCCTGGAAAACGCCCCGGACAAGAGACCCAATATGGGAGGGCCGGGCACCTGGTTTCTGATCGCCGGTCATCCTGCCATTCACATCAATTTCGTGGAACAGGACCGTGTCGGCAAAACTGGAGCGATTGATCACATTGGCTTCGAGGCAAGTGGTTACAAAGAATTCGAGGCGCATTTTGCCAAGCATGGTGTGACTTATGAAAAGGTGGAGACGCCTGAAATAAATCTGTGTCAGCTCTATGTCCTTGATCCCAATAAAATCAAAATTGAGATGAACATCCGTGGTGAACTGTGACCACCAACGCTCTTTTAACAATAAGCATGATAAAATTCTTCAGATCAGGAAAATAAAATATCTTCCCATCCCGAGCAGACAGGTTACCTCCTAAGGTTGTGAGCTGATTGCATTGTCAGGACTTTTTCACTATAAAAGAAATGCTTCGATCTGATCCGGATTCAGGCCCTGGAAAGCCAGAACAACTAAAACACAACTTGTCTGGATTATGGTCAAAACGTATTTCTCAAAAAGACAGGCTTATTTATAAATTTAATGATGACTGTATTAATATCTTTGCCCTCGGCGGTCATTACGATCAATACTGACCCCCCTTTAGTTTTTCAAGACACGAGATCGCTTTTTGACCCAACAACTTAACGCCCACATCCTGTCCAATGGCAACCTGGTCCTGGAGTTCGAACAGACCAGGGAAAAAATAAGCCCCCGGCAAAAAAGCCTGGAAAAAAAGATCCATGAATTTTACCGGGACGATCATCTTGCCGCACTGTTCTATTTAGGTACTTGCGATACAGACATTCCCCTGTCCCCTTCACTGGAGTTCTGGCGCGGTTTTTCCCGTGGCTACATAGAACAGATCCGCTTGAATCCTGACATCGAACGGTTAAGGGAGAAACTGTCCATAGCCGTCGACGATGCGTATCTCAGTGAGCTGATAGAGCAAACACCGTTTATGCAGGGTGCGGAATATATAACGCCAGATTTCCTCGAAGCGTATTGGAAAAAACTACATGGTTTCTTCCAAACTCAAATTAAATCGTTCAAGGGCAACGTTGCGGAGTATTTCCATCAATATGCCCCGGATATCCATCTGCTTGGCAAGATCTATTTCCATCTGGTAGAGAACAAAGACAACGAAGACTACCCATTCGCATTCATGGCGACCTATGCCCATGGCGTCAACAAACGCGGTGAATCGCAACATAAACCGCTTAAATATGCATTGGTGGAGTATGAAAACGAACAGAAAAAAATGCTGGAACTGTTATCGACCGTCAACTACGCCGGCAGACATAGTGCATTAATCGCCGGTTTGCTGGATTCGGGAGAGTTATTTTATCCGTTGAAGTGGACAGCCGGCGAGGCCTTCAATTTTCTGAAGGAGATCGAAATTTATGAAGAAGCGGGGGTTTTATGCCGCGTTCCTGACTGGTGGAAAAGAAAAGGCAACAAGGTTCGCCTGAATATTACTGTCGGCGATAAAAAACCTTCTCTTATTGGGATGGAGTCCCTGGTCGATTTCAAGGCCGGCCTGGTACTGGAAGATACCCCGCTGTCCTTAACTGAGGCGAAAAAACTGCTTTCGCAAACCGAAGGGCTGGCCTATCTCAAAGGTAAATGGGTGGCGCTGGATAAAGAGCGATTAAAGCAGACGATTGCCTCATTGGAACAAGCCAGGAAATTAATGAAACAACAAGGCGTCACCCTGTCCGATGCCCTGAGAATGTTGATGTCGATACAACATTCCGGAAAGTTGGAAGATGTATTCGAGGATGAGTTGGAAGTCAGTTGCGGACAGTGGCTGAAGTCCATGCTTGAGAAGATGCGGGATCCCGAGTTGATCAGATCGGTTTCACTGGCAAAGGATTTCAAGGGGAAGTTAAGACCTTATCAGCAAAAGGGCCTCGACTGGTTGTTTCTAATGCACTCGCTGGGATTCGGCGCCTGTCTGGCTGACGATATGGGGCTGGGAAAGACCGTGCAGGTGCTGGCGTTTATCCACACCCTGACAAAAAATAAGCACGGACAGCCCGCCAACCTGCTTATCCTGCCTGCATCCTTGCTTGCCAATTGGGCCTTGGAGATAAAACGCTTTACGCCTGCATTAAGGTTTATGACCGCCCATCCCAGTATGGAAGATGCAAAAACCCTGAAGCAACTGGACGATAAACAATTAGATGACTTCGATCTGGTGATCACCACCTATGGCCTTGCCAAACGTTATGAATGGATCAAAAGCTATCAGTGGCATTACATCATTTTGGATGAGGCCCAGGCCATCAAGAACCCGAATGCCGGTCAGACCAAGGCCGTTAAAAAGCTAAAAGGGTTAAACCGTCTCATCCTGACCGGTACACCTGTGGAAAATCATTTAACCGATCTCTGGTCGCTGTTCGATTTCCTCAACCCCGGGCTATTGGGCAACATCGCTGAGTTTTCAAGGCTTTGCAAGGGCTTGAACAAAAAAGCCGGGAATTATTCGCATCTACGTAATGTCATCGGACCCTATATATTAAGACGCTTGAAGACGGACAAGCGCGTTATCACCGATCTACCCGACAAGGTTGAAGTCGATAGTTACGCGTACTTGAGTAAAAAGCAGCTTGTCCTGTATCAGGAGTTGGTAGACGGCCTCAAGCATGCCCTTGAGAATGCGCAAGGAATACAAAGAAAGGGACTGGTGCTGGCCTCGCTAATGAAGTTTAAACAGATCTGCAATCATCCGGATCAATATCTGGGGCAGCATTTGTTCAACGAGAAGGATAGCGGAAAATTTCAGAGATTGCGTGAGATCTGCGAGACCATCCTGGAGAAAAGAGAAAAGCTACTGGTTTTTACCCAGTTTAAAGAGATGACAGCTCCACTGCACGGTTTTCTGGAAACGGTCTTTGGCAGGCAAGGACTGGTCCTGCACGGTGGCACGGCAGTTAAAAAGAGAAAGGGACTGGTGGAAAAATTCCAGGGAGACGAATACATTCCTTATTTTATCTTGTCCATCAAAGCGGGTGGTGTCGGCCTGAATCTGACGGCCGCAAACCATGTTGTTCATTTTGACCGTTGGTGGAATCCCGCCGTGGAAAACCAGGCGACAGACCGTGCGTTCCGCATCGGCCAGCATAAAAATGTCATGGTGCATAAATTCATTACCCGGGGAACAGTGGAAGAAAAGATCGCCAAGATGCTCGAAGAGAAAAAACAGTTGTCAGAAGATATAATTGGCAAAACCGGCGAACAGTTGATCACTGAAATGAATAATGAAGAACTAATCAATCTGTTTAAGATAAACACGGCTTCACTATAGGAGAATAATTTTGAGTTGGTACTATCGACCATATGAATCGATTGCGAAACGGAAAAGCAGGGCGCAAAGGACCCTGAAACGCCTGCAAAAAAAACATCCCGATCTGGAACCGATCCTCATTGAAGGAAAAGGGCTGGCAAAAACCTGGTGGGGCAAGGCATGGCATACCAATCTGAAAAACTATGCCGACTTTAGCAACCGCATTGGCAGAGGCCGGAGTTATGTGAAAAATGGTTTTGTTTTGGATCTGAAAATAACCAGAGGCAAGATTGATGCGCTGGTTATGGGGACTGAACCGAAGCCGTATTCGATTCAGATCAAGATTGCCGCGTTGTCGAAAAAGAAAAAGGAGACGATAAAGAAAAAATCCAAGGATAAAATAGATTCCTTGCAAGAGCTATTGGAAGGAAAATTCCCTAAAGGTCTGGAAGAGATCTTTACTGCAAAAGGCGCGGGACTTTTCCCGTCCCCGAAAGAGATCAAAATGGGTTGCTCCTGCCCGGATTGGGCGACCATGTGCAAGCATGTGGCGGCAACCCTTTACGGCGTGGGCGCCAGGCTGGACCAGGCCCCCGAGTTATTTTTTTCCTTACGAGGTGTTGACGTCGGCGATCTTGTCGATTTCGCGGTCAAACAACGTAAAACGGAATTGCTTGACTCCGTTTCAAGAAAAAAGAAATCTTCCCGTGTCATTAAAGACGGTGAAGCCGAACTTTCAACCTTGTTCAATATCGACTTTAGCGAAGCCGATACCCTGACAACCAGGGCAAAGCCGGTAAAAAAAGCCTCAAAGAAGAAAAAAACGACTACAAAGAAAGCAACCAAAAATAAAAACAAGAAGCCGGTCAAGAAAAAAGGCTATATCCGGAAAAATCATCAATAAGGGATCTACACCCCTTATTTTCACTTATTCACGCGGATTTTCAGAAGAGTTATTTGATATACCTATCAACAATAGCCTGAAGGGTACCGTCTTGTTTGGATGTTTCAATGATCGCGTTGATTTGTGGAAGCAGCGCCAAACAAGGTGATTGGCGGGACAGGGCGATATGCACCGCCGCTATAGAGACAATATATGGTAGAGCGATTATCTGTCCTTGTAATCCAGATTTCTTAAGAAACAGCATGCCGTTCAGGTGATCCAAAATAATATAGTCATTTCTTCCAAGTAATAATTTTTTTGTCATTTGTTTTAGTGTCTTAACCCTTTCCAGCCGTAACTTATGTTGCTTAGCAAAGATTTCAAATTCTTCTCCGTAACTTCCTAACGTCAAGCCTCCGACACGCCCAATTAAGTCTTCAAATTTCTCAAAGGTAAATTCCTTGCCTTTGACAACAAACACCCGTGATTCATTTTTAAAATAATCGGTAGTGAACTGATATAAAACTTCTCGTTCCTTGGTCTTATAAAGGGCTGCAGTCATGTCGATTTTGCCATTTTCAAGGTAATGGAGCATCCGTTTCCACGGAAGTGTGGCATCAAGTTCGATCGGAATATTTAATTTTTCCCCGACAATTTTGGCGAAATCGTGGGCAATCCCTTCAGGTTCTCCTGTCTCCTTGTTGATATAGGCGACAGGTAGCCAGTCAGTTGTTCCACCAATGCGCAAGATCTTACATTCTTGCGCATTGACAACCGAAGTCAAACATACTGTTACAATTACACAGAACATTATAATTTTCTTCTTCATCATTTTCTCTTTGTTAATAATGTGAACTTATTCCTGAGAATGACAACTACTGCAACAATATAATTTATGATGCACCCACGCTTCATATCCCAAAATAAACTGACACTTCCGGGGTTAATATACTCAGAGTACTAAATAGATGCCATTCCCTGCTATCAGTTACCTCAACAGTTAATGAACTCGCAGCGTCATCTAAGTGTATCGTACAATGCGCCTTAATCTTTAGGGCCTTGTAGTGGTCAGGTATTTTTGTACATATTAATAAGTATTTTTCGCCCATAGGAGGGGAAATAATTTGGGGTCTATCCGCGTTTCCCAACGAATTTACGGGTTATTTCATGTTGATACAATGACTTGAATTTAAACGTAAACACGGGATTCATACTCTCTGTAGATTGTCGTCAACACAGAGAAGGAGAAGCCCGTGAGCAACCTTAAGTTGCTGTGTGAGATATTACGTCTGAAAGACAAATCACCCAATTCTGGTTTAAAAACCGCGCTTGCGGATATCGTAACCTGCACAACTTCGCCGACATGATCTACCTGACCGTGGGCGACCTCGATATTCCTGCGCATATTCCTAGCAATTTACGCACACCGTAGGATGCATAACTCCATGGTAACCAGGAAACTTAACGTATTTGAATCGAAAATCTTTCATCCCTGTCGAATACAAGCAACAATAATGCTTCCAGATCACTAATCATTCAATAATATTTTACAGTCAACTGATAATGGTTAGTCTGCTCGTGGGATGTGAGTACAATTTCGTGATTAATAAATTATTTTCATTGCTGATTCGATTGATCCTTAAATGTTGTGCAGAAGGAGATGATTAATGGTGAGGATAGCCTCACGAAAAATAGAACGTCTTTTTTCACCGCGTAGCATTGCTTTTATAGGCGGCACCATTGCTGGCATGGCGATAAGGCGTTGTGTCGATATGGGTTACCAAGGCAAAATATGGTCGGTTCACCCCACCCACAAGTCTATTGCCGGTTATGATTGCTTTGCTTGCGTTGAAGATTTACCACACGTACCGGATGCTGCCTTTATAGGTATCAGACGAGATCTGGCTATTGATGTGGTAAGAAGCCTCTCAGATTCCGGCGCTGGTGGGTGTGTCTGCTATGCCGCTGGTTTTGCGGAAATGGGCGACGAGGGTCAGGTTTTCCAGGATCAGTTGGTTGAAGCCGCCGGTAATATGCCACTGATTGGCCCCAATACCTTTGGCTTCGTGAACTATCTGGATAAGTGTGCGCTTTGGCCTTACCTGTTTGGTGGCGAGACTGTCGAACATGGTGTCGCGTTGATTTCGCAAAGCGGCAATATAGCCATGAACCTGACCATGAACAAGCGCTCGGTAAATTTTACACATGTGATTGGGACGGGCAATCAGGCGGTTCTGGGACCGGGCGAATTAATTGATGCTATATTGCAAGACGATCGGGTAACCGCAATCGGCATGTACATTGAAGGTTTTGGTGATGTCGAGAGTTTCAGTCGAGCTGCTTTAGGTGCACTGGAAAAAGGAGTGCCGATTGTTGTTATGAAAGTGGGCAAGACAAAAGCCAGTGCACGTCAGTCAAGCAGTCACACAAGCTCATTAACCGGTTCTGATGTTCTCTACGATGCATTGTTTAATCGGTTGGGTATTATCCGGGTGAATTCGCTTAACCGGTTACTTGAAACACTAAAAGTTTTGGATCTTTCCGGGCCATTACCGGGGCGGAATATTTTAAGTTTATCTTGCTCCGGCGGTGAAGCTGCAATAATTGCAGATATGGCTCCGGAGTTTGGTTTTGAGATGCGTCCTTTTTCGGATAGTCAAATGGCAGATTTAGAAGGACAGTTTCCTGACTATGTCACACTATCCAATCCGTTTGATTACAACACATCAATATGGGGTGATCAGGCTGCACAGGAGCGTTGTTTTACATCAGCCATGCAAGGTGATCACGATGCGGCCATATTGATTTATGATCATCCGACTGTCATCGCCAGGGAAGTTGACGAATGGATGATGGCGCTGAATGCTTTCATAGCTGCGCACAAAAAAACCGGCAAACGAGCATTTGTTATTTGTACCATTAGTGAATTGCTACCAAAGGAACTACGTGACCTGTTGATTGACAATGGCATTGTGCCATTGCAGGGGTTGGAAGACGGTCTTTCCGCCATGTCATCAGCGGCCACATACCATGACTTCCGTAACAATAAATTAATGGCGACAAGTTTGCCGAGATTTACTAGCGTGCCATGCAACAACGACACAGCACCAATGTTTCTGGATGAGTGGCAAAGTAAATGCCAGCTTCGTGATTTTGGTTTGGCCGTGCCCGAAGGCGGGATTGGTTCCGTCGAACAGGTAGTGGAGATCGCTGATCGTGTTGGTTACCCCGTAGTCGTCAAAGCGGTGGGTGCGAATTTCAAGCATAAATCTGATATAGGTGCAGTGATTGTCAATCTTCGAAATGCTGATGAGGTGACTTCAGCGGTTACAACAATTTCAGAATCAGTCGCAAACAATCACGGCTCTGTGCAACAGTTCCTGGTAGAACGAATGGTTGTTGGTGCGATTGCTGAACTTATTATTGGTATTAAACGGGATGAGCAGTTTGGACTTGCTCTGGTGATTGGCGCCGGAGGCATTTTGGTGGAACTCATTGCTGATAGCGTTAGCCTGTTACTGCCCACGGATCGGCAATCTGTTACAACGGCGATCAACTCACTTACGATTGCGAAACTGCTTAAAGGATTCCGCGGTAATCCGGCAGGGGATATGAACGCAATCGTCGATGCGGTCCTTGCTATCAGTGCCTATTCGGAACAAAATTGGGATCGTCTGCTGGAACTCGATGTCAACCCACTCATGGTGTTACCGCAAGGCCAGGGCGTCGTGGCAGTGGACGCATTGATCTGTATAAATCCGGACGGACTTGACCTGACAACACACGCCAAAAAATGCAATCAACTGATATGAATAGCCCCGACTATATAGCACCAGCAACCCTTGACGCTGCCTTGAGCATCAAGCAGGAACATGGTGCAGACGCACGGGTTATCGCGGGTGGAACTGATCTGATACTGAGAATGAGGGACAAGGTCTACGCACCAAAGTTATTGCTTGACCTGCGTCAGGTTTCGCTGGACACAATTTCGTGTAATGCCAGTGAAATGACCCTTGGCGCTAGTGTGACCCTGTCACAGATACTTGCAAACGCCGAGATTGAAACGTTATTTCCAGCCTTGGTTGAGGCATGCCGGCATTTTGCCGGACCACCAATCCGTAACCTGGGAACAGTGGCTGGCAACATTGTCAATGCTTCCCCGGCCGCTGATCTGCTGCCGCCATTAATAGCTTACGATGCAAACATTGTCTTAGCCACATCCTCTGCGGTTCGTGTTCTACCACTAATTGAATTTTTTACCGGGCCGGGTAAAACTGTCATGCAGGCAGATGAAATATTGACGGAAGTCAGGCTGCCGATAATGCCGCCTTACACCTCCGCAACATTTATCAAACTCGAACAACGACGTTCCATGGCTATCTCTATAGTAAATTTAACCACCAGACTGACGCTTACTGCAACAGGTGTAGTAAGCGATGCCCGCATTGTATTGGGGTGTCTGGCGCCAACACTAATTCGTGCGATTAAAGCTGAGGGCATACTGATTGGTAACGAACTCTCAGACGATCTGGTTAACCAGGCTGCCAAACAAGCAAGTCAGGAAACATCACCGATCACTGATGTCCGTGCAAGCAAGAACTATCGCGAGAGGATGGCAGAAGTGCTGGTTCGTCGAGCACTAACGGAATGCTGGAAAGGAAACTATCGCAATGACTGAGATAGACATCCAGTTTACTGTAAATGACACGGTGAAGCATGTGAAAGCCGAACCCACTCGAACTCTGTTAAGCGTTCTTCGCGAAGATGTAGGGCTGACTGGAACCAAGGACGGCTGTAGTAGCGGCGATTGTGGCGCCTGCGTAATACTGCAAAATGGTCGAGTGGTGAACTCGTGCATGGTATTGGCTCCCCAGGCGGAGGGTTCAGAAATAATCACCATAGAAGGGCTTGCTGTAGAAGGTCAATTACATCCGCTACAACGTGCATTCGGGGAGACCTGGGCGTTTCAATGTGGTTTTTGTACACCGGGGATGCTGATCTCCTGTTATGCCCTGTTGTTGTCCAACGACAATCCTTCCCGCGAGGAAATTCTCACCGCGATTTCAGGAAATTTCTGCCGCTGTACCGGTTATCAGTATGTAGTGACCGCTGTACAGCAAGCCGCCACAGAAATGCGGGCAACGACAGCTACGGGAGAAGTTCAACATGGATGAATCAAGCCTCAACATGGATGGATCTAACCTCGAAATAGATGAATCAAGCTTAATCGGTCAACGGATTATAGCGGTCGGGGCAGAAGATATCGTCACTGGCAAGGCCCGCTATTGTCCGGATCTTCAGTTTCCGGGGATGCTGATCGGTAAGCTGCTATACAGT
>JADFPU010000040.1:0-4493 GCA_022562175.1 Pseudomonadota bacterium | reverse complement strand
TCCGGAAGAAGGGGTTGCTCAATTTTTTGATACTGTAACCAGCTTTGGGGAGGTCATCTCGTTGGACCTGGAGGCCCGACGAGCCCAAACGCGGGCACAGACCGCAATAGCGGACGCCACAAGAATTGAATCCGAGCTCCGCTTAAAGGAGGCTCAGATGCTCAAGGATATATCCGCAAAGAACCGCCCGGGGCTGGCCCGGTTTAGTTGGGAAGATCCGTTTCTTTTCATCATGGTGACGGCGGTCGGGACGCCTGCGGTCTTGGCCGTGATGACGCACGCTGATATTCCCGGTGAAAACAGTTACTTCTATGCAGAGCCCGACCAGCCATTGTTGGTAGTCGATGAGGTGCGTTATCAGGGTGATGCGGTTGCTGCAGTCGCTGCACAGGATGAACGGACCGCCGACGCTGCGCTGCAGGCGATTGAAGTGGACTATGAGGTACTGGATGGGGTGTTCGATCCGCTCGAGTCTATGCAGCCTGGCGCCTTTCAAGTCCTGGCGGGAGCAGACAATGTCATGTTGCACACGACTTACAAAACGGGCGACGTGGAAGCGGCTCTCGCGTCTGCTGATGTCATTGTCGAGAACACCTATCGTACTCAATGGGCCGAGCATGCCTTTCTCGAGACAGAAGGGGGAGTCGCGCTTGTTGACCAGGAAGGCGTCGTGACGGTCTATTCTACCTGTCAGGCGCCGCATCGGGACAGGATGCAAATTGCCCGGGCGCTGGGTTTACCCGAGAGTAAAGTGCGCGTTATCACGCCTTATATCGGTGGCGCTTTCGGCGGCAAGGACGAGGCCCATGTGCAGATCCACGCGGCGTTATTAGCGACTGTGACGAATCGTCCTGTTAGCCTCATCCGCGGACGTGTGGAATCGATTCTAACCCACGTCAAGCGTCATCCGCTCATTATTCAATGCACCACTGCCGCTAGTAAGGAAGGCCGGCTTTTGGCCGTGAAAGCCCGGGTCATCGCCGATGCAGGTCCGTATACGAACGCCACGCACGAGGTTTTGAATAAGGTTGGCGAATTCATCGGCGGGCCGTACAAAGTGCAGAACCTGGAGGTAGAAAAGATAGGGGTGCGCACCAACAATCCCATTACCGGTGCCTTTCGCGGATTTGGTGCACCGCAAGCAGCACTGGTTTACGAATCGCAAATGGACGAGCTTGCACGTAAACTAGGCATGGATCCATTAGCGATACGCCTGCTCAACGGCATAGAAACCGGCACACAAATTTACACCGGTGTGGTGATTCGGGAGGGGCAAGCCATGAAGGATTGCCTGCACAGGGCGGCGGAAATGATTGGCTGGGAGCGGCGCGATCAATGCCAACGCCGGCCTGTCCAGCACTTACGCCGGGGTTGGGGCATTGCTACCATTATTAAAGGCTGCGGCCTGGGTCGAGGTTTAGCAGACCATGCCGGCGTCATATTGGAAATGCACCGCGATGGTTCCGTTGCATTAAAGAGCAGCGCCGCGGATATGGGTCAGGGAATTACCACCATATTGGCGCAACTGGCCGCTGACAGACTAGGCATAGCCATGTCCTCTGTCCATATCGCCAGAGTGGATACAGCCATGGCGCCCGATGCCGGCGCATCATGCGCCAGTCGCCAGTGCATCGTTTCCGGTAATGCCGTATTTGCCGCGGCGGATACGATCCGTAACACCCTGTTGACGCTGGCGGCCCGCAAAACAAAAATCAGCGAGGATCGCTTAGACCTGCGCGACGGCAGACTCTATGTTGATAATGAGCCTCATGCTCTGTCGGTACGGGATCTGGCTAATCGAGCCTATCTATGGGGCTATCCTTTACATGCGGAGAGTATCTATCACCTTGAATATCCAACTGATGTGCCTGATGTCCCATACCGTTACAGTAGTGAGATTTTTCAGTTTTGCACCCAGATCGCGCAAGTTCTGGTAGATTGCGAGACCGGTCAGGTCACAGTGGAAAGGCTCGTCGCCGTTCATGATGCAGGCAAGATTATCAATCCAGGCGGAGTGTACGGACAGATAGAAGGCGGTATAGCACAAGGTATCGGCTATGCCCTGACTGAGGAACTTGTGGTTAAAGAGGGGCATACCCTGAACACCTCACTGGATAATTATGTCATCCCCATGGCGCACGATATTCCTGAATTGGAAATAGACGTTCTGGAAGTGCCTGAGCCTAATGGTGGACCGCTGGGAGCAAAAGGCATAGCGGAATCAGGGATCATTCCTACCGCCCCTGCCATCCGTAACGCAATATTGGACGCAATCGATAAACCACTTTACCAGCTACCCATGACCGCCGAGCGGGTGTTGACTGCATTGGATGGATAATAAAATCGAATATAGCGGAGCAAAATAAGTCTGCTATCGTATTACGGATCGCAGGGCGTCGTGACTGCTGATGTATTGATTAGTTTTGCAACTGATTAGGTGGCTGTCTCATAAGGATTGTTTCAGGTTTTCGAGAAGAACCCCAATATTTTTTGTGGAGGTTTAGCCAATAAATTTGACAGACTACGAACGTGAGATGCTTGCTGGCACTCATGGCGATGGTACGGCCAAGGCCCTGCGCTATCAGATCGAGTTGGGTGAAGCATTCGCAGCCGAACACATGGTTGAAATCAACCGTGTACACGCACCGCTGACGGAACTCGACGGTGATAATTGGTTTATCAGCGACCTGCTGAAGAGTGGCGCGCGTCTTAAAGTGATCGCCACCACCAACCCAATTTACGATGTGCAATACCTGCAGAGCATCGGCTCGCCGGAGCCCGAAGCCGCTGCGCGACTGATCAGCGACGTCAAGGGACGATTCAAGGAAATTGGCTTGAAACCCACGTACAACTGCACCCCGGAACTGGGATCCAATGTTCCCCGTATCAATGAGATTGTTGCTTTTTCGGAATCGAGCTCCATTCCCTATGTCAACGGCATCATTGGCGCCCGTACCAACCGTGAGTCGGCGAAGAGCGCGCTAGCCGCCGCCGTCACCGGGCGTGTGCCTGTTTATGGCTTGCTGCTGGATGAAAACCGCAAAGGCAATGTACTCATTACTGTTGCGGCAACGCTCCGAGACGCGTTCGATTACCGGCTTCTCGGCTTCGCTGTCGGTAAGATGATGGGCAACGGCATCCCGGTTTTCGAGGGCATGCCTGCAAACCCTTTGCCCGAAGAACTAAAGAACCTGTGTACCGATCTGAACGTCTCCGCAGCAGTGGCGATGATTCACATCGTCGGACTTACTCCGGAAGCCCCGACACTGGATGTCGCCTTCGGCGGCAAACATCCTGACAGACACTTCACTGTCACCGACGCGGATCTGGATAAGTGTCGGGCAGATATGTCCGGCTATGAAAGCGGCAAAATCGACTTCGCGTTGTTCGGGTGCGCACATTACACTATTGAGCAAATAAAGCAGGTGGCCCACTTGTTGGAAGGCAAGACCCTTGCAAGCGGAGTCGAGCTTTGGGTACTGACATCTCCCCAAATCCGCACTATGGCAGAGGAGTTGGGATACCTGGAAACCATCTCCAAGGCGGGGGGCCATATCATGGGTGGAGGTTGCTCGGTTATGCCGGTCTGGAACCGGCGCTTCGACGGAAAAGTCGGCGTAACCGATAGCCTTAAGGCGAAGTTCTACAACTCGGCGAAAAACATCTCATTCCGGGTCATGCGCATGGAACAATGTATCGAGGCTGTGCTAAAAGGAAGTTGTTAGGCATGGCTGGAAAACAAACAGTTGAACTCGCTTGCCATAAGCTCAGTGGCGGTATCGAGACGGGAGAGATTATGGTTTCTGCCGACGATATCTGTTTCTATCTTACAGATCCGAAAACGGGTATTTTGCGGGACCAGGGCCACGCGTTGGACGGTCAATCCATCGCCAAAAAAATCCTGGTCTTTCCTGGCGGAAAAGGCAGCGCCGTGGTGCAGGATGAAGGACTTTTCGCTCTCAAAAAGTACGGCAACTTACCGCATGCTTTGATTATCAAAAACCCGGATACCGTCCTGGTTTTCGGGGCGATTTTGCTCAAACTGCCGATCGTCTATCGTGTTGAACCGCAACTGTACAAGCACTTACTCGATGGTGTTCACGTTAAAGTCGACGCAGACAGCGAGATTATCACCGTCCTGGACGCGTGAGGACTGAAAACCCTCCCCGCTGAAAAGCTATAATTCTGGCTTCAAACAACCAATGTATCCATCGTTGAAGGTCTTTGGAAAACTTCAGCAGGAATTCTTTCTTGTGACAACGGTGAGTTTTGAACACGGAAGTTCTTATGTCGTGTAGCCCATGGATGGGCGGGAACGACGCTGTGCCAAATATAACCTGGCAAGAAATAACGATTGGCTCGTGGCATGACGCTTCATCCTTAAAGTTGTGTTTTTACCCTTAGAAAGGCCATTCTAAGCTTTAAATAATGTCCTTTTCAAGCATGGTTTACTACATAATCAATGCCTTACGTAGGTCCGACCCCTACCCCCC
>JADFPU010000039.1 GCA_022562175.1 Pseudomonadota bacterium | reverse complement strand
CGCCATTATCAAGGTCGATATCCCGGAAATCTCTTGGGATAGGTTGAGTAAAGGAATAAGCAGACACGTCGTTGACAACCCATTCGTTTTCTTCATCAGATACGCGAGCACCGACGGTGATGCGCGTAGTCTCCAATATCGGATACGTTACTTGACCAAATAACGCCCACGATTTGTTTCTTATGTCGCGGCTGGTGATAGCTATAAAAGGAAAACCGGTTCCTTCAGGATCAGCGTTAAAGAAAAAATTATCGTGTGCTTCTTCAGAATAATAGATAACGCCGCCTAACCAATCGAGCTTGCCTTCACCATTGTCGGTGAAGTGAACCTCAACTTGATTGGTATCCCTTGTAACAATTTCGCCGCTGAGAAAAGTCGGCGAAGGTCCCACGTCACCATCACCGGTGCGAAAGTTACTGCTCTCGGTGTGCGCTACCAGCAGCTTCATGCTGGTAAAAGGAAAATCCCAATTCAACTCAGCACTGAAGGTTTTTTGAAAGGCGTCAAGTATATGTGGCGCATCGTAGTTTACTGCATAAGGATTGTCTGCATCGGGCACTGGGCATTTGGCGTTTGCGTACGTAAAAGGCGCCACTGCGCCAGCATCGGGTACAACAAGGGTTTGATCAACGTTAGAATATGAGCCACAGCCACTACCTGTATTAAAGGGTTGTGCTACCTCGAATACATCACCGCCGAGTAAGGATCCTGATAAGGTGCCCTGGAAGTCACCCGTACCAAAACCGCCTTGCTCATAGTATTCCCCACGCATTATCAAGCTGCCGTTGTCAAACTCAAACAGTAGGGAACCACGGATGTAATCAGCATCTTGGTCGTCTAAACCATCACCACCCGCAGTATTCTTAATATAGGGATCGCGCGATAAGTGTGCGCCAGCGACACGGGCACTGATAGTGTCGGTTAGCGGGATGTTGACCATGCCTACGACATCGATACGACTGTAATCACCAGCGGTAACCTTAACCGAGGCATCGAATCCCTCTGCGTTTGGTTTATTGCTATGCAGAGCGATAGCACCCCCATAGGAGTTCCTACCGAACAAAGTACCCTGTGGGCCGCGCAACACTTCCACACGCTCTAAATCTATCATTGGTCCGATGAAATTCTCTGTGCCTGCACGGTAGATGCCGTCCATGTAACTAGAAATAACCGGCTGAGTATTGACCTGAACACCCTCAGACCGCGCACCCCGTATGGCTATGTGTGCGTAAGCACCAGTCTTACCAAAGTTCATGCCTGGGACTAACAATTTCAGGCGACTGGTATCCATCACGCCACCATCGCTAAGGCTGTCGGCGGTTAAAGCGCTTACTGAAAGCGGTACGTCCTGGAGATTCTGATCACGTCTTTGAGCCGTCACTATTATCTCTTCCAGCATCAAACCTTGTGCTGAAGCTGTGGTGGGATGGATTGCTAACTGCATAGCCAAGGCCATGCTTGTCAAAACGAAAATGTTTTTTCCCGGTTTCATGTTTTCTCTCCATTGGTGGGCATACAAATTATTGAAAGCATGAAAACGGCGGAGAAAACGCCGCACGCTGGACATGAATATTTTGAATTTGTGTACATAACTCCCCCAGAAATAATGTTAGTTGTATAATACTCGTTAAGTGAGTAATGGCAAAACTATACCGGTATGCGAAACCGGTTAGTATTAGCGCCTTGTCTCGCTTGCAGCCCACGGGCTACCCCATACAAATACCAGTAGAATGCGACCAAGTTTGAATTTCCATTAGGAAAAATACTTCGAATGCATAAAAAATTCAAGTACTATTCACAAATATTCTCATCATTAATTATTTAGTTCAATAAAAACAATTAGTTAAAAAATACTTCGAATGCATAAAAAATTCAAGTATTATTCACAAATATTCTCATCATTACTTGATTTAGTTAAATAAAAACAACTAGTTAAATATCATGTTTATATCTTCGAAGTATTTATATGCATCACTTCATCACTCCACAGCATAGAAATGCAATCAAAGCGATTCACCAAAGTTGTAGAGTTTATCTTCACTTTTAAACCTATTTTAGAGGAACAAATGTAATGTCTGTTGAAGAAAACAAGAAACTCATCGAGAGAATGTACCAATCCTTGAATGCACAGGATCTCGATGCCCACGATGAACATTGGAGCGAAGATATGATCTGGCACGGCCCCCCTGGATTTGGGGATATCCATGGCCGTGATGGATTTAAATATGAAGTGCTGAAACCGTTTTACACAAGCTTTCCGGACTACCATGTTGTCAATGAAATAGTACTGGCCGATGAAAATTGGGTTGCAGCCACCGGAATTCTTACCGGCACCCATCAGGCCGAATGGCACGGTATTCCGGCCACAGGCAAGCCGGTGACCATGCGCTTCTCGGATTTTTGGCTTATCAAAGACGGCAAGCTGATAGAGAATTGGGTCATGGTAGACGACCTGGCAGTTTTGCAGCAGATTGGCGCCAGCTCTATCGACTGGAAATTTGAAGACGAGGTAAAAAGGTCTCAAGAAAGTATTAAAACATTCAACGCCACAACAAACGGATCAGGATCAGCCCAACAAAACCTGGAATTGCTCCACGCTATGGTTGATGTTTTGGTGGCGCCGGAGCAGGACCTGGACGCGCAAAAAGAGTTTTGGGCCGAAGATATGATCTGGCATGGCCCGCCCGGTTTTGGAGACGTTCACGGCCTGGAGGGTTTTCAGCAAGGAGTGATAGCGAAATTCTATCAGGCTTTTCCAGACTACAACGGTAGTTTAGATATTGAAGTTGCGGATGAAAATTGGGTCGCGGGCACAGGATACGTCACCGGCACTCATGAAGGCGACTGGCTCGGCATTCCGGCCACGGGCAAGCCGGTAAAGATGCAATTTTCAGACTTTTGGCTCATCAGGGACGGTAAGCTGGCCGAGAATTGGGTCATGATAGATCACATGGGGGTGTTCGAACAGATTGGCGTTGACCCGATGACCGGGAAACTTAAAGAATAGCTATTTATTCTCCTCGTTCCTATGCTCAAGCTTAGAACGCTTACTAAGATAATGGGGTAGGATTAATCTGTCCCCATATATCTTCGAAGGATAATTCTCGCCAAGGCGCAAAGATCGCAAAGTCATACGATATTGGTATAAAAGCATATTACGATTTCTTGCATGACGTCTTTGTGCCTTTGCGAGAAAAATTATAGCGTTTATAGACGGACACTAATTAGAAAAAAATAGAAGAGTTGAACTATGCGGTTAAGATTTATCTGCTTACTAGCGCTTTTGCAGCTGGGGTTATTCGCGACATCAAGCGTTGCGAACACGTTAGAAAAAACGATTGTTGCAAGCAACAAAATGTTGCAATACACAGGGCGAATTGATTTTTCGGATGCCAACGCGCCATTTTTGTCCTGGCCAGCCTCGAGTGTCAAAGCGCGTTTTACCGGCAGCTCGTTGGCCGTAATTTTAGATGATCAAAAGGGCGAGAATTACTTTAATGTCATCATTGATGGCAACACCGATTATCCCTTCGTCATAGATTGCGAACCAGGCGAGCAGACCTATGTTGTCTCGACAAGTTTACACAACGGCCCACACACGGTTGAAATTTTTAAACGAACAGAGGGCCAAGAAGGCGGCACTAGATTTAAGGGTTTCGTGCTTGATGCTGACGCAAGGTTGCTGCAACCCCCTGAACGTCCCACGCGACGGATTGAGTTTTATGGCGATTCCGTTACCTCGGGAATGGGTAATGAAGCAGCTGACAATGCTTCTGACTACTTAGCTAGTGACAAAAATAACTATCTTGCCTATGGTTCTTTTGTGGCAAGAAATCTCAATGCTGAACATCACAGCATCTCTCAGAGCAGCATCGGCATTATGATTAGCTGGATTGATTTCATAATGCCTGAGTTTTATAACCAGCTTTCAGCTGTCGGTAATAACGACACTGAGTGGAATTTCTCTGTGTGGACGCCGGATGTCGTTGTGATCAATCTCATGCAAAACGATAGTTGGCTCATCGATCTTGAAAAGCGGCTACAGCCAATGCCAACAGAACAAGCACGCATTCAAGCTTATATGGATTTTCTCAGCTTAATAAGAAACCAGTATCCGCATGCATTGATTATCTGTGTATTAGGCAGTATGGACGCAACCCGTCAAGGTTCTCTATGGCCCGGCTACATTAGTCAAGCAGTCGAACGGATAAAGCAGCAGGACCCATCTGAGAAGATAGAAACATTATTTTTCGATTTTACCGGCTATGAACCTCATCCACGAGTACATCAACACAAACTTAATGCTGATAAATTGACGGCGTTTATCAAACAAAAAATGCAGTGGTAAATAACTCGTTGCTCACGTTCCGCGATTGCCGAGTGCGTGCATTCGAACTGGATTTAAATCAAAAATCATTGAACCTAGGCTTGCTCACAGATGTTTCGATAATCGCAAGCGTGCCCAAGGGCCCGCTACAGAGGCATCGAAAAAAGCGGGATTATTCGGCGATCAAGCCGTGATCACTCATGATGTCGTAAATCTCCGGCAGGCTGGCGGGGTCATCAATGGTGGACGGAATAGTGTATTGCTCACCGGCGGCAATCTGGCGCAGAATCTTGCGCAGAATCTTGCCCGAACGCGTTTTAGGGAGCCGCTTGACCACAATCGCTTTCTTGAAGCAGGCGATGGCCCCGATTTCTTGACGAACCATTCTAACCAGTTCCGCCTGCAACTGTCCTTCGTCAATCTCAACGCCATCCTTGAGCAGCATCAGGCCTACCGGCATCTGGCCCTTTAGAGGATCATTCACGCCAATGACGGCGCATTCGGCAACCGCTGCATGGCTGGCAACTACTCCTTCCATTTCGCCGGTAGATAGACGGTGACCAGCCACATTGATAACATCATCGGTCCGCCCCATGATGAAAACATAGCCATCTTCATCCTTATAACCACCGTCACCAGATACGTAATAGCCGGGAAACGCAGAGAGGTAGCCGCTGCGGAACCGCTCGAAATCACCCCAGATGGTGGGCAAGCAACTCGGTGGTAACGGCAGCTTGATGGCAACTGCGCCCTGCTCGTTCGGACCGACCTCGTTACCCTCGGAATCGAGTATCCGGACATTGTAACCGGGAACCGGCATGGTCACCGATCCCGCTTTGGCTTGCTTGGGTTCAATTCCCATGAGATTGCTGCAGATCGCCCAGCCGGTTTCAGTCTGCCACCAGTGGTCGACTACTGGCAGGCCCAGCAAATCCCTCACCCAGTGATAGGTTGGCGGATCCAGACGCTCGCCCGCCATATAAATAGTTTTTAGACTGGATAGGTCATAGGGCTTGAGACATTCGGATTCAGGATCCGCCTTCTTGATCGCGCGCAATGCGGTCGGCGCAGCAAACAGTGCTTTGACACCGTACTCCTGCACGACTCGCCAGAAAGCACCGGCGTCCGGTGTCTTCACGGGCTTGCCTTCATATAACACGGTTGAGAGACCGGCCAACAATGGGCCGTAAACAATGTAGGAATGGCCAACCACCCAGCCCACATCGGAAGCCGCCCAGAACACCTCTCCGGGGTTCATGTCGTAGATCGCTTTCATACTGTATTTAAGGGCGACGGCATGACCGCCATTGTCACGCACCACTCCTTTCGGCCTGCCGGTTGTTCCAGAGGTGTAAAGGATATAGAGAGGGTCGGTTGCCTTTACCGCAGCACAGTCGGCCGGCTCAGCGGCAGCCATCTCTTCGTTCCAGTCCAGGTCGCGGCCTGAAATCATCTCGGCGGTGACCTGGGGGCGTTGGAAAATAATGCATTTTTGCGGCTTGTGGGCGGACAACTCAACGGCTTGATCCAAAAGCGGCTTGTAAGGGATGATCTTCTGGATCTCAACGCCGCAGGAAGCTGTCACCACAACTTTGGCTTTGGCATCGTCGATACGAACCGCCAGCTCATGGGCGGCAAAACCGCCAAATACCACTGAATGCACTGCTCCCAAGCGGGCGCAGGCCAGCATTGCCACAACCGCTTCCGGCACCATGGGCATATAGATCACAACGCGGTCACCCTTGCCGACCCCGTGACGTTTTAGCACGCCGGCAAAGCGGGCTACCTGATCAAGAAGCTCTTTGTAGGTGTACTGTTGTTTGGATGCGGTAACCGGAGAATCGTAATAGAGTGCGACCTGGCCGGCACGGCCGTTTTTGACGTGGTAATCAAGTGCCAGATAGGCGGTATTTAACTCGCCATCGGCAAACCAACGATCCACGCCGTTTTCATCCTTTGACAGGATCTGTTCCGGCTTCTTAAACCATTCAAGAGCCTCGGCCTTTTCCGCCCAGAAAACCTCCGGGCTTGCGATCGATTTGTTGTATTCGGTCAAGTAGGACATAGCTTTAGTCGTTATTTTATATTGATGAGGGTTTAGCTTAATTCTTTGAGTACTTTACCCAACTTATTGAGAAACAAATCTGCGTTATCTCGAGTAAAGCATAGCGGCGGTCTTATTTTGAGGACATTCCCGTACTTTCCTACAGTTCCGACAAGGACTTGATCACGCCTCAATAGATTTAGTGTGGCAGTTGCCTTATCAACATCCGGCCGGTTAACATCGCCATCTTCACTAAACTCCAGGCCAATATACAGACCTGCCCCCCGGATCTCTGCAATGCAATGATTTTGATCCTGGAGTTCATGCAGGCCCAGTTTTAAGTAAGCCCCCACTTGACGGGAATTCTCCAGCATGCCTTCTTCCTCAATCACATTGAGCACCGCAAGGCCGGCCGCTGCCGCAGTGGTAGATCCACCGAAAGTATTAAAATATCCAACTTCCTGACACAGTGCTTCAAGTAAATCCAAACGTGAAGCAACCCCAGCCACGGGGTAACCATTGCCCATTGGCTTACCCATGGTAATAATGTCAGGCACAACATTGTGACGCTGAAACCCCCACATGCAGTCTCCCGTCCGTGCAAACCCCGACTGCACCTCGTCGGCGATGAATAGTCCGCCATGCTCATGGACAATCTCGACAGCCTTGTTCAGGAACCCCGGCGGATCGCTGTATATTCCATCACTGGAAAAGATTGGATCGACCAGCAAAGCAGCGCAACCAAAGCCTCTGTCATTCAGCGTTTGAATTGCGCTATACACTTGATCTGCAAACCAATCGGCCGCCCCGTCACCTCGATGTGTCACCTCCGCTACCGGTACAGTCATAACATACTCAGGCGGCGCTTGCGTTTTGAAAGAGGAAGGCGAGACTTCTGTCACCATCTGCGTATTGCCGTGATAGGCAACTTCGGAAACAATAATGCCTTTTTTTTGCGTAGTGGTTCGCGCTAATCGCAGGGCCAGATCGTTACTCTCACTGCCGGTACAGGTCATGACCAAACGGTCAATATTATCAGGCAGTGTTGCCAGAAGTTTTTCTGTATAGATATGGACAGTGTCATGCAAATAGCGGCTATGAACATTGAGTTGGCTGAGTTGTTGGCTGACGGCTTCGACTACTTTGGGATGACAGTGCCCCAGGCAAGGAACATTGTTATAAACATCCAGATATTTCGTTCCCTTACTATCGTATAGCCATGTTCCCTGTCCTCGCACAATATGCAGGGGCTCCTGGTAAAATAGCATAGAGGTTGGACCCTGCGTCTTATAACGGCGCTTGATGAGTTCAGCTAAGGCTTTATCCGGCACAGTACCTTGATCAAACGCAAAGGCATTTAGATCTAGAATGGGTAGCGGTTTTTTAGCCATATTGTGCCAAGTACATTTGCGCCAAGACCACAGTTCCCTCTGTATAAGTCGGACCCAGCTCTTGTCCTGTAGGTGTTTCAGAATGGCTGGCGAGCCAGGCTGTTAGTAGAATGCGACGTAGTATAATGAATGTCGGGATTTCATTCTCATCTTCTTCAATAAAGCTTGCCACACTGCGATACCCTGCTAGCCAGGATTTTTGCAGCAAAGCAATACTAGGATCTAATTCATGAAAACTGATGGCCGCAGCAAAGTCGTAAGCGAACCAACAGAATCCACAATCATCAAAATCGATAATGCCCAGGCGCTCTTTATCAACTAATAAGTTGGCCAGCCGTAGATCGGCATGCACTAAGCCATAGCGCTGCGGCCCTTGACCATAAAGCGCCAACCTGTTTTCGATTAGCTTGATTGCATTAGCGATAATCTCTTGCCCTTGCTGTTTGAGATCAATTGCTTGTCGCCAATCCCCCCAATAACCGTTGGCGCCTATCATCGTCTCTGTATTCCAGGTTTTGCGGTCAAACCCATTCGGACGCTGCCATGTTTTTGTGTGGTGATGAAGTTGAGCAGTGATGACGCCGAGCTTTTTGAACCAATCAGCCAAATGATCTCCCACATTTGGCTGTTCGCCCTGCATGAACTCGAAGGCAACCACATGCCGGTACCCATCACCATCGTTGATGGTGGTTAAGATCTCCCCGCTAGTGGTAGGCACTGGAGCGGGAGTGTCAACACTACCCCCTTCACGCAACGCTGATATCCAGGCCAGCTCAGATTGAATTTCGTTGGCTGTATGGTAACCGGGTCGATGCACCCGTAAGATCAGGCAGCGGCCATTATTGGGGTCATAGGCCCGAAATGTTGCATTTTCCGAAACATTCAGGAGAGTAAGCTCTGTTGAATGCGGCATATTCCACTTTTCTAGTGTGGATTTCAATCCCGCTTTAAGACGCTCCAGATAGTCAGTCGTAAACATGCGCCCTAACCCCTGCATCCATCAAGGTTATTCTTCGAATTCAATTATTCTGTTTAATTAAAAGCATTACTGTGCCGTCCAGCCACCATCTACTTTCAAGCTATCACCGGTGATCATGCTTGACCGGGATGAGGCCAGAAACAGGACTGCTTCCGCGACATCCTCCACCTGACCGATGCGTCCCAACGGGATACGATCCATTACAAACTTCCTGAAAACCGGTTCCTCAAACATGGGCTTGGTCATGGGTGTCTCGACAAAGGTCGGAGCAATCGCATTGACCCGTATGCCATGTGGCGCGAGTTCAACAGCCATGGCCTTGGTCAGTCCTTCTATGGCATGTTTGGTCATGCAATAGACAGTTCTGCTTGGCGAGCCCACATGTCCCATCTGCGAAGACATGTTGATGATTGAACCTTCAATGTTTTCTCTTAGCATTACCCTGGTGGCGCATTGAGCGGTACGAAAAGCCGCCTCTACATTCAATTTCAGCATCGCTGACAAGATTTCATTATCCACTTCGGTAAATGCTTGTGGTTTGTTCATGCCGGCATTATTAATCAGGATATCAAGGCGAGATAAGGCTTCGATCTTCAAATAAAACGCATCAGCCGTAACGTCCTCCTGCCAAGTGTCGATTAAAGCAGGGCAGCACTCTTTGAGCGAATCCAAGTCAGCCTGGCTCAAGTCTACGGCAATCACCCTGGCGCCCGCAGCAGCGAGGGCTTCCGTGCAGGCCCGGCCGATACCACGGCCGGCGCCTGTGACCAGAGCAACTTTATTTTTTAATAAATCAGCTTGTATCTGTGTAGTGTTCATAGCGGGTTGTCACCTATTTTCTTATAATGAAATTGCATCCGAAGTATAATATCGCTTAGGATGCTCTCCATCGCAAGAGGTATAACATCAATTGAAAAGATTTTTTAAAAATTTAATGACTAGTGAGAAGAGGATGTTTGAATGATTAAGTATTTGAAAACCGGCAAATCCGGAGAAGAAGTTGCTACTCAGGATGCAAAGGTAAGGAAGACCGTAGAAGATATTCTGGACGCTATCACCCAACGTGGGGATGCAGCGCTACGTGAATATTCGCGGAAATTTGATAATTGGGATCCCGAATCATTTCGACTGACTGATGAGGAAATTCAATCCTGCTATCAGGCAGTCTCCGAGCAGGTTAAGGAAGATATCGGCTTTGCGCAGACGCAAATTCGAAATTTTGCCCAACATCAACGTGATGCGTTACGGGATGTGGAAGTTGAGACATTACCCGGTGTGATATTGGGGCATAAGAACATCCCGGTAAAAAGTGTCGGATGTTATGTGCCTGGTGGTAGATATCCCATGGTGGCTTCGGCGCATATGAGCGTGGTCACTGCAAAAGTTGCAGGTGTAAAGCGTATAATTGCAACGGCTCCACCCAACCAGGGTAAGCCACACCCGGCCATCGTTGTGGCGATGGATATGGGCGGCGCTGATGAAATCTATTGCCTTGGTGGCGTTCAGGCGGTTGGCGCAATGGCAATTGGTAGCGAATCAATTGCCCCTGTGGATATGCTGGTAGGACCAGGAAATGCGTTCGTCGCTGAGGCCAAGCGCCAGCTGTTTGGCCGCGTCGGTATTGATCTCTTTGCCGGGCCGACGGAAACATTAGTGATTGCGGATGAAACAGTCGATGGCGAGCTGTGCGCGACTGATTTACTGGGGCAGGCAGAACACGGGCCGAATTCACCGGCCATACTGCTGACGAATTCCGAACAACTGGCCAAAGACACTTTGCAGGAGATAGCGCGTCAGTTAACAACATTGCCTACCGCTGATGTTGCCGGTCAAGCCTGGGAAGACTATGGACAGGTGATCGTCTGTGACTCCTATGAAGAAATGCTTGAAGTCGCGGATGATATCGCTTCCGAACACGTCCAGGTTATGACAAAAGATCCTGACTACTTCCTGAACAATATGACGTCATACGGCGCTTTATTCCTTGGTCAGGAAACGAATGTCTCCTACGGCGATAAAGTCATTGGCACCAATCATACCCTGCCGACGAAGAAGGCAGCCCGCTATACCGGCGGATTATGGGTAGGCAAATTCATCAAAACTTGTACTTACCAGAAAATCACCAAGGAAGCATCGGTTATGATCGGTGAATATTGCGCCAGACTATGTGAATTGGAAGGATTCATGGGGCACAAGGAACAGGCGGATATACGGGTAAGAAGGTTTTCTAAAAATGTCGCATAAATGCCATTATGAACCAAACACGTAGGCCATCACTGGAATTATCACGCGGTAACAAGGTTTTTCCACAAAAAGGGCCACGGGTAACGTCTTATGATGTAGCCGAGCATGCCGGCGTATCGCAATCCGCCGTATCCCGCTGTTTTAAACCCGGCGCCAGTGTTTCAAAAAAGATGCGGGACCGGGTAATGAAAGCGGTGACGGAAATGGGTTATCAGCCAAATGCAATGGCCCGTAGTTTAATCACTCGCCGTACAAATCTGGTTGGGGTGATCCTGTCTGAATTTACCAGCCTGCATCATCCGGAAGTACTTTTTGAACTTAACCAAAGTTTCTCAAATCGAGGCGAACATATCTTGTTGTTCACGGTACATCGAGAGCGTGATATTGATGAAATGATAGAACTGGTATTTCAATATCAGGTTGACGGGGTAGTTATAGCGACTACGCTTTCCCCTGAGCGAGTTGACTGGTTTGAAGAAAGAAATCTACCACTGGTGTTTTTCAATAGTACTATCCGGAATCGATCAGTAAACGCTGTATTTTGCGACCAGGACGCAGGTGAAAGAGAATTAGTCAATGCGTTGATTAATGCGGGACACAAGTCATTTGGGATAATTAGTGGCCCGGAGGATTCTCTGGTCAGTATTCAACGTACAGCAGGTGCACGGGATCACCTGGGTGAATTGGGGTTTGATAATGTCCCTGTATTCCAGGGGGACTATAGCTATGAGAGTGGTCAGCGCGGTGCGCGTGAGCTGGCAAATCGATTCAAAGCTAAGCTGGATGCGATTATCTGTGCGAATGATGTGATGGCGATTGGTTGTATGGACACCCTGCGCAAGGAATTCTCTTTGAAAATCCCGGGTGATATATCAGTAGTAGGATTCGATGGCATCGCACCGGCAATCTGGGCCGGTTGTGATCTCACTACAATAAGGCAACCCATGAAACAAATGTCGGAAGCTGCAGTAGATATAATAATGGAGCGTGTGAATCATCCCGACAAAGCACCTGAAACGCGCGTGTTCACAGGCGTGATGCACAATGGAAGTTCTGCCCGGTTATCATAAAACCAGCAATAAAAAATCAAGTTTGACTGCATTTGAAATATTTCCATTGAAATAGTAATGGGCATGGCAGAACATTATGTCTAGCTTTCTATTCCCGGACAGACTCCTAGTATCAAATCGCTGGCTTTTTCTGCGATCATTATTGTAGGTGCATTGGTATTGCCTGCTACTATTTCCGGCATAATAGACGCGTCAGCGACTCGTACATTGTCTAAACCCTTAACCTTCAAATCAGGTGTGACAACAGTTAAAGGATCATCTGCTGGCCCCATGCGGCACGTCCCAACTGGATGATAAGCCGTGCCAAGATGAGATAAAACATAATCGGCGATGTCAGCGTCTGTTTTTACTTCATCACCCGGGTAAATTTCCGATGAATTAAATTTTCTAAATGGTCTGGCTGCAAATATTTGTCTTAATATTTTAAAACCACCAATCAGTGTTTGTTTGTCATCTGAATCTGCCAGAAGATTTGGATCGATTTGCGGCTGGTATTCACCGTCTATTTTTTCCAGCCAAAGTCGCCCTCTGGATTTCGGTTTTAGTAAGCATACATCGGAATAATAGCCTCTTCCCCAGACAATCAAACTGCCCTGGTGCCCGACGCGGGCGGGTATAAAGTGAAACTGGATATCCGGTTCCGATATTTTTTTATTGGTTCTGACAAAGCCCCCGGCTTCTACGGTATTACTCGTTAACAAACCGCGTCTTTTAAACAGATACTCTATGGGTGAAAATAAAATTGAAGGTAATGTTCCTAAAGAAATCCCATGCCCAACAAAAGGTGCTGAGAAGTATGTAGATATAGCAGGGTGATCATGCAAATTTTCACCAACACCAGCCAGATCATGAATAATATTACTTCCTAGATCATGAAGTTGTGCCGATGGACCAATACCCGATTGGAGTAATACTGTTGGACTGCCAATCGCGCCAGCGCATAGAATCACTTCATTATTTACATTGATATTTTCCAGTTTGTTTCCTTTTATTATAGTTATAGATTCAGCGCGTTTGTTATTAAAATTGATAACCTTAACCTCAGCATTAGTAATAACCTCTAGATTAGGACGCTTTATAACCGGTTTCAGAAACGCATCGGCGGAACTCCAGCGTCTGCCGTTATGCATTGTCAATTGATAGGTGCCTAAACCTTCCTGAATTTCACCATTAAAATCGTTATTTGATGGAATGCCAGCCTCTTTGCCGGCCTCTATAAAGACATTACAGAGAAAATGCGGGGAGGGAGGGTCTTCTACATACAGAGGCCCATCGTCACCATGCCGTGGATCAGAACCCAGACGTATGTTTTGTTCAGATCGCTTGAAATAGGGTAGAACTGATTTCCAGTCCCAGCCGCTACATCCCAATTCCGACCAGCGATCATAGTCACTGGGCCGGCCACGAATATAGACCATGCTATTAATGGAACTGGATCCACCAAGCGTTTTACCACGCGGCATGGGGATTGATTGATTTTTTAGTTGTGCCTGGGGTGTTGAAGCGTATAACCAGTTAAAGCGTGGGTGCTTCATCAACATGACAAAGCCAATTGGGATTTTGATTCTCAAATCATTATCTTTTGGGCCGGCTTCAATCAAACAAACACTTTTGGTTTTATCAATGCTTAATCTGTTTGCCACACAGCATCCGGCAGAACCGGCGCCAATGATTACATAGTCGAATGTTTGCATGGATAATTTCAATTAATTGATTGAATAAAAACGAAAAACTTTCAATACTTTGATCGAAGGGAGAGCCACAGTGACACAAGGCAATTACAAATAAGTCTGTGGGTTAATGTTATGCATTGGTACCTCAGTCCGCAGGCGCAACACTGCTGTTAAATATATCACGATGGAGTTTCCACGAACCATCATCTTTTGACCAGACAACCATATATTTACCCCGGTCGACAGGCTCTTCGGTTCCGGATAGTAATGTGAAGCGCCCGACTTCTATTGCTATATTATCCAGAGATGTCAACTCTATGGTTTCAAGTAAGATGTTGACTATCCCTGCTGTAAAAACACCTTGCCAGAATGATGCTATTGCAGCGTGTCCCTCAATCACATCAGCACCCGGTGCAAGGACCTGTCCTTTCTCTGTATAGAGTGCAGCGAGGGCCTTGGCGTCATTGCCGAATACCTGCATAAATTTTTTATTTTGCTCAACTATTTGTGTCCTGAGATCGTCAGCCATAGTTAGAGGACTGAACAGCACAAAAAATAAGGTATAAGCAATGATTTTTTTCATTATAGTGCTCCATTGTTATGTGGAAATAGTTACTAATGATCAAATGTTATTACTGTATATCTGTCGCAATACAGCCAGTTCATCGAAGATCGTCCATTCTTCAGCAATTTTATCGTTAACTAAACGCCAATGAGTGCAACCGAGTATCAACAGATCCTTGTGACAGGGTGCGCCATAAATACCTTCCTTATCATGCAAGCCGGTTAGCGTCCAGCGGATAGCAACATCAAGGTCGTTGTCCTGGTATGGGATTGAACAGATATGATCAATGCTTAGCCTGATATTGGATAAGGTATTCAATATTTCAACTACATAATTATTGAGTTCTTTATGGCCGTGTAACTCACGTCTTGCGGGTCCATGGAATTGACAATCCGGGGCATAGACGGTTTCGATTGTGCTTAAATCCTGTTGCTGCCAGATGTTACTGAATACATTTTCTATGAATTCATTTAATGCATCACTCGGCCTGGGTGGCAAGTGTGCTTGCGTGTCGATAGTTATCGAACGCAATCGATCAATCTCGTCGGCCAGCCACGAATGTAATAGGGTATTATCTCTGTTTACCTCAGCAAGCTGTTGCGCAACAGCATGTGGGTCAAAACCCAATTGTTGTACTAGTCCCATATTGTCACGCATTAACCATTCTTCATAAACCTGGTTATCCTTAACTAAACAGTCCACAAGGGTCCGGACAGTAGCTTGCTTACCTGTAGGCGGGCCAAACTCGCTATGACCCAGATTAGTCATATCAGGGCTGATGATTCTGTGAGAAGTATAAAAACCCTCCTTGTCATTACCACCCCAGATAACATTTTCAGCTAACAGGCGTCGATCCGGAAAGGCGGCCAGTGTTTGTATGGTATTGTTAATGACGGTTTCACTGCCGTGCACCGGTCCACCTAAGGTATGGATGACAGAATCCGGGGCATAATAGCGGGCGATGGAACCGATATTTTTTTCTTTCCAGATATAGTCGGTGATACGCAGGATATAATCGACTATATCAGTAAATTCCTCATCGAATCCTGCCATGGATTGCTTGCTTGATTGGAGATCTACAGCTTGTTCGATGTCCTTGTCTGTAGCAGATAGGTTGTTTTCAAGATTGCTTTGATTCATGATTTTTTTATTTTCTAGCTTGTTGATATTTTCTCACGCATTTGTTGAAACACATCATGACCCATCTGGAGAAGAATATGAATTATATCGATGCTTACCCAGTTCTCACGTAACAACTCACCTTCACGCCGCCAAAAATCCATGACTCGCATCGTCAATTCATTTCCGGATGCCGGCAGCCCTATCCAATCTTCCCCTGTATGGGTTGCAGACATATGTGGCCAGCCTCCGGTTGCCACATAATTATCTTCTGCGATAAAGCTGATGGACGTATCGACTGAGCGATCAGGGAATGCGACTAGAAATGGGCCTTGGTGATGCTTACGAAATCCGTCGAGGCCGCGCGTCGTACCAATCCCACCCGGGCCATACCACATAAAATCCGTATGCCAGAACTTTTCCTGATCCATGCTCAGCAATGACTGGCCATCGTAACGCATCAGACCGTCAAGCATGTCCAGTACTAATTTCAAGCTTTTTGCACTTTCTTCGCCATTTTTGTTTCCTATACTTAAACCGTCCATGGTAGATGGCGGCATAACTAAACCACTGCAACCAAGGCATGGACGGGTTGGGTTAACGCCAGCCTGATTCATTGCATCGATGAAATCAGGAATGATATAGCATTCCACTATCTTGCCATCAACCACATGCATGAGTTCTCCATAACGCAGATAGAGTACTTTCCCGGTCGGCGGAATATCAAACAGCGGTTTTTCAAAGGTGCCTATCAGATATCCCGTGCTGTTGACCCATTGCTGACCCTGGTAATCACCTTCCAACATAATAAAGGGTTTATATTCGATATCCGGCAGTGCCGTTTTAATCGGCTTCCAATAATAAGCAAGAAATTCTTCATGACCCTTGAGATCATTAATCGGATGGGCAACACGCCACAGCACGTCTTTATCAAGATAGGACAGAGCTTCATTAATATTACAGGTAGAATCAGATTTGGTTAATGCACGGTAAAAATTTTTAACGATATGTTTATTGCTCATTTTAGATATCCAATTTGCTAATTTAATGTCACGCTTTGATTTTGATTGTCACCAGCACTATGGCTCTTCGCGCAGAAAAGTTCTCACATCCGGACCTTGCACAACCCATTGCAGCCCAGCAACCATCGAAGTCATTTGCTGAAGGTCATAACATATCATTTTCAGCTAAATATTCACTGTTATAGTGTTTAAAAATTACACAGGAGCAATCAGGGGCGTAGATAAATTCACGATTCAGTTTTCTTTTCGAGTCGTAGCGATTTAATGCGCCACCTATGGAAAAAAAAGAAGGGGCCGAGGCCCCTTCATCTTGTTTACAACCAGGTT